>NZ_CP009631.1:3011610-3317416 GCF_000959445.1 Burkholderia vietnamiensis LMG 10929 | reverse complement strand
AAGTTGTCGGAAGGGAATCACCGCCAGTTGTGGGTGCCCCCCGGTTTTGCGCACGGATTTGTAGTGTTATCCGACACCGCGCAATTTCTCTATAAGACAACGGACTATTGGTATCCCGAGTTTGAACGTTCGCTGCTTTGGAACGATGAGCAACTGGGGATTGAGTGGCCGCTCGACGTGACTCCGCAGTTGGCTGCAAAGGATGCCGCAGGCAAGCGACTCGACGAGTGTGAGGTGTATGAATGAAAATTCTCATCTCAGGTTGCGACGGACAAGTTGGCTGGGAATTGCAGCGCAGCATGTCGGTCTTGGGGGAAGTATTTGCGTTGAATCGGCAGCAACTGGACCTCGCATCATCAGGCGCCGCTGCAACCGCTGTCACCCGCATAGGTCCAGACGTTATCGTCAACGCTGCAGCCTATACGGCGGTCGACAAGGCTGAAAGCGAAGTGGATGTGGCTATGCAGATCAACGGTGCAGCAGTCGGAGAATTGGCTCGTACTGCGCGCGATATCAATGCACTGCTCATCCACTATTCGACTGATTATGTCTTTGACGGTACGAAGAAGACGGCATACACCGAAGTTGACGCGGCAGCTCCATTGAACGCGTATGGGCGTAGCAAGCTCGCTGGTGAGCAAGCAATTCTTCACGAGGGTGGCGATTGGCTGACACTTCGTACGACCTGGGTGTATGGTTCGCGCGGCAAGAATTTTCTGCGTACGATATTACGCCTTGCAGCAGAAAGAGAAGAACTAAGCATAGTCGGTGATCAACAGGGTGCTCCAACTTCCGCGCGAATGATCGCGGATGCAACGGCACATATTGTTAGCCAAGCGATGCGGGAGCGCCGTTCAGCGGCATTCGAGAGCGGCTTGTTCAACCTGACAGCCGCTGGTGCCACGACGTGGCACGGATTTGCGCAGGCGATTATAGAGGCGGCTCGACTCCACTCACCATCGGAGATCGTTACTAAGCGAATCCTGTCCATTGCGACTTCCGAATATCCGACGCCGGCGCGTAGGCCGCTTAATTCTCTACTAGACAACAGCAAACTGATGAAACGATTCGACTTGCATCAGTTGGATTGGCGCGACGCATTGAACAATGTGTTGGGGGATTTATTTTCAGCGGCTGCGCTGCCGTAACACCGTAATTGGTGCGCCCCCGCGGCCCGAAATAGATGCAATGAGGCACGGATGTCGCGTTATCCGATGTTGCGTCGCAGTATTGGATACTCGAAAGAGAAGTGCAGGAAACAGAGTATATGTCGAAGATCAAGCCGATCGCTTTTTATTTGCCGCAATTTCACCCGGTTCGCGAGAATTCAGAGTGGTGGGGCCCCGGTTTTACCGAGTGGACCAACGTCGCGAAGGCAAAACCTAACTTTGTTGGTCACTATCAACCACATGTTCCGCGCGATCTTGGATTCTACGATTTGCGAATCGTGGACACCATTCGCCAACAGGCCGAATATGCTGCGCTCTATGGCGTCCATGGCTTTTGCTTCTACTATTACTGGTTCAATGGCCGCCGCATTCTAGAGCTTCCGTTGAATAATTTTCTGGCAAGCGATATTGAGTTTCCGTTCTGTGTGTGTTGGGCGAACGAGAATTGGACGCGGACGTGGGACGGCCAAGAAAAAGATGTATTATTAGAGCAAATCCATACGGAAGAAGAGGATCGTCATTTTATTGAGGATTTGATCCCAATTTTGAAAGACAGGCGGGCCATAAAGGTAGACGGTAAGCCAATGCTGTTGGTTTACCGTGCAGATCTTTTCCCGGATTCCAAAGCCACAGTTTCGAGATGGCGAGAAATTGCCAGAAAGCACGGCATCCCCGACTTGCACCTCTGCGCCGTGCAATTTTATGGAATCGAAGATCCACGTGTATGGGGGTTCGATGCCGCGGTCGAGTTTCCTCCGCATACATTTATTGGGCCCGAAAATCGTCCTGACAAATTTCCGCAGCTGTTGAATGAGAAGTTTGTTGGTGGGTTGATTGATTATAGGAAAATAATCGCTCAATCGATGGAACGTACTACAAAGGATTATCTGTGGTATCGGGGGATTATTCCATCATGGGATAACACTGCACGTCGGCAGAACAATCCTCATACAATTATTTATTCATCCCCTGATCTGTACAGATTCTGGTTGCATCAGCTTGTCCAATTCACAAAAGAGAATAATGGTGACGAGCATCAATTTTTGTTCGTCAACGCTTGGAACGAGTGGGGGGAAGGGTGTCACCTTGAGCCCGATTTGAAGCATGGACTTGCTTATCTAGAAGCTACTAAGGCGGCCGTCGATGAAATCGACGACACTCGCCGTATTTTGATGTCGGATCCCAAGCTCGCCCGAGCAGTTGGTGAGGATGGTCTTGCGGAGTTGCTTGATCAGCGCGCGGATCTTGAGCGAGATGTCGTCCTGGTTGCGGCTCAGTCGAGACACCGCATGGTCAGGGAGGAAACTGCCGCAGCGAGGCGACTGAAGCTTAAGGTAGGAGGTGTGCTTGCTCGATATCCTCGCTTGTATCGAGCCGCCGCACGTTTGTACAGGGCTGTAAGATGACGAGGGCTAAGCGTATCGCCGTTATGGCGCACTTTGACGCGGCGGGAGAATTTCCTCTGCGCACTCGTCGATTGATGGGGCAACTACTGCAAATCGCAGATCGCCTTATCGTAGTGTCCACGGGGGCGCGCCCAAATGCGATGGACCTGAGTGATTCACGAATTACGCTGATCACTCGACCCAACATTGGTTACGATTTTTATTCGTTCAAGGTCGGCATCGAGGCAATTGAGAATCTCTGGGCGTATGATGAATTGATCATCGTCAATGATAGTATTTATGTGGTACGCGAGCATGGTTTTTTTGATGTGTTCGAGCGGATGGCGAAGGCGCGTTGCGATATGTGGGCAATGACCGTTTCTCGGCAAATTGTTCCTCATGCGCAGTCATACTTTGTCGTGTTCAGGAAGTCGCTGCTGCTGTCGCCAGCGTTTTTTAAATTCTGGCGCGAGATGCGCGTCGTCGATGATAAGTGGCAAATAATTCTAGATTACGAAGTTGGTATGACGCAGCGTTTCATCGCCGAAGGGGCTCGCGTTGATTCAGCATTCAAGCCGACGATTCTGGATTATTTGGTTGTCGCATGGCGACTTGCGGGGCGCCGGCGAGCCATTTGGCCGATTCAGTTTATAGTGGAGTTGGTGAATTGGCGTCGAGTAAAAGCGTCCAACCTAACCCACTATTTGTGGGATCGAATTGCGTCGCAATTGGGATTTGTGAAGTGCGAGGTTCTCCGCGATAATCCGAAAAAACTGCGTATTGTGAATCTAGCGTCGCTTGTTGGCGAGGCGCGAGCTGCTGAAATTAAAGAGGAAATGATCCGGTTGCGTAATGGTTCGCCTCGACACGACGCCAAGCGAACTGTTGAATCTGGATCGGTGAACGCAATACTGCCTGAGTTTCAGCTTTCCTCGATCAATGCCGCGAGTCTTCGAGCGGAGATAGCAGTTGTTGTACATTTATATCACGTTGATCTGGCAGGGGAGATCAACGAGTATCTTAACAACATCGTGGCGCCTGTTGACGTTTTCGTTTCAGTGACAAATGTCGGAGGATACTTAGAGGCCAAGAGAGCGTTCGCCGGACCTGGCCGTAAGGTGTTTCCTTACATACATGAGAACACTGGCAGGGATGTGGGCCCATTCATAACGCTGCTTAACTCGGGTTTGTTGAGTCGATATCTTTGTGTTTGCAAAGTGCATTCAAAAAAGAGCGTATATAGCGCCAAGGGACGGGCGTGGAGAAATAGTCTTTTTGAAAGTTTGCTTGGTAACTCGTACCGTGTACTGAAGATCGCGAATGCGTTTCGTCGAAATCCGGCCTGCGGAATTGTCGGGCCGGAAGACGCGTTTCTCACTAATTCCCGTTTTTGGGGAGGTAACGAGATACGGTTGCGTGCCCTTGCCTCGCGCATTGGAATTGCTGATGGAGATGTGTCTCTCGGATTTTTTGCGGGGACGATGTTTTGGTTTAGACCGGCAGCATTTGACGGTTTGCGTAAGCTTGGCATACAACTTTCGGAGTTTGAGCGGGAGGCGGGGCAGCGGGATGCAACGCTCGCTCATGTGATTGAGCGCGTCTTTTCACTTTCGGCTAGTTATAGCGGTTTCTATAGCGCGTCTACTGCTGATGTCGATAGGCCCCTAGATCCGATGCGATATGCGAAGCGCGGTGTGTTAGTACTGGACGAGCAATGAACGCAGTAAGTAAAGGCCGAAAGCTCGCGGAAATAGAAATCGGACGCCGGTGCGATGACTTCGTCGACGCACGGGTCGGTGCTGTTGTTATTACTTATCATCCCAACATCGAAAAGCTGGAGGCGGTACTAAGGGCGGTCGGCAAGCAGGTTGAGCGGATAGTAGTTGTAGACAACGGATCTTCGGGGGCACTTGTGGCGAATGTGGCGTCACTATGTAGTAGATACAATGCCACCTTTATTGAGCTTTCCGAAAATAGGGGCATAGCGAGCGCGCAAAACACTGGCATAGCAGAGTTAATCCGAAATGGATCCGACTACGTCCTCCTCCTCGATCATGATAGCGTGCCATTTGAGCAGATGGTGGACGCGCTTCTGCGAGCAGATGTTTCATTGCGCGCGAATGGCCATGTCGTGGGTGCTGTTGGTCCTGTTTGCGAGGACGCGCGCACCGGTGCACTGTGGCCATTCGTTCGTCTCGACAAGTGGCGTGTACGTCGGGTGACCTGCTCCCAAACATGCCCTGTTATCAAGACAGATTTTCTAATCGCGTCAGGTTCGCTGATACATCGCTCGGTTTTTAAGTCCGTTGGCGTAATGAACGAGTCTTTTTTCATCGATCATGTCGATACCGAATGGTGTTTGAGAGCGAATGCCGCCGGTTACGCATTGTTCGGTGTCTGCGCGGCGAGGTTAGACCACGAATTGGGGGATCGAATAGTTCGGCTGTGGGCAATTCGCTGGCGTGCGGTTCCCGTGCACAGTCCGGTTCGCATGTATTACATGTTCCGCAACACAATTCGGCTGCTGGCAGCGACCCCAATGTGCTGGACTTGGCGCGCGGTACACGCCTATCGGTTATTCCAGTTTGCGTTTTTTTACTCTCTACTAGTGTCTCCCCGTCCAAGATATTGCCGTGCTATGTTTTTCGGGGCGCTTGACGGTATATTGCGGCGAATGCATCAAATTGACCGATCATTGTGACGCGTGCGAACGGTTTGTCGCAGGCATGTTGGGGTGCGGCCCCACTGAATTGGCTGGGCAGGGATGGGCCACTGATTCTGTCGAGCTAACGTATTGTCTCAATTGGGGCCGTTAGCTAACGTTGGGATGTCATTTTGATCGATAGGCTGGGATGCCAGCAAGGATGTCATTTAACTAATGTCTTATCAAACTATAGATCGGATAACTGGCCAGCAGACTAATTCGAGCAGTGCGTCATTGGCTCAGCAGAAGATCTTCCTGGTGACCGGCGGCACCGGGTTCTTGGGGCGCGCTCTCGTCGCGCGTCTTATCTCTGACGGCCATGCTGTTAGAGTATCGAACTCCAAAGCAGATACTCCGCAGAACTCGTCCAGCAACGGGCGATTGCGAATGGATGCCCATGTGGACGAATGGCGCGAGGCTATCGAAGGTTGCTCAGGTATTTTTCATCTTGCCTGGTCGACGGTACCGAGTCTTGCGAATTCGGATCCTGTCGGAGACCTTGAAACTAATCTTATCGGCACGGTTCGGTTGCTTGAGGCACTGCGTAAGTGTCCCGATATACCGTTGGTATTCGCCTCATCCGGTGGCACAGTATATGGGGTGGCTGAGACGCTACCTATTCCGGAGCACCACCCATTGCGCCCCTTGACGGCTTATGGGGCGTCGAAAGTAGCGGCTGAACAATACGCAACCTTATATCAACGGACCTGGAATGTTGATGCGCGCGTTGTTCGTCTAAGCAATCCTTACGGTCCCGGACAAAATACAAATGGTCAATTGGGGGCGGCGTCGATTTTTGCAGCCCGAGCACTTGCTAATCAGAAAATAGAAATTTGGGGGGATGGTAGTGCAATTAGAGACTACATCTATATCGACGATGCAGTTTCTGGATTCATTGCGGCAATGTGTGCGCCGCGATCACGATTTGATGTCGTTGAACCAGTTGTGAACATAGGTTCGGGACGGGGGGTATCGCTCAGAGAGGTGATCACGCTTCTTGCTCATATTCTAGAACGTCCGCTTGATGTGAGCTTTATGCCGTCGCGCGGCTTTGATGTTCCGGCAAGCGTTCTCGATATCGCTCGGGCGAAGGCTTTGTTGGACTGGAACCCGACGATAAGCTTCGAAGAGGGGCTCTCGAGATATATCGCATATCTCAAGGGGCGATTCGCTGGGCTGCCCGGCATATAGTGTTGGTGAGGTCGGGCATTGGGGTAAATTTTAACTCCGTGCCTTCAATGAAACAGGTGAGGCTTCAGCCTCACCTGTTTCACATTGTCGTTATCGAACGTACCGTGGTAGATACGTGGTTGCGAAATGGTAGCCCGCATCCTCGACAATAATCGGGAGTAGGCGCTCGAGTGCGTGCAGCATAGTCCCGTCCGTGGGAAGCGGCTCTTCTGGATAATCTTGTGGAGAGAGCTCCAGAGCCAAGAGTCGGCGGATTGCGGCGGGGCGAGCCCAGAACATCGTGCCAACAGGGAAATCGATCGTTTCGGGGAGCGGTGATTTCAATTGCATTCGCTTCGCTAAGTCTTTTGCGACCTCGAAATTCTCTTCCCATCCAATCAGATGAGGATCCTCCGGAAATACTAGCCCGAGAGTCAACTCTTCATGGAAGGCGCGAATAATCATATCCATCACTGGCATACTATCGCCGATGAGGTGTTGCCAGAGAAATACACGCCACCGCTCTCCAAAGTCGACATTTACGTTTGACGTGGACAGGCTGCGCTTTCCATGTACGTGTCCCAAAACATCATATTGATCACCGATTTCACCAAGCACATGCACGAAGGGTCCGATATCTCGTCCTCGATTTTCAAGTACGAGAATATCCGCAGGTAGTCCGTATCGCTCGGTTATTATATTAATTTCGGCTGCCTTTGCGTCCGTGTCGGTGGTGATAATAAGCCGACATGGATGCGAGTTGGCTAAAACCGCATGCATTAAATTTTCAACATGGTCTGTGTAGTGGAAATGAGCGTGCAATGCGACCCTGAGATTGGTCGGTGCGCTGTCATGTTGCAGTTCCTCAACACGGAGAACTGGATGCTTCCATGGACCCAATGGGCTTCCCTGCCTTAGATAGTGGGCATAGGGATCGCCATATCTATTGGTTTGACTGCCGACCATGCGTGCTCGGGCGTAGGTGTATGGATTAAATCCGGCGACGGGTCGCCGTGTATATGCGCCAGAGACAGGGATGCGCGAGTAGTCGATTTTGCTCGACTGCGTCACATACATTTCGATCGCTGTTGAGATGGAGGTAGATTGCGTGAGGGGGCCTAGATAAATCGGCGCATCAAAGAGATTCGCATCAGAAATAAGTCGCGCATCTTCTCGTTCCTGCTTTGTTCCGATGCCTGCTGATCTTCCGAGGCGATCCAGATGCTCGACATATTTCTCCATGTCAAAGCGTTCGCGAGCCAGTTTTTGTACCGCAGTTCCTAGCTGTTTAAGTCTATTTCGATCGGTAGCGAGTTTCCCGATCGCGATTGCCGCGGCGCCGGCGTCCAGATGAGCAACCACCAGTTCCTGGGTTGCCTCGTCGGACATCAAGATCTCGGCCATGCCACTTGCATCGGCAAAGCACACAATCGGGATTCCTCGCAACGCAGCGTCAATCGACACATTGGGCAGCGGATCGAGGCGCGAGCTAAGAAACAAGACATCAGCTTCAGCATAGATGTCTTCAACATTCTCAACGGCGTCGAGAAATGCGAAACGGTCGCCGATGCCCGATCGTTCAACCTGTTCGGCAAGATATGACGCGATGTCTAGTCTGTCAGAGACTTTGAATCCATGACCCACCCAAACGAATCGAACGTCGACAGTAGGGGCTCTACTGGCGAGCGCCGTAAGCGCACTCACGAACAAGTCCACGCCTTTTCGCCAATCGACGAACCCCATGCCGACGACCAACAACGAATTCTTAGCTTCCTCAGGGCGAAGCTTTTCCTTCACGGAGCAGGTTTTTCTCGGCAATGGAACCGATGATTTCGACATATTGGACTTTGGAACTTCAGATGGCCCTTGGGGTAGCACATGAGCATGTCGTAACCTCAGTGCAGGATAGTCATTTTCCGACGAGCGCTTGACGATGTCAGCAGGAAATACGATTTCTGCAGCCTGCTCATAAAGCCGTTGCAGACTACCAATTGGTTTCGTATAGCCAGAGAACTCATGGACCAATGCGACGACGGGCACTCCGTATTCTGCTAGCCCCGGAACGAGTGAACGCGTTTCGACGCTGTTCGCTATTACGTACAGCGGCTTGTATGTATCGGCAAGGCGATGCCCAAATCTCCGACCATCGGCCGGATTGAATACATCTGCGATCGGTGGCCCCACGACGGCATCCGCGACCTCGGCGAAGGGCTCCTCAAGTGCACCACCACGCATGAGTACCGCGACGACATTGGCGCGAGCGCGCAGGGCCCGGCAGATGTTCCAGGCGAGTATTGGAGCACCGGTTCGAGATGCTTCATGTGCGATCACGAGGACCGTCGGCTTATCCGGATTCAAGGTGTTAGTTGGAAGGATTTCCGTATCCGTCACCGGAAGTCCGTATCGCTGTTCCGCTCGCCCCCTTGCGATATAGTGACTGAGCCTATTTCCACCCCATGCCACGATGTCGGGATATCTCTCGCCATAGTAAACGGGATCGAATTTATCCGATGGCATCAACCCCTGCTTTTCTCCATACAGGACATAGTGAAGTGCCGGGTCCATACCTATCTCGCGTGCATGGGCCTGACCGTCGTAGGTTTCCGCGGAGAAGAACTCACTGTCGCGTATCAGGTTCGCTATATGCAGATCGTCGGGACCGACAGTCACTTGCGGAGTCTTAATCAACGGTGCATCCATAGCGGTTGCGCACGTGGTACCGCTGATGTTCTTTATTGGACTGTGTACGTCTGCCGATGTAACGGCAGAGAGCGTTCCCGTCCGCGCTAATTCCGCCAAGCGACGACGCTCGGCATTGCGCCAGGGGGTAGCAGTACGCCAACCTGCCCGCAAAATGTTTTTCATGATCCTGCGCGGGCCGAGGGGTATTGACCGACCGACGGAGCGCAATGGCCGGCTAACTCGCCAGCTTGTCGACGCGCGCATATTGTCGAGTTCAATTTCAGCTGCCCGAAGCGCGTCAACAGAAAGCTGGTGTTCCTGCTGTAGTTTTTGCAGATTTGCTGTAGCTAGCTGCAACTGGGCTGAGAGTTTATTGAGTTCCGTGTTTGTAAAATCGTTGTTCTTTTGCTCGAGCTCGATTCCTGCGTTGGCGTGTTTCTCACGCAAAGTATTGACGAGTTCTCGCATTGAATGAAGCTCGCGTGCTTTATATCGGAGTTCCCGTTCGGCGGCCGAAAAATCTGCGGTCAGTTGAGCCACGCGGGATTCGTAGTTCGAAATTTCCTTCTCTCTGTTTTCCGCCCGCTGGTGAAGTTTCACGAACCGCATTTCGGCATCGACAAGCCTTGTTGTCCGGTCAGCAAGGACACTATCGCGTTCGCGAATTGTGCGAGATTGGGACGCTAAATCTCGAGCATATTTCGCCTGTAATTCGATGATTACGCTTCCGTAAAGCTCCGAAGCCGGACCGAGATCCTCGCGAATTGCATCCATTAGTTGTAGCGCATCCGGATCGGATGCGTTGGCAACAAGAAGAATTGCGGCTTTCCATGCACGTTCAACCACGCTGCTCAGCGTATCCGCGCCATTTAGGGATTGAGACCGTAGAGGCCGATTCGATCGCATCTCTTTCACTGACCGATCGACGTCCGGTGCAGCTCGCTCCGGATCGCGGGGCCATACTATGTCCATAGAGGTTGCGAGGCCCTTAGCCGCGGCGCGCCAATTGCCGACCAGTTCGTCGTACTGCAGGAAGACGCGTTTTCGACCTCGCGATGCATACTCGATCGACACAAACGAAGTGAGCCAGACGAGCAGGGCGTGCGCTCGGAAAAGTCCGTCCCGAAGCCAGAGGGACTCGGCGGTTTCACTAGGGTGGCGA
Source organism: Burkholderia vietnamiensis LMG 10929 (assembly GCF_000959445.1). Lineage (NCBI taxonomy): Bacteria > Pseudomonadati > Pseudomonadota > Betaproteobacteria > Burkholderiales > Burkholderiaceae > Burkholderia > Burkholderia vietnamiensis. The sequence goes on along the minus strand of NZ_CP009631.1, from coordinate 3,307,144 downwards.
ATCGGGATTACCGTGATGTCGGTTCGATTCATTCGCTCTGCGATCGGATACCAAACCGCCAGCAAGCGGCACATGCCTACGTCATACAAGGCAGCTTCACGATAGCCGTCCAGGTCGGCGCGCAGTGCCTCTGTCACTTGATCTGAGCATAAGCAAACCGCGGAGCTTCGGATCCATTCTTCGCGTAGAGGGACCGGATCATCCCACTTCGATGCGAGCGCTGTGAATAAAGACTGATGAAACTCGGCAACTGTCGAGGCTCGCTTATCGTAGACTGAGTGTGCCAGCTCAGAATTAGCGATCGGTTGTCCAATGCCAAGTAACTTTAGGAGAGTTGCTAATTCGGCGCCGCCGCTGCGCGGCGGTGCTGCTACGAGAATAAGGCGGGAAGAATGTGCTGGTGAAGTCATATAGTCCTGTCCGAGGGGGGATTGCCGTCCAGTGTTGCGATCGCCAATCCGTTGTCCAGTGACGTTACATTTTTCTTGCGTCAGACGCTGGAAGCAGTGGCGGAGGGGGATGCTAAGTACGGCGTATCCATTCCGCAAGCCGGCGGAGAGGTCGGGTAGCCCGCCAAGATGTCGAATCTCGCAGTGCCGCGATAGACTGTTCCAGCAACTCTATTTTCGCGATGAATTGACTTCGGTCTGCGGCGATTCTCTGCTCGTATGCCTGTTGCAACTCGCTCGAAATCTGATGGCTCTGAGCGCTGTATTGAGCCTTGCAGTTTTCTATTTCGGCATGCGCATCATCACGCAAGCGGGCTTCGCGTTGATTGGCCATCTCCAATTGTGATTGGAGGCTTTTGTTTTTCATGGATGCCTGCTCTGCGATTGCTGCCGCTTGCGCGGACTCTTCCTTCAAGCGCGTTGCGTCATTTGTCATCGAGTTGAGTCGATTGCGCAGACGTTCCAGCTCCCGCAACAAGGCCGCGCGATCCAGTGTGTCATGGGATGGATATGAAATTTTAGGTCTCGAAATCTCACCAAATTGACTCGCTGTATCGCGTTGCATGGCGGGTTCGCAGATTTCTTTCCCGGCCCGAACCTTACTCGTGTCTGCAATTTCGGCGTGAACCCTCATTGCATGCATCTTGTCGGTTTTGTCTTTTAGAATGCGCTCCAACTTTCCCCATAAATATGCTCCATCTCCCACTAGACGAGGGAAGTCTAAGAAAATAATAGGAATATCTTTTCTGACGAGGGCGCGGATCGTCTCGTGAAAGCCGAGTGCTAGAATTCGTGCTTGATCGACGGGATTCAGCGAATAAACGACGCCGCCGGGGGTTTCTCCCCACGTTTCCCACCGCGTTATCTGAGGGGCGAGATACTCTTTGCTATAGCGTGCCCGCATCTCGAGGATCACGCGACTCGTGGCCGCTTCGACGATGTCGCGCATGGGCAAGATGACGGCATCAATTTTGATATCTGATCTTTCGACGAGATCGTCTACGATCTCGTATAGCCAAGGTGATTTCACAACGTATGGTAGCGCGTAACCCGTAATCGGTGTGTCTTCGAGACCGGCATTCGCATTTTCGTCGAGCCTGTCGTCCGGATTCGCAGCGAGGTGCGTCTCCAGTCCACATGCAGCTAGATATTGCACCAGGAAGCTGGTGCCGGCCCGGCCCGTGCCGGCAATAATTATGTGGTTACTCATATTATAAGTCGTGTATGAAAAGCGTCATGGTGTTTGCCTATTGGTTGTCAAGCAAATTTTCGACGTAATTTCGTGACGATATTTAGAGATGCCTTCTTTCGAGTGCAGTCCGTTTCCCTCTCAGGCGCCACATTGGTGATTATTGTGATGTTCGATCGAATTCGAGTACTCGGGCAACCAGCGATTCGACATCGATCGAGAATGGTTTGTGCGCAGCCCCGAAATCACGATCATAGGTTTCACCTTCGAAAATCCCGTAATTTAGCCCGAGGGAGCCAAATAAACACATATGTGCATGAATCCAGTGTGGCTCCGATTCGATGTCGACCAACTTGGTCCCCGGGTGGCAGAACACAGCGTTGAACATTGCAGATCCCGAGGCGCCGACAATCATGTTCGCCGAGGAGAATAGTCGAATCTGCTCGAGGGCGGACAAACGCGAGGGCTCGACAATCTCGAAGCCATGTGACTCGAGAGCCTGAATAAGTTCCCCCTCGTTCTGCATAACGCGCGCGCCGGCTGCAAGCGATGCATTACCCAAATTTCTACGGGTGATGTATAGCTTCCGCCCGCGGGGATCTTCGCCGTGTCGGGCGCGGAGATTCGTATAAAAATCAATACTGGATTCGTCCAGGTAAGCTTGATTGTTGCGCAAGCTGAGCATAATTGCGCGATCGATTTTATATAGGGCGTTTGCGTAGTGCGGAACGATCCTGCTCCCATCGATGCCACTTAACGAAAGCAATGCGCGCGTCGAGTCAGTATAGACGGGCACAATAATGGGGCCATCAAGGCCGGCTTCTTGCATCGTCTTCAGTTTCGGGAGAATTCTGAAAAGAAAGGAGCCATAATTAGATGGTTCGGTGGAGCAAAGTAGAATTGCGGTCCCCTTGTGCTCGATAACAGGGCGATCGTGATGACTGAATGAGAATTCGCGGTTATCGTTAATCAACGTGAGGCCGGTCGCTTCGTTGTTGAACTCGTCCAACGCGGATAGCCGATTGAGTGCGGCTTCTTGTGCCGCTTGATCGAGATATGCTTCGTCCATACAGAACGTTCCATCCTGCCCGAGCATGGTTCTGTAGCCCGCCAATGTGACGTTGTTGCGCGCTAAGGCGAATACCGGGGGATAAATAACCGGTGGACGGGTTGACAAGTCCGTGAAAATGCTTTCACCGCTTGGGAAATCATGGAATGTTGGTGGGACACGTAGACGACAAGTTAACGTCCCGGGCGGCGCGATCCATACGCCCTCATCCTGTCCGTCAAGCTGCGCTGCGGAAATTTGATCGAAGGTAAGTGGGTCGCGGAAGCGAAATAAGTCGGTCGTCATAGGTGCCCGTTTGTACAAAGTCGTCTGGCGTGAAGGACATCGATTCCCTGAGGCCGGGAAACGGTCTGGGTTCAATGGATGAATGGTCGCTCCAGGCTGAACAGGTCGGCCGCTCTGGGCTAGTGTCGAGTTGATGATCCTAGCGGAGCTGCCGATCTGGCGATGCCGCCCTGTCCCGCCCCGTATGCTTGTATCAACTAACTTCAAGAGGGCAAATATATCATCCGGCGACCGTTGAACGTAGCACTGGACGATGCCGGGACGAGGAAGGGGGCGTTCATTCATCTCAACGGTCCGGTTGAGCATACTTGGGCACATGGCATGCGTCAGACGATCGGGGCGGAGGGGGAAGGGGGCGTGAAGAGGGCGACTTGTGACGCTTGTGGGGCGCGACGAATTGGTTCCGTCATGCTTGCGGAAATGACGCGAATCATGGTGGGCCTCGGCTTTGCCGTTTGTGTTTTTGGGCGTGCCGTTGGCCGACATGCGCGAGATCTCGGCGGACGAGCATGCACGCGTGATTGTGTCCGACTAGCACGAGGCTGGATGACTCGCATCCACAATTTTGCTGTCTGATCGATTCGTTGCCCGGCGCAGGTATACTGCGTTGCCATCATATGACCGGCAGCCCACGCAAGCCGCGAGTTGCTCCTTCGGACTCGTGGATCCAACTCTATAACTCTTCCCCATGGACATTCGGACCCCGGCTCGCACATTATTCCTCGATGGTCTCAGGGGGGGCGGCGATAATGGTTTTGTTGGCCCACATTATTCGTGGAGTTTTAATCGCTGCAGATCCGACTTTAAGGAGGTGGTATCTGCTCTTTCCGACCGACGGCGACTTCGCGGTGTACGTATTATTTGTGGTATCTGGTTTTGCTCTCGCGTGCGGATATCTGGAGACGGGCAATATCCGGTTCCTGACGTCGCTCGCGATTAAAAGGTATCCAAGGTTAATGTTGCCGGTCCTCGCTTCGTCGTTGATCGGATTTGTGCTGGTTGATTTGGGATTGACCTTTAATCATGAGGCCGCGGTTGTGGTAAGAAGCCCATGGTTGGATTTTGCATTTACTTTATCGGTATCGCTTTTTAATTGTCTTAAATTTGCACTGTTTGACGTGTTTTTTGCTTATGACCCGCAGCGTGCATACAATGGCGTTTTGTGGACGATGAGTATCGAGCTATACGGTTCAATGCTTGTCTGCTGCGTGCTTGCGCTATTCGGAAAGGAAAGTAGGTGGATTGCTTACGTTGCCTGTGCGCTGGTATGTGCGCTGCTGAACAGTCCGTTACTGGCATTTATATTTGGAATGATGTTGGCAGAACTTTATCATTGGCGAGGGCGGACTCTGCTTGATGTCGCAGCACCATATTTCCTTGTGCTAGTAGTGGGGTCATGCATTGTAGCGTCAATTTATACGCCATATCCAAGAGATCCCCGCTTTCTCTCCGTGCTGGAAGGGCTTCTAGTTCTTGCAATATCGCTGTATGCGTCAGCTCGTCGTTTCTTCGGAGTGCGCCTGTCCCGATTTCTTGGGTCCATTAGTTTTCCGCTGTATCTGACTCATATGTTTGTTATATTGAGCTTTACTTCGTGGTCCATTGTCGAGTTGAACTCCCGTGGTGTGGATAAGCGAGTTGCGGCAATCTGCATTATATTAACAACCATTCCGCTGTCAATCCTCGGTGCCGTGGCTTTCCTTCCGGTAGAGGCAGCCTCTGTTCGGGTCGCAAGGCGCTTTGCGGATGCATGTCTCGTTCAACGCAAGGTGTGCGGTGAAACTCAATTCTAGTGAGCCGGATCTGGTGTGATTATTGCTGCGGCGCTGATTGCAAATTGACGGCTGAATATGGATAGAACCCAGTCGATATCGGTCCGCAGAGCAAGGCTTGCACGGGTATCGCGCCCGGTGCAGTCGTTGTGTAATTGTTTGTGCGCGGTTGTGTGCTGGCGGCACATTTATAGATTCGACACGGCTTAGACTCTAGCTTCAAGTGCAACACCTTTGATGAGATAGGGTGTTGCGATGACGAATTACAAGCATCTGAGCGCCGAAGAGCGCGCGGTGATCATGATCGAGAAGGCCCGGAACACGAGCGTCAGAGCGATTGCAAGGCTGCTTGGCCGCAGCGCGTCGACGATCACACGAGAACTGGCGCGCAATCGTACGGAAGCGCCTCGCTGCTATGACGCCACAAGCGCGGCCAGAGCCTATCGGACGCGCCGCGAGCGAAGTCGGCGTCAGGCGAAACTGGCAGCAGGAAGCACGCTGTACTGGCGGGTGCATCACGATCTGGTTTATCGGTGCTGGTCGCCGCAGCAAATTGCTGCGAGACTTCGCGAGATGCATCCAGACAACCCCGAGCAACGAGTCAGCCACGAAACGATCTACGCGGCGATTTATACCCATCCCCGCGGCGGCTTGAAGCAGGCCATGATTGAGGCCCTGCGTCAGGAGAAACCGGTGCGTGGCAACGCACGCAAGACGCTGGCCCGCAAGAGCTTTGTGCCGGAAGAACTTCGCATCGTCCATCGGCCCGAGGCAATCGAAACGCGCCAATGGCCCGGTCATTGGGAAGGCGATCTCATCAAGGGGGCCTTCAATCGTTCCTGCGTCGGCACACTGGTCGAGCGCAAGACGCGCTTCGTGGTGCTGTGCCGCATGGATGGCTGCACGGCCGAGGATGCACTGGAAGGCTTCACGCGCCAGATGAAGAAGCTGCCGGCCTTTCTGCGGGAAAGCCTGACCTACGATCGCGGATCGGAAATGACCTGTCATGTCGAGCTGGCTGAACGATTGAATCTGGATATCTGGTTCGCGGATCCCTACGCGCCTTGGCAACGAGGCAGCAACGAAAATACCAACGGCCTGCTGCGCCAGTTTCTACCCAAAGGAATGGACCTGTCAGGCGTGACCCAGATGCAGTTGAACGATATTGCCAAGCTGATGAACGGACGCCCTCGTCAAACCCTCAACTGGAAAACCCCCGAAGAGGCCATGGCGATGGAATTGGCTGCCACCGGGTTGGCTAAACGTTGCACTTGATTCTTGAGACCGCCCGGTTTCAATGCTTACATCCACCGTCTAGTCTCGGTGTTTCAGGTTGACGGCGTAACAGCTTGTTATTTGATCGTTTGAGCGTGATAGCGCTCTACCCGGGTTGGTTGGCGGATGCCTCGAACTGGAGCGGGGCTGACGGCGGCCGACATCGGTCTACGCCGGCACATGAGCAGCGATGCGTTGCGACTTGCAGGCCCGCGCCAACTGGACAGTCGCCGGATAGTTCCGGTCGTATTTCCCCAGGACAGCCTCGATGCGCTGCAATCGGATCGTTGTGTGCGTTGGTTTTGATGCATCGCCTGCGTTCGCGTGGTCGGTATGTCGCGACATAGCATGGCCCGCGATGACATCAGGGGCACCAAATCGTCGCGCCGGAAGCGACAAAGTGTAACAGTTCGGGTGCCCTAGGGGATGGTGCGCATGGTACAGTTGCACGCGATTCCGTCGGATGGCCCGATGCTCGCTCCGCGCCACAATGCAGAACTCCGGCACGTTTCAGGCCACCGAAGCCATTCATTCCCTTTCTGTCGACTGTCGTAAAGCATCAACTTATGTTTTCAATTGCATTAAGTGATTTTAGAGCAAGCCTGCGGTCATGGCGACTTTGGACGCTGCTTGGTTGGCTTGAGATACGCCAGCGCTATGCTCGGTCGTCCGTCGGCCCCTTCTGGCTTACCATCAGTATGGCCGTCATGATAGGCTCGATTGGCGCGGTATACGGGACATTGTTTGGGATGGATTTGAAGGAATATTTGCCATTCCTGAGTGTCGGCATTGTTTTGTGGACGCTTTTCTCCCAGATCGTCAATGACGGAGGGCTCGTCTATATCAGTAGTGCAGCGTACATTCGACAAGCCGCCACCCCAAAGCTCATATTTGTCTTTCAAATCGTTTGGCGAAATCTTATCGTATTTGCTCATAACTTCATTATTATCGCTTTGCTGTTGATGGCATTCGGGACGAAGAGCTGGGCTGCTATGTTTTTTTTGCTGCCGGCGTTGGCGCTTTATTTGTTAAATGCGTGCTGGATTGCAATGGTCGCTGGATTGTTGTCGGCTCGGTTTCGTGACCTTCCGCAAATCATTAGCGCGCTGTTGCAGGTCGCCTTTTACATTACGCCAATCATGTACCGCCCACGTTCACTCAGTAAGTTTTCGTGGATCGTCACTTTTAATCCGCTAGCTTATTTGCTCGATCTCGTTCGGGGGCCGCTGACGGGAGAAATTCCATCGGCGTTGACTTGGGGCATTACTGGCGGTATGGCCCTGTTGGGCTGGGCACTGGCCTTGTGGCTCACAGGGCGGTATCTCAAGCGTATTCCTTATTGGGTTTAATGCAAGTTTGCTGAAGGCGACATGACTTTTATCGAGCTGGAAAACGTGGGGTTGGATCTGCCTATCTTTGATGTTCAAGGGCGATCGCTTAAGAAGCGAGTGATGCGCATGGGCAGAAGGAACCGGATCGCGGAGGACACGGACGGTGTTGTCGTTGTCCGCGCATTGGATAACGTGAATTTGAGGCTAGACGCGGGTGATCGGGTCGGTCTAATCGGCCCAAACGGAGCGGGCAAATCTACATTGCTCCGGTTATTGGCGGGTATCTACAGTCCAACATCTGGCACTGTCCGAACGGAAGGGAAGGCTGTTCCCCTATTGGATATCAGCTTGGGGATGGACGACAACTCGACTGGCCGCCAGAACATCCGACTGCGCGGGCTTTTGCTTGGGATGACCGATTCGGAAATCCGGGCAAAGCAGGATGAAATTGCCGAATTTACCGATCTTGGCGACTACCTTGATCTGCCGCTGCGAACCTACTCAAGTGGGATGCGCATGCGATTGGCGTTTGCGGTCGCAACTGCGGTTGACGCGGAGATCCTCCTCCTCGACGAAGTGATCGGCGTTGGGGATGCGTCGTTTCAGGAAAAGGCCCGTGTTCGGCTGGACGATCTGCACAATCGCGCAGAAATTGTTGTGTTGGCGATGCATTCGAACGAAATTATTCGTAAGACGTGTAACAAAGCGCTGTGGCTGGAAAAGGGGCAAATTCGTATGTTCGGCGCCGTGGATCAGGTGTTGGCAGGATACGAGGGAGTCTCTTAATTGGGATAAACAGGGGAGTTGCGATTGTGCGCTTGATCTGCGTAGGGTGGCAATTCCTGAACGCTACGGCCGCTCGCGGCCCGTTTTTGGAGCTGGCCGTGACGGGCGCGAGACTTCAGCATTGCTCGGGACACGCGTGTCCTTGAATATCAATTTTCCGATTTCGTAACCAATTTGAACTGCGGGTGTTAGGTTGATTGATCTCATTGTTTTATTTTTGGGCGGCGGAAGGTGATTTAACCCCGTAACTGCTTGGTTGGAGCTGCAATGGATATAGGGGGGCGGAGCGCTTCGCGGGAGAGAGGGTTGTCGGTTTCAATCGTAGTTTATCGACAAAATCTCATCGAGCTCGCGGGAACGTTGTCGACGCTTGGTGTTGCATGTGATCAATTGCGCGCTGCGTTTCCACAAGTGAAAATTTTATGGTATCTCATTGACAATGGTGGTCTGGGCTCGGGTTTGGGGCCACTGGAAATTGCACAAGCACATAGCATCGAATGTGAGGTCATTACCGGTCACGGGAATGTCGGCTATGGGCGTGGGCATAATCTCGCAGTCGAGCAATTGGCGACTGAGGCCCACCTTATACTGAATCCCGATGTCGATCTAGACCCGGATGCATTAACCGCGGGGCTAAATTTTCTTTGGTCTCACCCCGAAACAGGACTGTTGGCAGCGCGGACCGGCGATGAACAAGGCTGCCCACAATATCTCTGCCGACGTTTCCCGACGTTGGTCGATCTCGCAATTCGAGGATTTGCCCCATCAGCTCTGCGTCGTCTCTTTTCTCGCCGCCTCGCCCACTACGAAATGCGCGACGTCATCAACGACCACGACATCGTCTGGGACCCGCCCATCGTCAGCGGCTGCTTCATGCTGTTCCGCACCGAAGTGCTGAAGAAACTCGGCGGCTTCGATCCGCGCTATTTCCTCTACTTCGAGGACTACGACCTCAGCCTGCGCACGCACGACGTCGCGCGCGTCGCCTATGTCCCGTCGGTGCGGGTGATCCACCATGGCGGCGGCGCGTCGCGCAAGGGCTTCGCGCACATCCGCATGTTCGCCGCGTCGGCCTTCAAGTTCTACAACCGTTTCGGCTGGAGGCTGTGGTGAGCCACCTCATCGTCACCGGCGCAAACGGCTTTGTCGGGCGCGCGGTCTGCCGGCGCGCGCTGGAGGCCGGGCACACCGTCACCGCCTTGGTCAGGCGCCAGGGCGGGTCTGTCGCCGGCGTGCGCGAATGGGTGCACGACGCCGCCGATTTCGACGGTGTCGACCAAGCATGGCCCGCCGATCTGGCCGCCGACTGCGTGATACATCTGGCCGCTCGCGTACACGTGATGCGCGACGAGTCGCCGGATCCCGACGCCGCGTTCGACGCGACCAACGTCGCCGGCACCATGCGGCTCGCCCAAGCCGCGCGCCGGCACGGCGTGCGCCGCATCGTATACGCCAGCAGCATCAAGGCGGTCGGCGAGAGCGATGGCGGCGCGCCATTGTCGGAAGCGGTGCCCCCCGCTCCTCAGGACGCCTACGGTCGCTCGAAGCTGCGCGCGGAGCGCGAACTCGCGCAGTTCGGTGCGTCGAACGGGCTCGACGTCGTGATCGTTCGTCCGCCGCTCGTCTACGGTCCTGCCGTCCGAGCGAACTTCCTGAAGATGATGGACGCCGTCGCGCGCGGGATGCCGCTACCGCTCGGCTCAATCCCAGCCCGCCGCAGCATCGTCTACGTCGACAACTTCGCCGACGCGCTACTGCGATGCGCAATCGATCCGCGTGCGGCGGGCGAATGCTTCCACGTGGCCGACGACGACGCACCGTCGGTCACCGGCCTGCTGCGGCTGGTCGGTGAAGCGCTGGGCAAGCCGGCCCGCCTGATTCCGGTCCCGTCTGCCGTGCTGCGTGTCGTTGGCGCGCTGACCGGCCGCCGGGCGGCAATCGACCGCCTGACGGGCAGTCTCCAGCTCGACACGGGCCGAATCACCCGTGTGCTCGGTTGGCATCCGCCCTACACGACACGACAGGGCCTCGAAGCGACGGCTGCATGGTATCGTTTGCGCGATACACAACAATAGCCGACATGCATTTCACCCTCTCCACGTGGCCGCAGGCGGCCGCGGTGGCGCTGGCCGCTGCCATCGCGTCGACGGCCATCCTGCGCATCCTGCTCGCCACCGGCCTGGCGTGGCGCCTCGCCACCGACATTCCGAACGACCGTTCGCTCCATACGCTGCCGACGCCGCGCGTCGGCGGGTGGGGCATCGTCCCGGTCTGCGTCGTTGCGTTGCTCGCGCTGGCGCCGCACCTGTGGCTGATCGCGGCCGCCGCCGCTGGCCTGGCCGCGATGTCGCAGATCGACGACCGGCGCGGGCTGCCGGCACGCGTGCGGTTCTCGGCGCACCTCGCAGCGGTCGTCGCGCTGCTCGCGGTGTATCCGGCCGACGCACCGTGGTGGTTGCTGGCCGGCATCGGCTTCGTGATGGTCTGGTTGACGAACCTGTACAACTTCATGGATGGCGCGGACGGCCTCGCGGGCGGCATGGCGCTGTTCGGCTTCGGCGCACTTGCGATCGCGGCCCTCGGCGGCCCAGGACCGTCGCCGGATCTGGTCGTCGCCGGCGCCGCCATCTCGGGCGCCGCGCTCGGCTTTCTTCTGCTGAATTTCCATCCGGCCCGGCTCTTTCTCGGCGATGCGGGCTCGATTCCGCTCGGATTCCTCGCCGGTGCCGTCGGCTATTGGGGCTGGCGAGGGAACGTGTGGCCGATCTGGTTTCCCGCGCTCGTCTTCGCTCCCTTTATTGCGGATGCATCTGTAACACTTTCGAGACGATTGTTACGCGGAGAAAAGTTCTGGCAGGCCCATCGGGAGCACTATTATCAGAGGATGGTCCGCGCGGGCGTAGGTCATCGCCGGACCGCTCTTTATTGGTACCTCATCATGCTCGCAGGCATAATCGTTGCTCTGTGGGCGAAGGGCCGCCCGGAACCGCAGCAGTGGCTGGCGTTCTTCGGATGGTACGGCGTCCTGGCATGTATCGGACTCTTGATCGACATGCGTTGGCGCCGGTTTCAGTCGGCTGCCGAAAATAACTCTTGAGGTTTCCTGCCGATGTTGCGAACCAAGGCATCATGGCTTTCGCTGAGCGCTTTCCTGTTTGACCTGACGGCGGTCACCACCGCGTGGTTGTTCGCCTATCTCGTCCGTTTCAACGGCAGCGTGCCGTCCGACTTCATGAGCGGCGCGCTGACGGCGCTCGTCTGGGTGCTGCCCGTCTACGCGCTGATGTTTCACGTGTTCGGCCTGTATCGCGGCCTGTGGGTGTTCGCAAGCCTCCCCGATCTGGTCCGGATCTCGAAGGCGGTCGTCGGCGGCGGAGTGATCGTGATGATCGGCGCGGTGATGTTCCAGCCGTCCCCCATCATCCCGCGCTCCGTGCTGCTCGTGTCGCCGCTGATGTTGTTCCTGGCGATGGGCGGCGCCCGCGCGCTGTACCGCGCGACGAAGGAGTTCTACCTGTATGGTGGGCTGGTCGGGCAAGGCAAGCCGATACTCGTGCTCGGTGCCGGCACGGCCGGCGCGAGCCTCGCCCGCGAACTGTCGCGATCGGGTGAATGGCGTCTGGTCGGCCTGCTCGACGACGATCCGACCAAGCGCGGGCGCGAAATCTATGGCTATAAAGTGCTCGGTTCATTCAACGACCTGAAGCACTGGACCGACGCGCTGAAAGTGGAATACGCGATCATCGCGATTCCGTCGGCGTCGGTCGAAACACAGCGCCGCGTCGCGACGCTTTGCGTGCGCGCCGGCATCAAGGCGATGGTGCTGCCGTCGCTGACCGCCCTGATGCCGGGGCAGGGCTTCCTGTCGCAGGTGCGCAACATCGACCTCGAGGATTTGCTCGGTCGCGACGCGGTGACGATCGATACACCGCACGTCGAAGCGCTGCTGCGCGGCCGCGTGGTGATGGTGACCGGCGCGGGCGGGTCGATCGGCTCCGAGCTGTGCCGGCAGATTCTCCGCTTCAAGCCGGCGCAACTGGTCGCGTTCGACCTGTCCGAATATGCGATGTACCGGCTCACCGAGGAGTTGCGCGAGCGCTTCCCCGACCAGCACGTGGTGCCCATCATCGGCGACGCGAAGGATTCGCTGCTGCTCGATCAGGTGATGTCGCGCTATGCGCCGCATATCGTCTTCCACGCGGCCGCTTACAAGCACGTGCCGCTGATGGAAGAGCTCAACGCGTGGCAGGCGCTGCGCAACAATGTGCTCGGTACGTACCGCGTCGCACGCTCGGCGATCCGTCACGACGTGCGCCATTTCGTGCTGATCTCGACCGACAAGGCCGTCAACCCGACCAACGTGATGGGCGCGAGCAAGCGGCTCGCCGAAATGGCGTGCCAGGCGCTTCAACAGACGAGCGAGGGCACGCAGTTCGAGACGGTGCGCTTCGGCAACGTGCTCGGCAGTGCCGGCAGCGTGATTCCGAAGTTCCAGCAGCAGATCGCGAAGGGCGGCCCGGTGACGGTCACGCATCCCGAGATCACGCGTTTCTTCATGACGATTCCCGAGGCGTCGCAGCTCGTGCTGCAGGCATCGAGCATGGGCCATGGCGGCGAGATCTTCATTCTGGACATGGGCGAGCCGGTCAAGATCGTCGACCTCGCGCGCGACCTGATTCGTCTCTACGGTTTTTCGGAAGGGCAGATCCGGATCGAATTCACGGGGCTGCGTCCGGGCGAGAAGCTGTACGAGGAACTGCTCGCCGACGACGAAACGACCACGCGCACGCCGCATCCGAAGCTGCGGATCGCCCGTGCGCGGGAAGTGCCGGACCACCTGCTCGACGAGTTGCTGCCGTGGCTGATGCAGCACCGCGTGCTCAACGACGACGAGGTGCGGCGCGACTTGCGGCGATGGGTGCCGGAGTATCAGCCGTCCGTCGCGCCGGTGCTGCAGAGTGTGCCTTTGGTGCGAGCGGTATCGAACGAATGAGCGCGCACGCGCTTCGGCTGCCGCTTCGGCTGCGTTAGTGCCGACCATGAAGAAAGCGTCCCGCGGGACGCTTTTTCGTTTTGGCAGCGTGACTTAATGCCCCCGCCTCTCCTTCCTCACCACCATCCACTTCGGCGCCCTGAACCTGACGATGCTGAGATAAAGCCAAACGTAAGTGAGCGCAAACAGCACGACAAACACGAACAGATGCACCGTATGCCGCCAGAACAGCGTCGCCGGAATCACCGCGACGAGGCACAGCAGCCACAGATAAGGTGAGGTAAGCGAATTGCGCCGCGTCAGATCATGCGCATGCTTGGTCCCCACCGCCCACCGCATCAGCCGCTTGTACACGAGCATGTGCAGATGCACGCCGTCCGGAATCCCCGGCGACATCCCGCGGATGAACTTCTTCCGATAGATCGAGAAGCACGTCTCGAAGATCGGATACATGAACAGCAGCACCGGATACCACGCCGACACCTCGCGATTGCGCATCACGAGCATGATCGCGAGCTCCGCCAGCATGAACCCGATGAAATAAGCGCCGCCGTCGCCGAGAAAGATCAACCCGGCCGGGAAATTCCACAGAAAGAACCCGAGCACGGCGCCCATCATGATGATCGACGCCGACATCACGACCGGGTCGTTGACGTGGAACGCGACATACGCGAGCGACGCGAACATCATGAAGCTCACCATCGAAGCAAGCCCGTTGAACCCGTCGATGATGTTGATCGCGTTCGCGAGCGCCGCGACCGCGAGCACCGTGATGAACGCCGAGATGGCCACGTAGCCCAGCAGAAAGTCGAGCGGCGGCACGCTGATGCGCTTGACCGCGATACCCAGCAGCCAGAACGCGAGCGCGGCCGCGCCCATCGTGCACAGCAGCCGCGCGCGCGGCGACACGCGCTTGGTCAGATCCTCGACGAGCCCCGACAGGAACGCCGGCATCCCGCATGCGGCGATCCCGAGGATGCTGCCGGCGATCGTCGGATAGCGCCGCGACAGGATCAGCGCGGCGATGACGACCCCGGCCAGGATCCCGATGCCGCCCACCCGCGGCACCGGCCGCACGTGGAATTTCTGCACGCCGGCCAGATCGCTGTCGACCGAGAATTTCTCGTGCAGATGCGCGTAGCGGACGATGAACAACGTGACGAGCAGGGAGGCGATGAAGCCGGACGCGAAGCTGAGCATGGGATCGCTCGAAAAATGGACAGCGGATTATACAAAACCGCGCGGGTTTCCCTCCTGCCATTTCCAGTGGTCGGCGCACATCTCTTCGATGCCGAGCGTCGCGCGCCAGCCGATGATGTCGGCGGCGGCCTGCGGGTTCGCGTAGCACTCCGCGATGTCGCCCGGGCGGCGCGCGACGAGTTCGTACGGCACCGGCCGGCCCGACGCCTTCTCGAACGCGCGCACGACTTCGAGCACGCTGTAGCCCTGGCCGGTGCCGAGGTTCACGACGAAGCTCGCGTCGCGCGTCGCGAGCGCATCGAGCGCGGCGATGTGCCCCTTCGCCAGATCGACGACGTGGATGTAGTCGCGCACGCCGGTGCCGTCCGGCGTCGGATAGTCGGAGCCGAACACGCGCAGCTTCTCGAGCTTGCCCACCGCGACCTGCGCGACATACGGCATCAGGTTGTTCGGAATGCCGGCCGGATCCTCGCCGATCAGCCCGCTCGAATGCGCACCGACCGGATTGAAGTAACGCAGCGTCGCGATGCGCCACGACGGGTCGGACACCTCGAGGTCACGCAGGATCTGCTCGGCGATCAGCTTCGACTGGCCGTACGGATTGGTCGCGGACAACGGGAACGATTCGTCGATCGGCGAGCGCTCGGGCACGCCGTATACGGTCGCCGACGAGCTGAACACGAACTGCCGCACATTGCGCTCGCGCATCACCTTCAGCACGGCAAGCAGCCCGCCGAGGTTGTTCTGGTAGTACTCGAGCGGCTTCGCGACCGATTCGCCGACCGCCTTGAGCGCCGCGAAGTGGATCGTGCCGGTGATCGGGTGCGCGTCGAACACCTTGGCGAGCGCGGCTTCGTCGCACACGTCGACCTGGTGAAACGCCGGCGTCTTGCCGGTGATGCGCTCGATCCGGCGCACGGCTTCGACCTTGCTGTTGACGAGGTTGTCGACGATCACGACATCGTAGCCGTTGTCGAGCAGCTCGACGGCGGTGTGCGAGCCGATGTAGCCCGCACCGCCGGTCACGAGGATGGTGCCTTTAGCGGTCATGCTGATGCGCTCCTTCAGAGTGTGATGCCGGTCAATGTATGAATGGTCTGCCGGTAGCGTTCGACGACCTGCTGCTCGTCGAATTCCGCGGCCACCTTGCGGCGCCCGCGCGCGCCCATCGCTTCACGTCCCGGCGCGCCGAGCTCGATCATGCGGATCATCTGTTCGGCGAGACTCGCGCCGTCGCGCACGCGGCACAGGAAACCCGTGTCGCCGTCGGCGACGACGTCGCGGCAGCCCGGCACGTCGGTCGCGACGATCGGGCGGCCCATCGCGGACGCTTCCATCAGCGTGCGCGGCACGCCCTCGCGATACGACGGCAGCACGACGCAGTCGGCCGCCGCGATGTGCGGCCGCACGTCGTGCGCCTCGCCGAGGTACTCGACGACGCCTTCGCCAACCCACGCGTCGACGTCCGCACGGCCGATCGCGCTCGGATTGTCGACGCCGAGCGGGCCGAGCAGCTGGAAGCGCGCGTCCGGATAGCGCGCACGCACCGCGCGCGCGGCCTCGACGTATTCGCGCACGCCCTTGTCCCACAGCAGCCGGCCGATCAGGATGAACACGGGGCCGCGGCCGGCCGGCAACGGCGCCGGCGCGAACTGCTCGAGATCGACGCCTTCGCCGTGCAGCAGCCGTGCGCGCTCGGGATGCGCGAGCAACTGCTCGTCGGTGAAGGTCGCGAGATCGTCGCGGTTCAGGAACCAGACTTCACGCGGGAAGCGGAACGCGAAGCGGTACAGGCGCTTGGCAACGCTGGCCGCGCGGCTCTTCTGGATGAACACGTAGCCGAGGCCCGTGGTGACGGCGATCGACGGCACGCGCGCGAGCCACGCGGCGATCGACCCGTAGATGTTCGGCTTGATCGTGTAATGAAACACGAGATCGGGCTTCAGCGCGCGGTAGTGACGCACCAGCGCGGCCAGCGTGCCGAGATCCTCGCGCGGGCTCGTGCCTTTCGATGCGACGGCGAGCGCGACGTAGCGGCAGCCCATCTGTTCGAGCAGCGGCACCGTGCGGTCGTGCGGCGCGATCACGACGACCTCGGCGCCGCGCGCGACGAGCGCACGGATCAGCCCGTGTCGGTACGTGTAGATCGCCCAGGCCGTGTTGCAGACGAGCGCGATGCGCAGCGGGGAGGTGGCGGACATGAAAAAAAGAAAAAATAAAGCGTCGAAAAAGCCGGTGCGGACTACGCGGACGGCCGCGCGGCGAACAGCGTCTGCTTGATCCGCTGCAGCGCGCGATACGGCGTCACGAAATGCAGCAGGTTCTTGGCGAGGCCGGCCCAGTCGTACGGGTTCAGCACGTTGAAGTGACGCAGCAGCAGCGACAGCGTCGAGATCAGCTGGCGGCGGCGCTTGGTCGCGCTGATCCCGCCCTCGTTGAGCTCGTAATAGAGGCCGAGCTCGGGCAGGTTCGCGCAATCGTAACGTTGCATTAACCGTAAATAAAGATCGAGATCCTCGGCCGCGCGGTACTTCGCGCGATAGTTGCCGACTTCGCGCACGGCGTCGATGCGCAGCATCACCGACGGATGCACGAGCGGCGAGCGCAGAAAGCGCGTGCGGCGCAGCGTGCGCGGGTCGGCCGGCGGCGTCAGCATGAAACGCGCTTCGCCGGCGCGCGACACCACCTGCGTCCACATGCCGACACAGGCCACGCGCGGATGCGCATCGAGATACGCACGCTGTTTCGCGAGCCGCTGCGGCGCGGCGAGGTCGCCGGCGTCGATGCGCGCCGCATAGCGGAAGCCGCGCGCGGCGAGCGCGTCGATGCCGGCCTCGAGCGCACGCTCGATGCCGCCGTTGCGCGGCATGCGCAGCACCTCGATCGCGAGGCCCGGCAGCGCGGGCGCGACGATCGGCGGCGTGCTGCCGTCGTCGACGATCAGCACGTGCACGCGCGCATCCTCGCGAAACGACGCGAGGGTGCGCACGACGTCGTCGTGCCCGTTGTAGGCGGGCATCAGCACGGCCACGTCGTCGAGCAGGGGCGGGCAATCGGAAGGCGTCATGGGCGCAGCTTGATACGGATGTAATAAAAGTTGACGGCGGCGGCCGCGACGTAGCCCGCGGCCAGCCCGACCAGCGCGCCGTACAGGCCGAGCCGCGGGATCGCGAGCACGTTGACGAGCGCGGCGATCGCGAGCGCGAGCACCCATTTCGCCAGCAACACGAATTTTGCTTGATATTTGAGAACGATAAGATTGCCTATCGCCTCGATGCCGGCCGGCACGGACAGCCAGACGGCCCAGCGGAAGATGTCGACCGACGCCTCGTAGCCGCGGCCGAACACCTTGCCCACGACGAGCGGCGCGGCGGCGTCCAGCACCAGCGCGCCGGCCGTCATCAGCGCGGCGGTCATCGCGATCAGCCGGACGATGTTGCGGCGCAGCCGCGCGACGTCCTGCACGCGGTACACGAACGCGGGCGCGATGGTCTGCGCGAGCATCAGCGCGAGCGTGATCCAGTTCTCGTTGAGCTGCTGGGCGGCCGCATAGCGGCCGAGGTCGGCGAACGACACGTGACGCTCGAGCATCAGGCGGTCGAGCTTCAGGAACAGGTACATGCAGATCAGGCCGAGCCAGAACACGGTGCCGGCCGTCGCGAAGTGCCTGAACAGCGGCTTGTCGAACGTCCAGCCGAGCGCGCCGCCGTTACGGTGGCGGTAGTAGAGCAGCAGCGCGAAGCCGATCGCCGCGGCCTCGAGCGCCCACAGCCACGCGAAGCGGGCCGGGCCGGCGGCCGCGCGCACGAGCAGCCAGACGAGCAGCGCCTTGACCAGCGCCGTCACCATACTGGTGACGAGCTGCGGCTTGCTGTACGTCATGCTCTGCAGCCACGCGTTGATCACGCCGACGAACGGCTCGCGGAACACCATCGTGACCGCGAGGCCCGCGAGCATCGCGCCGACGAGCGGGTCGAACGCGCCGGCGCCGATCGCGATCCAGGTCGCGGCGAGCGCGGCGGCCGACACGCCGATGCGCAGCACGAACGCGCTGCCGAGCACCGCGCCGGGTTGCGTGCCGGGTTGCGCGCCGGCGCGCTGCACGATGGTCGGAACCAGGATTTCGGCGCCGCACACCCAGGTGAGCGGCGCCAGTACGAGGAGGAGCGTATTCGCATACTGCCATTTGCCGAACACGTCCGGCCCGAAATACCGGGCCAGAAGGCCGCTGATCGCGATCGCGACGCCGATCTGCGTGAGCCGTTCGAGCCCGAGCCAGACGAGGTTCGCGACGGCCTTCGCGACGTCCGGGTTGCCGAATCGCTTCAGCATGCGCGGCGGCCGCACGCGCTGGCGGCGGCCGGGAAAGCGCCCGGAGGCGGCAGGTGGGCGGCGGCGGAACGGCTAGGCATTAAAATGGCTACGATGCGCGTCATCAAAACCCGCGATTATAAGTGGGATCGGGGCCGCTCCAGCCGTCCCGTCCGTTGCGCCGAGGGGCCCGCAGTATGATGCCGGGCGCACGCGACAGGCGGCCAGACAATTTTCCATGCAGGCAACAGAGAGAGAACTGATGATCTCCCAATCCATCTTCAAGGCATATGACATTCGCGGCGTGGTCGGCAAGACGCTCGACGCCGACACGGCGCGCGCGATCGGCCGCGCGTTCGGCAGCGAAGTGCGCGCGCAAGGCGGCGACGCCGTCGTGGTCGCGCGCGACGGCCGCCTGTCCGGGCCGGAACTCGTCGGCGCGCTGGCCGATGGCCTGCGTGCGGCGGGCGTCGACGTCGTCGACGTCGGGATGGTGCCTACGCCGGTCGGCTATTTCGCTGCGAGCGTGCCGCTCGCGCTGAAGGGCGGCGAGCGCCGCGTCGATTCGTGCATCGTCGTCACCGGCAGCCACAACCCGCCCGACTACAACGGCTTCAAGATGGTGCTGCGCGGCGCGGCGATCTACGGCGAGCAGATCCAGGCGCTGTACCGCCGCATCGTCGACGAGCGCTACGACACCGGCAGCGGCTCGTACGAAGCATTCGACGTGGCCGATCAGTACATCGCGCGCATCGTCGGCGACGTGAAGCTGGCGCGTCCGCTGAAGCTCGTCGTCGATGCGGGCAACGGCGTTGCCGGCCCGCTCGCGACGCGTCTGTTCAAGGCGCTCGGCTGCGAGCTGGTCGAGCGCTTCACCGACATCGACGGCACGTTCCCGAACCATCACCCCGATCCCGCGCACCCGGAAAACCTGCAGGACGTGATCCAGGCGCTGAAGGACACCGACGCGGAACTCGGCTTCGCGTTCGACGGCGACGGCGACCGCCTGGGCGTCGTTACGAAGGACGGCCAGATCATCTACCCGGACCGCCAGCTGATGCTGCTCGCGGAGGAAGTGCTGTCGCGCAATCCGGGCGCGCAGATCATCTACGACGTGAAGTGCACGCGCCATCTCGCGCAGTGGGTGAAGGAGAAGGGCGGCGAGCCGCTGATGTGGAAGACGGGCCATTCGCTGGTGAAGGCGAAGCTGCGCGAGACCGGTGCGCCGCTCGCGGGCGAGATGAGCGGCCACGTGTTCTTCAAGGATCGCTGGTACGGCTTCGACGACGGGCTGTACACGGGCGCGCGGCTGCTGGAGATCCTCGCGACGACGGCCGATCCGAGCGCGGTGCTCAATGCGCTGCCGGACGCGATGAGCACGCCGGAACTGCAACTCAAGCTGGAAGAAGGCGAGAACTTCCGTCTGATCGAGAAGCTGCAGAGCGAGGCGAAGTTCGACGGCGCGGACGAGGTCGTGACGATCGACGGGCTGCGCGTCGAGTATCCGGACGGCTTCGGCCTCGCGCGCTCGTCGAACACGACGCCGGTGGTCGTGCTGCGCTTCGAGGCGGAGACACAGGAAGGGCTCGAGCGCATCCAGGCGGATTTCCGCCGCGTGCTGACGGCTGCGAAGCCGGACGTCGATCTGCCGTTCTGAGCGCGCGGCCTGACGGCCGCCAACCGGCGCGACGGTCGCACGAGCCGTCGCGCGTTTCCCCCAAAAGCGGCGCATGCCAGCGGCATGCGGCCGCTTTTTGTCTGTGCGAGCGCCGCGGCGCGATAAAATCGCGTCTTTATGCCTGTCGCCGGCCATCCGCCGGCGTTTTTTCAGCGTGCAAAAGATCCTGATCGTGCGCGTGTCGTCGCTGGGCGACGTCGTGCACAACATGCCGGTGATCGCCGATATCCGGCGTCGCCATCCCGATGCGCAGATCGACTGGCTCGTCGAGGAGAGCTTCGTCGACCTCGTGCGGCTCGTCGACGGCGTGCGCAACGTGCTGCCGTTCTCGCTGCGCCGCTGGCGCCGGAAGCCGTTCTCGGGCGCGACGTGGCGCGAGATCGGCGCATTCCGCAAGCGCGTCGCGGCCGAACAGTACGATCTCGTGATCGATTGCCAGGGGCTCATCAAGACCGCGTGGGTCGCGAGCTGGGCGCGCGGCCCGCTCGTCGGCCTCGGCAACCGCACCGACGGCGCCGGCTACGAATGGCCGGTGCGCTTCTTCTATCGCAAGCGCGTGCCGATCGCGCCGCGCACGCATGTGGTCGAGCGCTCGCGCCAGCTCGTCGCGGCCGCGCTGGGCGACCCGGCGCCGACGCCGGCCGATCCGATCGACTTCGGCCTCGATACGCGCGCGGCGGCGCTCGCGGTCGGCGCGCTCGGCTTGAACCTGCCGGTACCCTACGTGGTGTTCGTGCACGCGACCTCGCGCGCCGACAAGCAATGGCCCGACGCCGCGTGGATCGAGCTCGGCCAGGCGCTGGTGCGGCGCGGCGCGTCGCTCGTGCTGCCGTGGGGCAACGACGCGGAGCGCGCGACCAGCGAGCGGCTCGCGAAGGAGTTCGGCGCGGCCGCGAT
This sequence comes from Burkholderia vietnamiensis LMG 10929, assembly GCF_000959445.1. Lineage (NCBI taxonomy): Bacteria > Pseudomonadati > Pseudomonadota > Betaproteobacteria > Burkholderiales > Burkholderiaceae > Burkholderia > Burkholderia vietnamiensis. The sequence goes on along the minus strand of NZ_CP009631.1, from coordinate 3,285,909 downwards.
CGTGCCGCCGCGGCTGTCGCTGCCGGCCGTGGTCGGGCTGATCGACGGCGCGGCCGCGACCGTCGGGGTTGACACAGGTCTGGTTCACATCGCGGCAGCGCTGAAGCGCCCGACGGTCGAACTGTACAATTTCGCGACGGCGTGGCGCACCGGCGGTTACTGGTCGCCGAACGTCGTCAATCTCGGCACGGCGGGGCAGCCGCCGTCGATCTCACAGGTGAAGGCGGCGCTCGCGGGCTTCGGTCTGCTGTGATGCCCGCCATACCTGTCACGCACGCGAACCGATCATGAGCGAATCCCAGATCATCGAAGTCCCGTCCGCCGACTGGAGCGGACACAACCTGTCGACGCCGCGCGAACAGCTGCTGGCCGCGGTCGAGGAGGGCAAGGTGCTGTATTTCCCGCATCTGCGCTTCGCGATCGAAGGCGGCGAGGAAGCGCTGCTCGATCCGGCGCTGGCCGATCCGAAGCGCAAGAACATCAGCCTCGCGCCGAACGGCGGCGCGCTCGCCGGCGTGCTCGGCGACAGCGTCACGCAGTCGGCCGTGCGCGCGCTGGTCGCGCGCTTCCAGAAGCAGGCCGGCACGCTGGTCGACGGGCTCTTTCCCGAATATCGCGGCAAGTTGCGCGTCGCGCCGACGAGCCTGCGGCTGATGCAGGTCGAGACGCGCCAGACGTCGTGGCGCAAGGACGACAGCCGGCTGCACGTCGACGCGTTCCCGTCGCGGCCGAACTACGGCGAGCGCATCCTGCGCGTGTTCACCAACGTGAACCCGGCCGGGCAGCCGCGCGTGTGGCGCGTCGGCGAGCCGTTCGAGACCGTCGCGAAGCGCTTCCTGCCGAAGATCCGCCCGCAGCTGCCGGGCTCCGCGTGGCTGCTGAACCTGCTGCACGTGACGAAGTCGCCGCGCAGCGCCTACGACCACCTGATGCTGAACCTGCACGACAGCATGAAGGCCGATCTCGACTACCAGAAAACCTGCTCGCAGCAGACGATCCCGTTTCCGCCGGGCAGCGTGTGGATATGTTTCTCCGATCAGGCTTCTCACGCTGTGATGTCCGGCCAGTTCATGCTCGAGCAGACGTTCTTCCTGCCGGTCGACGCGATGGTGCGCCGCGAATGCGCACCGCTCGGCATTCTCGAGCGCCTGACCGGCAGGACGCTGGTTTGAGCGCGCGCCGCATCGCCGCCGGCGACGGAGCCCGTTCATGCTGAGGGCGATCTATCGCGCGCTGTGGTGGCTCGTCGCGCCGGTCGCGGTGATCCGCCTCTATGTGCGTTCGCGCAAGGAGCGCGGCTATCGCGAGCATATCGGCGAGCGCTTCGGCTACGTCGCCGGCCGCTCGCCCGACGACCGTGCGCCGCTGATCTGGGTGCATGCGGTGTCGGTGGGCGAGACGCGCGCGGCGCAGCCGCTGATCGATGCGCTGATGCGTGCGCGCCCCGACGCGCGCATCCTGCTCACGCACATGACGCCGAGCGGCCGCGCGACCGGCGAGCAGCTGTTCGGCGAGCGCGTGCTGCGCTGCTATCTGCCGTACGACATGCCGGGCGCGGTGCGCCGCTTTCTGCATGCATGGCGGCCGACGCTGGGCCTCGTGATGGAAACCGAGGTGTGGCCGACGCTGATCGACGAGTGCCGCCGCGCCGACGTGCCGCTCGTGCTGACCAATGCGCGGATGTCCGCGCGGTCGCACCGGCGCGCGGCGAAATTCGGCAACGCGACGCGCGACGTGTTCGGCGGCTTCTCGCGCGTGCTCGCGCAGAGCCCGGCCGACGCGGAGCGGCTGACGTCGCTCGGCGCGCGCAACGTGGCCGTGCTCGGCAACCTGAAGTTCGACATGACGACGCCGCCGGAGCTCGCCGCGCGCGGCCATGCATGGCGCGATGCGATCGGCACGCGGCCCGTGTGGGTCGCCGCGAGCACCCGCGAGAACGAGGAGGCGCTGGTGCTGCAGGCGTTCGCCGCGATGCGTACGCCCGGCGCGCTGCTGATTCTGGTGCCGCGCCATCCGCAGCGCTTCGCCGAGGTCGAGGCGCTGGTCGCGCGTCAGGGCCTGAAGTGCGTGCGGCGTTCGGTGTGGGGTGCGAATGCCGCGGCGCTCGCAGCGGGCCGGCCCGCCGCGGCGGAGCCGTTGCCGTCCGACGTGACGGTCCTGCTCGGCGATTCGATGGGCGAGCTGGGCGCCTACTACGCGGCCGCCGACATCGCGTTCATCGGCGGCAGCCTGCTGCCGCTCGGCGGCCAGAATCTGATCGAGGCGTGTGCGGTCGGCGTGCCGGTGCTGATCGGCCCGCACGTGTTCAACTTCACGCAGGCGACCGCCGATGCGGTCGCGGCCGGCGCCGCGCTGCAGGTCGCCGATCCGCTCGATCTCGCGCACGTGCTCGACGCGCTGTTCGCGGACCACGCGCGGCGCATCGCGATGGGCGCGGCTGGCTCGGCGTTCGCGGCGCGCCATCGCGGCGCGACCGCGCGCTCGGTCGACGTGCTCGCGGCGCTGCTGCCGGCCGTCGAGCGCGGCGCGCGCACGGCGCAGCAAGTCTCCGACGACGACTGACCGCGCGCCGCCGTGCCGCCCGCGGGCCGGCGTGGCGGCAGCGGGCCGCTGCCACGCGGCAGGTCAGACCGTCAGCAATCCCTTCTTTTCGATGAACGCGATGACGTCGGCGACGCCGTCGAGCGCCTTCAGGTTCGTCATCACGTAAGGGCGCTCGCCGCGCATCTTCTTCGTGTCGGACGCCATCACGTCGAGGTTCGCACCGACGAGCGGCGCGAGGTCGGTCTTGTTGATCACCAGCAGGTCGGACTTCGTGATGCCCGGGCCGCCCTTGCGCGGAATCTTCTCCCCGCCGGCGACGTCGATCACGTAGATCGTCAGGTCCGACAGCTCGGGGCTGAACGTCGCCGCGAGATTGTCGCCGCCCGACTCGATGAACACGATGTCAGCATCGGGGAAGCGCGACAGCATGCGATCGACGGCTTCGAGGTTGATCGACGCATCCTCGCGGATCGCCGTGTGCGGGCAGCCGCCCGTCTCGACGCCCATGATGCGTTCCTCGGGCAGCGCGCCCGCGACCGTCAGCAGGCGCTGGTCTTCCTTCGTGTAGATGTCGTTGGTGATCGCGACGAGGTCGTAGGTGTCGCGCATCGCCTTGCACAGCATTTCGAGCAGCGTGGTCTTGCCGGAGCCGACCGGGCCGCCGATGCCGACGCGCAGCGGCGGCAGTTTCTTGGTGCGGCGGGCGGACGAGGAAGCAGGTGCGTTCATGGTGTGTGGAGCAGGTTCAGGAGCGGAACAACCGCGAATACTGGGTTTCGTGCCGTGCGGACAGGATGCCCAGCTGCGGCGCGAACGTGTTGACGGCGTCGGGCGGCGTCGCGAGCGCGCGCTTCACGGCCGCGTCGATCGCGCCGCGCAGCGCGACGATGATGCGCTGGCCGGCGAGCTGGCCGAGCGGCACCGCTTTCAGCGCGGCCGAGGTCTGGTTCTCGACCCAGCCGAACGCGTATGCGGCGAGCGTCGCGTCGGCGCCGGCGTCGTGCGCGGCGGCCGCATACGCGAACGCGGTGGGCAGCGCGACGGGCTTCAGCGCGCCGAGCGTCGCGCGGCGCGCGGCATCGCCCCATTCGAGCGAGGCGCAAAGCTGCGCGAGCGACCAGCCCATCTGCTCGGTTTCGCGGCGCAATTCCGCCGACTCGCGGCTCGCGACGAACCACGCGTTCTCGCGCGCCAGTGCGTCGGCGTCGTGCGCGTGCCAGCGCGCGAGCTGGTGCGCGAGGAACGGCAGTTCGCCGTGCGCGAGCACGTCGGTCAGCCCGCTCGCGATCCAGTCGCGCGCGGTGTCGGCGTCGCGGATCAGGTTCGCGTCGAGCGCGGCCTCGAAGCCCTGCGAATAGCTGAACGCGCCGATCGGCAGCGCTGGCGACGCGAGATGCAGCAGCGCGACGAGCTCAGTGGTGGTCATGGCCGTGGTGGCCGTGCGCGCAGCCCGGGCCGTGTTGGTGGTCGTGGTCGTGATCGTGCGGATGCGGATGCGCGTGCCCGTGGTGTTCGCCGAACACCTGCTGCGCGAGCGCGTAATCCTCGGCGAACGTCGCATCGTGGCCATGCTTGTGGCCGCCGCCGTAGGCGCCGGCTTCCGGCTGGAACGGCGCCTGCGTTTCGTCGACCTGCGTGCCGAGGCGGCGCAGCATGTCCGCGAGCACCGGATCGGCTTCGAGCTTCAGGTAGCCGTCGCCGATCTCGACCGGCGTGTGCCGGTTGCCGAGGTGATACGCGGCGCGCATCAGCGTGAGCGGATCGTGCGCACGCACGAGCAGCACCGTTTCGGGCGCCGCGACGATGCGCACCAGCGCGCCGTCGTCGGCGACCAGCACGTCGCCGTCGCGCAGCACGGTGCCGCGCGGCAGCAAGACGGCGACGTCCTCGCCGGTATCGAGCGTGGCCGCGACACGGCTCTTGCAGCGGGCGTCATAGGCGAGCGTGAGGGTCGGCGCGCGCGCGACGAGCGGTGCGGCGAGCTTCACGTTGGGGGCGATGCGTTTGTCGAGCGTGCGCATGAAACGAAGACCGGCAATCAGAACAGGAAATAGCGCTGCGCCATCGGCAGCACCGTCGCGGGCTCGCAGGTGAGCAGCTGGCCGTCGGCGATCACGTCGTAGGTTTCCGGATCGACGCTGATCGACGGCCGCCACGCGTTGTGGATCATGTCGGCCTTCGTCACGTTGCGGCAGTTGCGCACCGGCACGATCCGCTTCGCGAGCCCGTAGCGCTCGGCGATGCCCGCGTCGGCGGCCATCTGCGACACGAAGGTCAGCGACGTGCGCGCGAGCGCACCGCCGCGCGTGGCGAACATCTCGCGGTAATGGACCGGCTGCGGCGTCGGGATCGACGCGTTCGGGTCGCCCATCTGCGCCATCGCGATCATCCCGCCCTTCAGGATCATCGACGGCTTGATGCCGAAGAACGCCGGCTCCCACAGCACGAGGTCGGCCCACTTGCCGGGCTCGATCGAGCCGACTTCGTGCGCGATCCCGTGCGTGATGGCCGGGTTGATCGTGTACTTCGCGACGTAGCGCTTCGCGCGGAAGTTGTCGTTGCGCGCGTTGTCCTCCGGCAGCGCACCGCGCTGCACCTTCATCTTGTGCGCGGTCTGCCAGGTGCGGATGATCACCTCGCCGACGCGGCCCATCGCCTGCGAATCGGACGACAGCATCGACAGCGCGCCGAGGTCGTGCAGGATGTCCTCGGCCGCGATCGTCTCGCGGCGGATCCGCGATTCGGCGAACGCGAGGTCTTCCGCGATCGACGGGTCGAGGTGGTGGCACACCATCAGCATGTCGAGATGCTCGTCGAGCGTGTTGATCGTGTACGGGCGCGTCGGATTCGTCGACGACGGCAGCACGTTCGATTCGCCGCACACCTTCAGGATGTCCGGCGCATGGCCGCCGCCCGCGCCTTCGGTGTGGTACGTGTGGATCGTGCGGCCCTTGAACGCGGCGACCGTCGATTCGACGAAGCCGCCTTCGTTCAGCGTATCGGTGTGGATCGCGACCTGCGTGTCGGTGTCGTCGGCGACCGACAGGCAGTTGTCGATCGCGGCGGGCGTCGTGCCCCAGTCCTCGTGCAGCTTCAGGCCGATCGCGCCGGCCGCGATCTGCTCGACGAGCGGCTGCGGCACGCTCACGTTGCCCTTGCCGAGGAAGCCGAGGTTGATCGGCCAGCCGTCGGCCGCCTGCAGCATCCGCTCCATGTGCCACGGGCCCGGCGTGCAGGTGGTCGCGTTGGTGCCGGTGGCCGGCCCCGTGCCGCCGCCGAGCATCGTCGTGACACCCGATGCGAGCGCCTCGTCGATCTGCTGCGGGCTGATGAAGTGGATGTGCGTATCGATGCCGCCCGCGGTGACGATCAGTCCTTCGCCGGCGATCACCTCGGTGGCCGCGCCGATCGCGATCGTCACGCCGGGCTGGATGTCCGGGTTGCCGGCCTTGCCGATCGCGGCGATGCGGCCGTGCTTGATCGCGATGTCGGCCTTCACGATGCCCCAGTGGTCGAGGATCACCGCGTTGGTGATGATGGTGTCGGGTACGTCGGCGGCCACGCGCTGCGACTGGCCCATCCCGTCGCGGATCACCTTCCCGCCGCCGAATTTCACTTCCTCGCCGTAGATCGTGTAGTCGCGCTCGATCTCGATCAGCAGTTCGGTGTCGGCGAGCCGCACGCGGTCGCCCGTCGTCGGCCCGAACATTTCCGCGTACGCGCGGCGGCTCAAGCGTAGTGTCATGTGCTGTTCCTGAAGAGCGGGGCGCGGCTTACAGCGGCCCCATCACCTTGCCCTGAAAACCGTAGACGGCGCGGTCGCCGGCCAGCTCGACGAGCTCGACGGTGCGCGTCTGGCCCGGCTCGAAGCGCACGGCCGTGCCGGCCGCGATGTTCAGCCGGAAACCGCGCGCGGCCGCGCGATCGAACGACAGCGCGTCGTTGACTTCGAAGAAGTGGTAATGCGAGCCGACCTGCACCGGCCGGTCGCCGGTGTTCGCGACGACGAGCGAGCGCGTCGCGCGGCCGGCGTTCAGTTCGTGCTCGCCGTCGTCGGTGAGGATTTCGCCGGGGATCATGCGTGCTACCTCGATCACGGAATCGGATGGTGGACGGTGACGAGCTTGGTGCCGTCGGGGAAGGTCGCTTCGACCTGGATGTCGGGGATCATCTCGGGAACGCCGTCCATCACGTCGTCGCGCGTGAGCAGCGTCGTGCCGTAGTGCATCACCTCGGCGACGGTCTTGCCGTCGCGCGCGGCTTCCATCAGCGCGGCGGTGATGAACGCGACCGCTTCCGGATAGTTCAGCTTCAGCCCGCGCGCGCGGCGGCGCTCGGCCAACAGCGCTGCCGTGAAGATCAGCAGCTTGTCCTTCTCTCGGGGAGTCAGTTTCATGAAGGCAGTCGTTCAGGAAAACGTAATTGTTGTCGATGCACGGGAGGCCGGCATGCTCGCGGCTCATCGTAGCACCGCGCCGTTTTCCGGGTGGCATGTATTGCTTATGTAATCAGCAAGGTGCGTGCCATGCCGCGAGCCCGCCGGCGATGCATCGATGCGCGCTCGTGGTGCGCGATGCATGAAACGGGGGCGCGTCAGATGGGGCGTTGCGTCGGATTGGTGCGTGCGCTCAGGTTTGCCAGAGGCGCAGCGGACGTGCGTCGACGCGATGCACGATCGGGCGCAGCGCGAGCCAGCAGTCGGTGAAATGGCGTTGCAACGCCTCCATCGACGTGGCGAGCGCGCGCACCAGCACGACGCCCGGCGTCACGCAGGTCGCGCCGGCGCGCAGCGTGTCGTCGAACGGCATGCGTGCGGCGAGCGACTCGGCCAGCGCGGCGTCGCATGCGGCGCCGGCCGCCCACAGCGTGCCGTACACGGGAAAGCCGGCGAGGCCCTGCAACGCGCCGCGCAGCGGATCGTGCGCGTCGAGCAGCGCGCGTTCGGTCCAGAGCGGCCGGCCGTCGGCATCGACGAGCGTCGCGTGCGACGCGATGCGGCCGGCCGACCACGTTTCGCCGGCCGCCTGCCGGCCGAGCTGCGTCGCGTCCCAGCCGATCGCGCTCGCGTGCGCGCCCAGCGACAGCGTGAAGTCGAGCGCGGCATGCGCGGCATCGAAGAACAGGTTGTTCTGCGGCAGCCAGTCGAGCTTCGCGTGCGCGCCGACCTTGATGTCGATGCGCTGCGTCGCGTCGAGCCCGTTCGACTTGTACCACTTGGTTGCGCCGGGCGTCGTCAGCACCGCATGGGTGCCGTCGCCGAGCGCGATGTCGAGGTCGAGGCGGTCGCCGCCCGCGACCCCGCCCGGCGGGTGAACGATCACCGCGTGGCAGACGCCGTCGCCTTCCGGGTACAGCGGCCGCTGCACGCGCAGCGGCCCTTCATGCAGCCGGTGCACGAGCGTCGTGCGCATGCCGTGCCGCTCGAAGCCGAGTTCGAGGCGGCCGCGCCATGACTTGGCGGCGGCGGGGCGGGACAGGCAAGCGTGGGAATCGGCGGCGGACATCGGCGGGAAGCTGGGACAGGCGGACGAAACGACGATGCTAACGCAACAATATGCGCTTGGGCGGCGCGGGTTGTCGGTTGCCGCCCGCCGTCGCCTGCCGTTGCCATTACACCGCGATCAACTCGCGCACGCCGTTCGCCTCCATATCCCGTGCCTCGCCGCCCGCGACGATCTCGCCGCGGCTCATCACCCAGTAGCGATCGGCGATCGAGCGCGCGAAATCGTAATACTGCTCGACCAGCAGCACGGTCATCTTCGATTCGTCGACGAGCTGACGCAGCGTGCGCCCGATGTCCTGGATGATCGACGGCTGGATCCCTTCGGTCGGCTCGTCGAGGATCAGCAACTGCGGTTCGCTCATCAGCGCGCGGCCGATCGCCAGCTGCTGCTGCTGGCCGCCGGAAAGGTCGCCGCCGCGTCGCGCGCGCATGTCCTTCAGCACCGGGAACAGTTCGTAGATCCGGTCGGGCACCTTCGACGGCGCCTTGCGGCTCGCCGCGCCGACCAGCAGGTTTTCCTCGACGGTCAGCCGCGGAAAGATGTCGCGGCCCTGCGGCACGTACGCGAGCCCGGCCGCGACGCGCGCATACGGCGGCAGCGTGCCGAGCGCGGTGCCGCGCCACGACACGCTGCCGCTCTTCGCCGCGACGACCCCCATCAGGCAGCGCAGCAGCGTGCTCTTGCCCACGCCGTTGCGGCCGAGCAGCACGGTCAGCTTGCCGTCGTCGGCGCTCAGGTTCACGTTGCGCAGGATATGGCTGCCGCCGTAATACTGGTTCAGTGCATCGATCTTGAGCATCGCATCATCGTCCGAGGTATGACTCGATCACCGCGTCGTCGCGCTTGACCTGGTCGAGCGTGCCTTCCGCGAGCACCGCGCCTTCGGCCATCACCGTCACGCGGCCCGTGTCGCCCGCGAGCGCGGCGACGAACTCCATGTCGTGCTCGACGACCATCATCGAGCAGGTGCCGCGCAGCGTGTTCAGCAGCTTCGCGAGCTCCATCGTCTCGTGGTCGGTCATCCCGGCCGCGGGCTCGTCGAGCAGCAGCAGCGCGGGGCGCTGCATCAGCAGCATGCCGATCTCGAGCCGCTGCTTCTGGCCGTGCGACAGCTCGCCGGCCGCGCGATACGCATCGCTTTCGAGGCCGATCAGCGTGAGCGTGTCCTCGATCTTCGCCTGCGCCGCGCGGTCGAGCCGCGCGCGCAGCGACGCGAGCCAGCCCTTGTCGGTCTGCATCGCGAGTTCGAGGTTTTCCCACACCGGATGCTGCTCGAACACGGTCGGCTTCTGAAACTTGCGGCCGATCCCGGCGCGCGCGATCTCGGGTTCGCTCATCCGCGCGAGGTCGATGGTCTGGCCGAGAAACACCTTGCCCGCATCGGGGCGCGTCTTGCCGGTGATGACGTCCATCATCGTCGTCTTGCCCGCGCCGTTCGGGCCGATCACGCAGCGCAGCTCGCCCGCGTCGATCGCGAGCGACAGCTTGTTCAGCGCGCGAAAGCCGTCGAAGCTCACCTCGATGTCCTCGAGATACAGGATCGTGCCGTGCGACGTGTCGATGCCGGCGGGCATCACGCGGCCCATCGACGCGGTGCCGCTGACCGCGAGCAGCTCGTCTTCGGCTGGCGGCGTGAACTGGTAGAGCGCTGTGCCGTTCATCCGCGTTTCCCCTTGGCGAGCAGCGTGTCGACGAGGCCCATGATTCCGCGCGGCAGCAACAGCGGCACCAGCACGAAGATCAGGCCGAGAAAGAACAGCCAGTATTCGGCGAAGTACGCGGTGAAGAAGCTCTTCGCACCGTTGACCGCGAACGCGCCGACGATCGGCCCGATCAGCGTGCCGCGGCCGCCGACCGCGACCCAGATCGCCATTTCGATCGAGTTGCCGGGCGACATCTCGCCGGGGTTGATGATGCCGACCTGCGGCACGTACAACGCGCCCGCGATCGCGCACAGCACGGCCGACAGCGTCCACACGAACAGCTTGTACGCGAGCGGGCTGTAGCCGAGGAACATCAGCCGCGTCTCGCCGTCGCGCACCGCGGTGACCACGCGCCCGAGCTTGCTCGACACGATCGCGCGCGCCGCGATGAACGCGAGCACGAGCGTCGCGAAGCTGAGCAGCAGCAACACGGTGCGGGTGCCGGGCGACGTGATCGGGAAGCCGGCGATGCGCTTGAAGTCGGTGAAGCCGTTGTTGCCGCCGAAGCCCGTCTCGTTGCGAAAGAACAGCAGCATCGCGGCGAACGTCAGCGCCTGCGTGATGATCGACAGGTACACGCCCTTCACGCGCGAACGGAACGTGAAGAAGCCGAACACCCAGGCCAGCACGGCGGGCACGAGCACGACCAGCGCGAGCGCCCATGCGAGATGCTGCGTGCCGCTCCAGTACCACGGCAACTGGTGCCAGTCGAGGAACACCATGAAGTCGGGCAGGTCGCTGCCGTACTTGCCGTCGCGGCCGATCTCGCGCATCAGGTACATGCCGATCGCGTAGCCGCCGAGCGCGAAGAACAGCCCGTGGCCGAGGCTCAGGATGCCGCAGTAGCCCCACACCAGATCGAGCGCGAGCGCGGCGATCGCGTAGCACATCAGCTTGCCGGCGAGCGTCATCGTGTATGCGGACAGATGGAACGCGCTCGCCTCGGGCGCGACCAGCGCGGCGAGCGGCACGCCGATGCCGATCGCGACGCACAGCGCGATCAGCGCGAGCCACGCGCGGCGCGACAGCAGCGCCGGACGCGGCGGCAGGCCGAGCGCGAAGCCGGCGTCGCCGCGCGCGGCGGCCGCTGCGGGCTGCGGCGCGCCCGCGACCGGGTTCGACAGGGAATCGGTGATTGAAGTCATGTCAGGCCTCCGCGCTGCGTCCCTTCGGGGCGAACATCCCCTGCGGGCGTTTCTGGATGAACAGCACGATCATCACGAGCACCGCGATCTTCGCGAGCACGGCGCCCCAGAACGGCTCGATCGCCTTGCTGACGAGGCCGAGCCCGAAGCCGCCGAGCACGGTGCCGGCGATCTGGCCCACGCCGCCGAGTACGACCGCCATGAACGAATCGATGATGTAGTTCTGCCCGAGGTCAGGGCCCACGTTGCCGATCTGCGACAGCGCGCAGCCGCCGAGGCCCGCGATGCCCGCGCCGAACGCGAACGCATACGCATCGACGCGCGCGGTCTTCACGCCGACGCACGCGGCCATCCGCCGGTTCTGCGTGACGGCGCGCACGAACAGCCCGAGCCGCGTCTTCGTCAGCACGGCCCACGCGACGAACACGACCGCGAGCGCGAACGCGAGGATCACGAGCCGGTTGTAAGGCAGGATCAGGTTCTGCATCACCGACACGCCGCCGCTCATCCACGACGGGTTCACCACCTGCACGTTCTGTGCGCCGAACAGCATGCGGGTCGCCTGGATCAGGATCAGGCTCACGCCGAAGGTCGCGAGCAGCGTCTCGAGCGGGCGGCCGTACAGATGCCGCAGCACGAGCCGTTCGAGCACGATGCCCACGAGCGCGGCCGTCGCGAACGAGACCGGCACCGCGACGAGCGGATACCAGTCGAATGCGGCCGGCGCATAGCGCTGGATCAGCGTCTGCACGACATAGGTTGCGTACGCACCGATCATCAGGAATTCGCCGTGCGCCATGTTGATCACGCCGATCAGCCCGTACGTGATCGCGAGGCCGAGCGCGGCGAGCAGCAGCACGCTGCCGAGCGACAGGCCCGCGAACACCGTGCCCACGATTTCGCCGCGACGCTGCAGCGCGTGCAGGGCGTCGAGCCCTTGCTGCGCGGCTTCGCGCACGCGTGCATCGGGCTCGGCGTAGCTGCCGTCCGCGTTCTTCGCGACGAGCGGGCGCAGCTGCTCGATCATGTCGAGATCCTGGCGCGCGGCCACCACCTGCGCGGCTTCGAGACGCTTCGCCGGATCGGCGTCGTGCAGCGCGGCGATCGCCCACAGCGCGTCGAGGCGGCGCTTCAGCACCGGATCGGTTTCCTTTGCGCGTGCGCGGTCGATCATCGGCTTGAGCGCAGGGTCGGGCGACTTCAGCAGCGCGTCGATCGCGTCGCGACGCGTCGCGACATCGGGCGACGCGAGTGCGAGGCCCGAGCGCGCGCCGGCGATCTTCGTGCGCAGCAGATTGTTCAGCATCACCGGCTGTGCGTCGCCGGCCGGCGTCGCGGCCTGCGTGAGCGCATCGTGCGCGGTGTCGCCGGTCTGGATCAGCAGGCGGCCGTCGGCGGTCGCGAGCGCGTCGCCGGTCGACAGCGCATCGAGCAGCGCGGCGGCGCGCGGATCGGCGTCGGTGGCAAGGCGCTCGACTGCGGCCGTCTTCGCGTCGAAGTCGTCGCCGGCGAGCGCGGCGGTATCGGCGGCCGTCAGGGCGAATGCGGCGCGCGGCAGTGCGAGCGCGAGCATCGCGCCAGCGACGAGCGCGACGAGCGCGACGGCCGCGCGGCGAAAGCGTGTAGGCATCGGGGATTCCTGTCGGGCTGGGGAAAGCGCACGCGGGGGCCGCCGCGCGGCTGCGTGCGGCGCGGCGCCGCACGCGTGAAGCTGCACACCGCGCGCGGATGCGACCGGAGCGCCGCGTGCAACGTGCGCGACGTGTGCGACGTATGCAGCGCGTGCGCTCCGGCCGGCATCAGGCGAGCGCCGCGCGCTGCCGGCGCAGGAACGCCGGGATCGAGCTGACGACGTCCGGCTTGCCCTGGTTACCCGCGATGAACGGGCTCCACGGCTGTGCGCGCACGGCCGTCTTGGTCTTCCACACGACGTTGAATTGCCCGTCGCCGCGGATCTCGCCGATCATCACCGGCTTGTGCAGGTGGTGGTTGCCGTCCATCGTGAGCGTGAAGCCCGACGGCGCGGCGACGGTCTGGCCGATCATCGCGACGCGCACCTTGTCGACGTCGGTGCTCTTCGCCTTCTCGACGGCCTGCTTCCACATGTGGATGCCCACGAAGGTGGCCTCCATCGGATCGTTGGTCACGCGCTTCGCGCCGCCCGGCAGGTTGTTCGCCTTCACCCACGCGGCGAACTGGTCCTTGAACTTCGTGTTGGTCGGGTTCTTCACCGACATGAAGTAGTTCCATGCGGCAAGGTGGCCGACGAGCGGCTTCGTGTCGATCCCGCGCAGTTCCTCCTCGCCGACCGAGAACGCGACCACCGGCACGTCGGTCGCCTTGATCCCCTGGTTGCCGAGCTCCTTGTAGAACGGCACGTTCGAATCGCCGTTGATGGTCGAGATCACGGTCGTCTTGCCGCCTTGCGCGAAGTTCTTGATGTTCGCGACGATGGTCTGGTAATCGCTGTGGCCGAACGGCGTGTAGACCTCCTGAATGTCGGCGTCCTTCACGCCCTTCGATTTCAGGAACGCGCGCAGGATCTTGTTGGTCGTGCGCGGATACACGTAGTCGGTGCCGAGCAGGAAGAAGCGCTTGGCGCCGCCGCCTTCGGCGCTCATCAGGTACTCGACGGCCGGGATCGCCTGCTGGTTCGGCGCCGCGCCCGTGTAGAACACGTTGCGCGACATTTCCTCGCCTTCATACTGCACCGGGTAGTAGAGCAGACCGTTGAGCTCCTCGAACACCGGCAGCACCGACTTGCGCGACACCGACGTCCAGCAGCCGAACACGCACGCGACCTTGTCCTGCGTGAGCAGCTGGCGCGCCTTCTCGGCGAACAGCGGCCAGTTCGAGGCAGGATCGACGACCACCGGCTCCAGCTTGCGACCCATCACGCCACCGTTCTTGTTGATGTCGGCGATCGTCATCAGCGCGGTGTCCTTCAGCGACGTCTCGGAGATCGCCATCGTGCCCGACAGCGAGTGCAGGATGCCGACCTTGATCGGGCCGGTGCCTGCATCGGCCGCATGCGCGAACGGACTCTTGCCCGCCAGCGCGAGCGCACCGGCCATCGAACCGAACTTCAGCAGACTGCGACGTTTCATCGATATCCCCTTGACGTGTTGGTTGTGCGTGCGCCGTGGGCGGCGCCGGCATCGGTGTAACGCAAGGCATGTGCCAGTCGTGTCGATGCACGCCCGGCGTGCCGTTACGGCGCGATGCGGGGCGTCGGTGCGGTGCGCGTGGCGCGTCGTGCGGCATCGGCGATCCGTCGCGGTGCGCTCGGGCGGGCGGAAATGGTGCATCCGCGTGCGGGCGCACGCATCACGTGCGCTCGGACGGGGCGGGACGGGGCAGGAGAGGGCGCGACAGGCGACGACAGCGTGGCAACCGTCGGCGGAAATGAAACGGGCGCGCAATGCGCGCCCGTTCGGCGAATCGGCGCGACCGCGGCGAGCGGTCGGCGTGGCGGCGCATGACGCGCCGCGCGGAAGGTCAGTAGCGCGGCACGGCGGGATCGACGTCGCGCGACCACGCGTCGATTCCGCCTTGCAGGTTGTACAGCTTCGTGAAGCCGCGCGATTCGAGGAACATCGCGACCTGCGCGCTGCGCATCCCGTGATGGCACACGCAGACGATCTCGGCTTCGTCGTCGAGCTCCTCGCTGCGTGCGGGAATCTGCTGCATCGGGATCGACACGCTGCCGGCGATCTGGGCGGTCGAGATTTCCCACGGTTCGCGCACGTCGAGCACGACCGGCGCCGGGCGTGCCGGATCGCGCAGCCAGTCGGCGAGCATCGCGGGCGTCAGGATCTGCATGGCTGCGCCGCCGCTCAGAACTTGAAGCGCGACGGCTCGATCGCGTTCACGAGGTGGTTCACGTAGGTTTCGAACACGTCGGCGACGCGGTACTGCTTGTCGTCGATGCGCGTGATGATCTGCGCCTTCATCACCGGACGGCCGCCGACGAATGCCGACAGGCGGCCGCCGACCTTCAGCTGTTCGAGCATCTGCTGCGGCACGACCGGCAGGCCGCCCGCGACGCAGATCACGTCGTACGGCGCCTTGGCGGGCCAGCCGAGCGAGCCGTCGCCGAGCACGACTTCGGCGTTCGTCACGCCGTCGTTGCGCAGGTTGTCGGCTGCGAACTTCGCGATCGTCGGATCGATGTCGACCGCCGTCACGTGCTGCGCGCGATGCGCGAACAGCGCGGCCAGGTAGCCGGAGCCCGCACCGATCACGAGGACGTTCTCGTGCTTCTTGACCGCCAGATCCTGCAGCACGCGCGCTTCGACGCGCGGGAACAGCATCTTGCTGGTGCCGCCCGGCAGCGGCAGTTCGAGATCGGCGAACGCCAGATCGCGGTGTTCGGGCAGAACGTAGTTTTCTCGCTTGACGATCGACAGCAGGCCCAGGACGTCCAGGTCCAGCACGTCCCACGGCCGGATCTGTTGTTCGATCATGTTGAAACGCGCGTTTTCGATATTCATGGTGTGGTCACGCAGCCAAATCGGCCGTCAGCGGGGATAGAAAAACTTCGTGATTGTACCAAACGGGGCGTCGGCAAAGCCTTCAGGCAGCCTGCAACAGACCTTTACGCATTGCTCTTCTTGATCTGCGCCTCGAACGCGAGGTCCAGCTTGCTGGCCTTGCGCGGCTTTTTGGGGCCGAATTCGTCGACGAAGCGGACGAATTCGTCGAGCGGAAGCGGTTCGCTGCGTTTTTCGGCGGTGCCGCCCGAGCGGTCGACCAGATAGAACAGGCCGCCGGCCATCGCAACGGCCGCGAACTGCGGGTTGCCGGAGCGGGCCTTCAGGCGTTCGACCGCGTTGGTCGCTTTGGTGGTGCGCATGGTGCGGATGGTTGCAGAGGCGTCGAGCCCCTTACTTTATCAAACCAGCCGCCCGCATGTGCCGCGCCGCGCTAGACGGTGCGCGAATAGCGCTGGCGTGGTGTTTGCGCCAGATACGCGTCGAAGGCCATCGCGATGTTGCGCACCACCATCCGGCCGGCCGGATGGATCGTCAGGCGGTCGCCGGCGATGCTGAGCAGCCCGTCGCGCTCGAACGGGCGCAGCGCTTCCAGCTCGCGCGCGAAGTGCTCGGCGAAGTGCACGCCGTGCGCCGCTTCGATGTGCGAGAACGGCAGCTCGAGGTTGCACATCAGCTGCGTGATCACGTCGCGGCGCAGGCGGTCTTCGGCCGTCAGACGCACGCCGCGCGCGATCGGCAGCCGGCCCGCGTCGAGGGCGGCACCGTAGCCGGGCAGGTCCTTCGCGTTCTGCGCGTAGACGTCGCCGACCTTGCCGATCGACGACACGCCGATCCCGATCAGATCGGTATCGGCCCGCGTGCTGTAGCCCTGGAAATTGCGCTGCAGCGTGCCGTTTTGCTGCGCGCGCACGAGTTCGTCGGTCGGCTTCGCGAAGTGATCCATCCCGATGTAGACGTAGCCGGCCGACGTCAGCATGTCGATCGCGAGGCCGAGCAGCGCGATGCGCGTTTCGGGCGACGGCAGCGTGGCGTCGTCGATCTGCCGCTGCATCTTGAACAGGTGCGGCATGTGCGCGTAGCCGAACACCGACAGGCGGTCCGGCGCGAGCTCGATGATCGTCTCCAGCGTGCGTGCGAACACGGCGACCGTCTGGTGCGGCAGCCCGTAGATCAGGTCGACGCTGACCGAATGGAAGCCCGTCGCGCGTGCGGCCGAGATCAGGTCGGCCGTCATCGCGCGTGGCTGCACGCGGTTGATCGCCTGCTGCACGACCGGGTCGAAATCCTGCACGCCGAGGCTCAGGCGGTTGAAGCCGATGTTGCGCAGATGCACGAGCGTCGCCGGCGTGACGGTGCGCGGGTCGATCTCGATCGAGAATTCGGCGTCCATGTCCGGCGCCAGCGCGAAATGCTCGCGCGTGGCGGCCATCAACTCGGCCGTTTCGGCATCCGACAGAAAGGTCGGCGTGCCGCCGCCCCAGTGCAACTGCGTGACCGGGCGCGCAGGGTCGAACAGCGCGGCCTGCAGCGCGAGCTCGCGCTTCAGCTGTTCGAGATACGGGCGCGCGCGCCGGTGGTTGTTGGTCGCGATCTTGTTGCAGCCGCAGTAGAAGCAGGCCGTGTTGCAGAACGGGATGTGGAAGTACAGCGACAGCTCGCTCGACGACGCACCGGGATCGCGCGCGGCGCGCGCGTAGTCGGCCGGATCGAAATCGTCGCGGAACTGCAGGGCGGTCGGGTAGGACGTATAGCGCGGGCCGTTCGCGCCGTATTTCGCGAGCAAATCGGGGCGGAACAGGGTGTCGGCAGAACCGGAGCTCATGATGGTCTCGCGCTATTCGAATGCGTCCGAGTATATAAACGCGCGCTCCGGCCGCATTGTGTAATAACGTCGCAGCCGGCGGTGGCACAATGTGCGGTGGGCCGCCGCACGCCGCGTCCGGTTGCCGCACCGTTTTTGTTGTCCGTTCGAGAGAGCCGAGTGTCCGTCGAAATACCTGTCCGCCCGGCGTCCGCCGATGCCGTGTCGCCGCATGCGTGCCGCCCCGGCTGCGGCGCGTGCTGCATCGCGCCGTCGATTTCCTCGCCGATTCCCGGGATGCCGAACGGCAAGCCCGCCGGCGTGCGCTGCGCGCAGCTCGGCGACGATCTGCAGTGCCGGATTTTCGGCCGACCGGAGCGGCCCGCGTGCTGCTCGGGATTGCAGCCGTCCGCCGAGATGTGCGGCGTGTCGCGCGACGACGCGCTTGCATGGCTCGCGCACCTCGAGATCGCCACGCAGCCTTCGCCAGACGCGGGCGCCGGCCGTTAGCCAGCCGCCCCGCCGTCGCGCCGCGGCGCGCGGGCGGTGCGCCCGTGGAACCCGCCGCGCGCGACGCCGCACTAACGTCGGTGCATCGCACTTCATCGCACGGCCGGTCGTCCGACCGCGGCCGCGCCCGATACAGGAGATTGTCCAGCATGACCGCACCTTGCACGCCCGGCCGGCGCCGTTTCGTCGCCGCCTGTGCCGGCGCACTCGGCGTGTCGATATCGCTTGCCGCCTGCGCGTCGACGTTCCCGTTCATTCCGGATCACTACACGTTCTCGCGCGGCGACGTGCAAAAGGCCGTCGCACGCAAGTTCCCGTACGAGCGCACGGTCGCGCAGGTCGTCGACGTCGCGCTCGCGAATCCGGCCGTCAACCTGCTGCCTGACCAGAACCGCGTTGCGGTGCAGCTGGATGCGCATTTCACGAGTCCGTTCCTGCGCGAACCGGTGAGCGGCAAGTTCACCGTGTCGGGCCAGCTGGCTTACGACGCGCCGAGCCGCTCGGTCGTGCTGAAGGCGCCGGCCGTCGACAATCTCGTGCTCGACGGCGACGCGCAGATGTACGCGCAACAGGTCGGCGCGGCGGCCGGGCTGCTCGCGACGCAGGTGCTGACCAACTACCCGATCTACACGTTCAAGCCCGAGCAACTTCAATTTGCCGGCGTGAACTACGAACCCGGTACAATTACGATTCTTACAAACGGCATACGCGTGGCGATCGTCGAGAAATGACGGCGCAGCGCGCGCGGCCGGGCGGGCCGCGGCGCTGACGTGGCCGTTTCTTTCGACTACTTCGGAGTTGGGCCACGGATGGACTGGATCCTGATCTGCAAGGCATTGATCCTCGGCGTCGTCGAGGGGCTGACGGAATTCCTTCCGGTGTCGAGCACCGGCCACCTGATCGTTGCGGGCAGCTTCCTCAATTTCAACGATGCGCACGCGAAGACGTTCGACGTCGTGATCCAGTTCGGCGCGATCCTGGCGGTGTGCTGGGAATACCGCGAACGGATCGTGTCGGTCGTGTGCGGGCTGCCGAGCCGGCCCGACGCGCGGCGCTTCACGCTGAACGTCGTGATCGCCACGATTCCGGCGATCGCGCTCGGCCTGCTGCTGGAGAAGAAGATCAAGGCCGTGCTGTTTTCGCCGGTGCCGGTCGCGTTTGCGCTGGTCGTCGGCGGCGCGATCATCCTGTGGGCCGAGGCGCGGCAGCGCGAGCGTAGCGAGCCGCCGCGCGTGCAGTCGGTCGATGCGCTGACTCCGCTGGATGCGCTGAAGGTCGGCATCGCGCAATGCTTCGCGCTGGTGCCCGGCATGTCGCGCTCGGGCTCGACGATCATCGGCGGGATGCTGTTCGGGCTCGACCGGCGTGTCGCGACCGAGTTCTCGTTCTTTCTCGCGATTCCGATCATCTTCGGCGCGACGCTGTATGAAACCGTCAAGGACTGGCAGGCGTTCACGGTCGACTCGCTCGGCCTGTTCGCGCTCGGGCTGGTTGCCGCGTTCGTCAGTGCGTTCGTGTGCGTGCGCTGGCTGCTGCGCTTCGTCGCGACGCACGATTTCACCGTGTTCGCGTGGTACCGGATCGCGTTTGGGCTGTTCGTGCTGCTCGTCGGTTACAGCGGATGGCTCAACTGGGCGTGACGCCCGGCGTTGAAGGCAGTGGTCAATGACGAACGGCCCGATCGGCAGATGCCGGTCGGGCCGTTTTGCGTTGCGCGGGGTGCGTCGGGTTCAGGCGGCGCGCTTGCGGAACACCAGATCCCAGACGCCGTGGCCGAGCCGCAGGCCGCGGCGTTCGAACTTCGTGACCGGGCGGTAGTCGGGGCGCGGCGCGTAGTCGGCCGCGGTGTTTTCGAGCGTCGGCTCGGCGCCGAGCACTTCCAGCATTTGCTCGGCGTAGTTTTGCCAGTCGGTCGCGCAATGCAGGTACGCGCCGGGTTTCAGGCGCGCGGCGAGCTGTGCGACGAGCGGCGGCTGGATCAGCCGGCGCTTGTGGTGGCGCGCCTTGTGCCACGGGTCGGGGAAGAAGATGTGCACGCCGTCGAGGCTTTCCGGGGCGAGCATGTGCTCGAGCACTTCGACCGCGTCGTGCTGGATGATGCGGATGTTCGTCAGGCCTTGTTCGCCGATCAGCTTCAGCAGCGCGCCGACGCCCGGCTCGTGCACTTCGACGCCGAGGAAATCGTCGCCGGGGCGGTGCGCGGCGATTTCGGCGGTCGATGCGCCCATCCCGAAGCCGATCTCGAGGATGCGCGGTGCGCTGCGGCCGAACACGGCGTCCCAGTCGGGCAGCGTCGGTGCGTACGGGACGACGAAGCGCGGGCCGAGTTCGTCGATCGCGCGGCGCTGGCCGGTCGACACGCGGCCGGCGCGCGTCACGAAGCTGCGGATGCGGCGGTGGTGCAGCGGGTTGACTTCGTCGGCGCCGTCGGCGGCTTCGTCGGGAAGGGCGGCGTCGTCCGGCGGCAGGCCGGCTTCGTTCGGATCGTCGTGCATCATCGGTGACTGAGTAAGACTCGGTTCGGGCGCGAGGCCGTTACGCGTAGCGGTGCGCCGGATGAACGGGCACATGGTACAAAAAAGCCGCCTTCGACGAGGCGGCTCTTGCGCTGGCTGCCGGGCAGCCGAAGGTGGAGCGGGCGATGGGAATCGAACCCACGTCATCAGCTTGGGAAGCTGAGGTAATGGCCATTATACGACGCCCGCAGAACGCGCAATTGTACAGGGGGTTGGGTGGGGATGGCAAGGGGGCGGTGGGGCGAGTCTCCGAGCGGTTTGCGGAATGTGCCGTTCACGCGAACTGCACATTCTCGTGGCGCTGCGCAGCATGGGTGCCCCAATATCAACGATTCGACGGACGTGGCGAGTACCCTTCCCGGCAGAGCGGAAATGATCGGCCAAGATCAGACACGAAGGCTATGCGCGGCGAACCACTGCCGTTGTCGGAAAACAATCGACTGAAGAACAGGCTCCCTGATGTTGAATATTTCGAACATGACCGCCGAGCAGGAACGCGATGCGCGGGCGAAGGCGTTTCATCTGCTCAAGAAATGGACCAGTTTCACGTTCTTGGACTACGCCGTTGGACTGTACAGGGACTTTCTGGCCGCGTATGCGAAACAACTGGATACGCCGTGCCCAAATCAGGTTGAGCTTGAAGAAGCCTATATTCGCGACTTCCTCGGAGCGCTAGTGCAAATGGACCTCGGCATCGATGCATTGCGCCGAGGTCTCGACAAGAGAGCGGCGTACGACGCGTTGATCGTAGGAAGCCAGCAAGGTGGTGACCTGTTGTTTGGGCGGAGTGCGCTCGAAATCGGCCGTAAATACGATCCGTTTTTCCATGCGCTGGGACTGAAGGACACCAACTTTTCGGACCCGGTGTATGCCACCGGATTCGCGGAGGGCGTCTGGATCGAGAGGTTGATTTGCTATGCGCTTAAATGCACGGTCGGATTCGGTTTTACCGGGATGCTTGCATACGGAACACGCGCCGATGGAGGGACCCGTGTCTTTGAGCACTGGACTTACGAATCGATG
This sequence comes from Burkholderia vietnamiensis LMG 10929, assembly GCF_000959445.1. Classification (NCBI taxonomy): domain Bacteria; kingdom Pseudomonadati; phylum Pseudomonadota; class Betaproteobacteria; order Burkholderiales; family Burkholderiaceae; genus Burkholderia; species Burkholderia vietnamiensis. The sequence continues at coordinate 3,264,667 of NZ_CP009631.1, read as the reverse complement.
TTCGAAAGTGCGCCGCTCCCGGCATGGCGATATTGGCCGCCCGGTCGCAGCTATCCCGCCGACCTTCCTCCGTGCCCGCCGAAGAACGAATCCGCGGCCGGGGAGATTCACAGCGGCCAGGAGATTCCAGTCGAGGGTATCTGGGAGCCATGGTTTCCGGCCGGCAAGGTCGGTTGCCCGAGCTATTTCCTGAAAGGCAGTATCGCCCACACCTACTTGCTGGAAGGCACCAACGACGAACATGCGGTGGCCTGGCGGCTGCTGTGGGAAGACAAGCGTTACCGGGACGGCAGCATTCCGGCGGAAGAGGCGACTTATTTCCCGACGCCTGTCGTGCAATCGAGGCTCCGGGCCCTGCCCGGGGAGCCTTGTCCGCGCAGAGGTTACTGGCAAAGTCCGGCTGTCAAGGATTCGGTTCACGTCGAAGCCGGAGCGCCGATGCCGGGGCCGCAGCGCACGACGTGGGGAATGGTCATCTGGCATTACGCGGACCCGCAGCCCCATCACGCGAGTTGAGCGACAGGTTTGCTGCCCATCGGGGCGACGATGGGCCCAGTCCGGTGTGCAAGACAATCGGCGCGATCGAGTGTGATGCTCGTTGCCGCCGCCGTCTATGACCTAGCGCCGCTCGCGCACAGGTCGAACAGCACCGGAATGATCATCGACGACGAGCCTGACGCGTGCCTCGAAGCGACGCGGCTCCCAAAACGCACTCGCCACCCTCCGCCCGCCCATGTCGAAAATGAACGACTCGATGTCGGAACGACACAAGCCGCGCGCGACCATTCGAACTAACGTGACAGTCCTCTCATCCGTTCGTTCTTCAGGAGCCGACATGTCCGATTTCATCACCGTGCTGCGCAAAACCTGCCCGATGCCCGTCGTCGATGCGACCAAGTGGAAGCGCATCGGCGGCGATCCGCACACCGTGAACCTCAACGCTTACGTGTCCCGCGACGGCAGCAAGATCATGGGCACGTGGATCTGCACGCCCGGCAAGTTCGAAGTGAACTACGAGAAATGGGAGTACTGCCACTTCCTCGACGGCTATTGCATCATCACGCCGGAAGGCGAGGAACCGGTGCACCTGAAGGCCGGCGACGTGTTCGTGATCGAGCCGGGCATGAAGGGAACGTGGGAAGTCGTGGAGACGGTGCGCAAGTACTTCGTGTTCGCGTGAACGAACCGTTCGGTCCGTCCGGTGCGAAAGCGCCGGTCGGAGACCGATGCGTCCAACCGCGCGCTCCGCTAATCGACGCTCAGCGCCTTTTCGATCGCGGCGATCAATTTGAACGCGTCGTCGCGACCGATCCGCAGGCCGCGGCTGGTGTACTCGCAGCCGAACGCGTAGAAGCTCGGCAACAGCGTGATCGCATCGTTCTGTCGATCGAAGTCGACTTCGCATTTCGTCAATGGAAAGAACGGACGCACTTCGACGGGCGGCTCGTACACGACTCGCGCCCTAGTACAGCTTCCGCGGCGGCAGCATGCGCTTCGCGCGGAGTCGCTGTCTCGACACGGCGCTCGCTTTCTTGCGTTTGCGCTCGGTGGTCGGTTTCTCATACCCGGTGCGGCTGCGCAACTCGCGGATGAGTCCGGTTTTCTCGATGTTTCGCCGGAAGCGGCGCAGCGCGACCTCGACTGGTTCGTCGGGCTTGAGGATGATGGTCGTCATGCAGATCCTGTTCTAAAAGCGTGTGGTGGGAAGCTAGCCGAGTCGCGTCATGACGGCGCTCGCTATCCCGTCGGACTCGAACTCGGAATATCCGGCGCCGATCGACAGTGCGCGCACGGCAGCGAACATTTGCAACTCGGGTTGATGGCGCAACGCGGATCCGGCAAGCCGGTGTTGCGGGACAGCGTCGGTCGGGGAAATCTCGTGTCGCTCGATCAGGCCGAGCAATTCGTCGATGATCATTTCGCGCTCCGAATCGCCAGCCGACTGTCGCCGGCCGCGTCGACATGCATCGGTGGAATCGGTGGAACTACGCGAACAGCGGCTGCTCGCCGCGATTGCCATCGATGACCTGCTCTGCGTACAGCACCGACGCCCGCCGCGCATCGCCCGCCGATTCGAACGGCGTCTTGCTGGCCAACCGGAACGTCTCGCTGCGGGTCAGCGTGTCGATGGTGCCGCGCAGGCAGATCTTCACGGCCGCGTCGAAGCCGCCGTCGTAGTTGTGCGCGCTGCCGTTCCGCGACGGAACGTGCGGGTAGATCAGCGGGTAAATTTCGAAGCCACGATACAGATGCATGCTCATGAGGAACTCCTCTGTTCGTCGCGACAAATCGCACGGACGAACGCAACCGACCGGTATCACCGCTACGCGGCGCGACGGGTGGGGGTGAAAAGAAAACGATGCGTGCGGATGACGGCGCAACGCAGCAAGAGGGCAGAGGGCGGGACGAGCGATCTGGGACGTGACGCGCGCTCGGATGAATTGATCATACGCGCTTCGTGGCCGATGTCCATCTTATTCTCGACGGGGGCGCTGCAAGGCTTCGACCCCTAGCGACGCGCGTCTCGCCAAGTCGCAAATCCCCGTTCGTCATCCAATATCGCGCGGTGCGCCGACGGCTCGCGGCGCGGTCGCCGACGTCAGCCGATCGCATGCATGACGACCAGCAACAACGCCCCGACGACGATCAGCAGCACCGCATGAACGCGCGTGAGCATCACGCATGCAGTCGACGCAAGCGCGATCGCGCGGGCCGGCCACCCGCCGTCGAGCGCCTGCAGCAGCACCCAGGCCGACGCCAGAATCATCCCCGCTGCAACCGGCCGCAGGCCGGCCTCGAGGGCGACTTGCCAACGTGCGCCCTGGTGCCGCCGCCATAGATGCGCGACGCCGTAAATGAGGAACGCGGTCGGCCCGAACAGCGCGAGCGTCGCGATCACCGCGCCCCAGAAGCCGGCCACCTGCCACCCGATCAGCGTTGCAAGCAGAGAGCCGGGGCCCGGCGCCATCCGCGCAATCGCGAAGTCGTTCACGAACTGTGCGGCCGTCATCCAGTGATGAACATCGACGACCTGCCGCTGGATATCGGCGACGATCGCCTGGCCGCCGCCGATGGTGGCGATCGACAGCGGCGCGAACACGCCGGCCAGCGCGACATAGCGGGACAGCGTGATCATCGGCCGCTCCCCCCGGCCGTCGCGCGCGCCGCACGACGGTATTCGAGTGCGACGCTCAGCGTGCCGCCGATCACCACGGTCCACACGAGCGGCCAGTGCAGCATGGCCACCGACACGAACGTGAGCGTCATCACCGTCAGCGGCAGCGCACGGCGCGGCAGTCGGCGCACCGCGGTGATCGCCATCGAGATCGACAGCCCGATCGCCGCGGCCGCGGCGCCGGCGAGCGCGACGTGGGCGAGCGTGAAGCGCGTGAGTGCAGAGAGCGCGACGCCGAACAGCACGATCAGCACGGCGGGCGGCGCGATGACGCCGGTGAAGCCGGCCACCGCGCCGCGCCATCCGGCGAGCCGGTAGCCGATCCAGATCGCGAGGTTCTTCACATTGACGCCCGGCAACGCCTACGACAACGCGAGTCCGTTCAGGAACGCCTCCTCGTCGAGCCAGCGCCGCTCGTGCACGAATGCGCGCATCATGCGCCCGCTCAATCCGCCGCCAAAGCTGGTCAGGCCGATCTGCGCGAACGCGGCGAACAAGGCGAGGATGCCCGGAGGCGGGGCGATAGCGTCTGGAACGGAGGTCGGGGCGGTCGGCATCGGGCGGGCGCTGACGTGTTGGTTGGGCAGTCGCCCATGGTAGCAAGGGCTGTCTGTCGGCACGCTGACGTGGGGCCGTCGGCGCTCATCCCGCTTTCCGCCGCGCTACGCCCGCACGACCGTCACGCCGGCAGCCTCGATCGGCTCGGTCAGGGCGACGTCGGTTTCCTGCTCGACGACCACGGCCTGCGCGAGCGCCAGCTCGCCGATCACGAATTGCGACGCCGCGCGCAATTTGGATTGCGACGCGAGCACGACCGTCTCCGCGGCGCGTGCCGCGAGCGCGCGCTTGATCGCGGCTTCCTCGAAGTCGCCGGTGCTCAGGCCCGCGACCGGATGCACGCCGGTGACGCCCATGAAATACAGGTCGGCATGGATGCGCGAGATACCTTCGAGCGCCGCTGCGCCGACCGCGACGATCGAATGCTTGTACAGCCGCCCGCCGATCAGGATGACGTCGATCGACGGATGCGCCGCCAGCGCGACGGCCACGCTCGGGCTGTGCGTGACGATCGTCGCGCGCAGGTCGGCCGGCAACTGGCTGACGAGCAGCGCCGACGTCGTGCCGCCATCGACGATCGCGACTTGTCCCGGCGCGATCATCTGCGCGGCGCGCCGCGCGATGCGCCGCTTTTCCGCGGTTTCCAGCGTCTCGCGCTGCGCGAACGGCGCGACGGCCGGCGACGCCGGCAGCGCGCCGCCGTGCACGCGCTGCAACAGCCCTTCGGCGGCCAGCTCGCGCAGGTCGCGCCGCACGGTGTCTTCGGATACGCCGAATTGCGCGCTCAGTTCGACGGCCAGCACCTGGCCGTCACGGGCGAGCGCGTCGAGGATCGCTTTCTTGCGTTGGGTCGTCAGCATCGCATTGCACGAAATATCTTGAAATTGCACGAAACTGCACGTTACCATGGGCGCCGTCCTATGTCGAATGGGGAGGCCGCGATGGCCGCAACGCATGAGCGCGTCCGTATCGTCGATACGACGGTGCTGTCCGATGACTGGTACGTGCTGAAGAAGGTGACGTTCGATTTCCTGCGCCGCGACGGCACCTGGCAGCGGCTGAGCCGCGAGACCTACGACCGCGGCAACGGCGCGACCATCCTGCTGCGCAATGCGGCGACGGGCGACGTGCTGCTCACGCGGCAGTTCCGGATGCCGGCGTTCGTGAACGGCCACGACGGGATGCTGCTCGAAGCGGCGGCCGGCCTGCTCGACGATGCGACGCCCGACGCGCGTATCCGCGCGGAAGCCGAAGAGGAAACCGGCTACCGCGTGCGCGGCGTGCGCAAGGTGTTCGAGGCGTTCATGAGCCCCGGCTCGGTGACGGAGAAGCTGCATTTCTTCATCGGCGAATACGACGCGTCGCTGCGGATCGGCGACGGCGGCGGCGTCGCGGAAGAGGGCGAGGATCTCGAGGTCGTCGAGATGCCGCTGCGTGCGGCGCTCGACGCGATCGAGCGCGGCGAGATCGTCGATGCGAAGACCATCATGCTGCTGCAGTACGTCGCGCTGCGGGAAACCGCCGGCGTGCGCCCGACATGACGCCGCTGCTGGTGCTCGTCGCCGGGCCGTGGCGCAGCGGCACCGACGGCGACCCCGCGCGCATCGCCGCCAACCTGCGCCGGCTCGAGCAGGCCGCGCTCGCGGTGTATCGCCGCGGGCACGTGCCGATGATCGGCGAGTGGCTGTCGCTGCCGCTCGCCGCGGCGGCCGGCGCCACGGCGATCGGTGACGCGATCAGCGAATCGTTCCTGTATCCGGCGGCGCACCGGCTGTTGCGGCGCTGCGATGCGGTGCTGCGGATCGACGGCGCATCGCGCGGCGCAGACGCGGACGTGACGCTTGCGCGGCAGCTCGGCAAGGCGGTCTACTCGTCGGTCGAGGCGATACCGGTCGTGCAGGAGAGTTCACAAGCCTGAACGCGATGCCGTGCGGCGTGCCCGACCGTGCGTGCGGCGGCCACGGCCGGTTCGCGGCGCGCTCGGCGCTCGGCGCGGCACTGCGCTGCGCAACACCACGCCACGCCACGCCACGCCGCCGCAGCATCGCGCTCGAACCGGCGTATGATCGCGCGACATCCGCCGCCTACCGTTCGATTCTTTGCCCAGCTTCGCCATGCCGCTTTCCCGTTCCTCCGATGCGTCCGCCGCACCACTCCCACTGCCCACTGATCGCGTCGGCGCCGCCGTCGAGGCGCTCGCGCGCGCCGATGCGCTCCTCGTGACGGCCGGCGCCGGCATCGGCGTCGATTCGGGGCTGCCCGATTTCCGCGGCACGGACGGCTTCTGGCGCGCCTATCCGGCGCTGCGCCAGGAGCGCTTCGAATTTCACGAGATCGCGTCGCCGCAGGCGTTTCGCGCGCAACCGCGGCTGGCGTGGGGCTTCTACGGGCACCGTCTTGCGCTGTATCGACAGACGCTGCCGCATCAGGGCTTCGCGATCCTGCGACGCTGGATCGACGCGATGCCGAACGGCGGTTTCGTGCTGACGAGCAACGTCGACGGTCAGTTTCAGAAAGCCGGCTTCGATCCGGCGCGCATCGTCGAGATCCACGGTTCGATTCACGCGCTGCAGTGTCTGCGTCCGTGCTCGGACGACACGTGGGATGCGGCATCGTTCGTCCCCGACGTCGACGCCGCCGCGTGCCGGCTGATCGGCGAGCCGCCGCGCTGCCCGCGCTGCGGCGGCCTGGCGCGGCCGAACATCCTGATGTTCGGCGACCACGGCTGGCTCGGCGAGCGCTACGACGCGCAGCAGCGCGCGCTCGACGAATGGATCGCCCAGGCGGGGCGGGTGGTGGTGGTCGAGCTCGGCGCAGGCACCGCGATCCCGACCGTCCGGCTGACGAGCGAGCGGCTCGGCGCCGATGTGATCCGCATCAACGCACGCGAAGCGCATGCGCGCCGCGCGGACGTGATCGGGCTGCAGGGCGGCGCGCTCGCGACGCTCGTCGAACTCGAGCGCGCGTGGCACGGCGGTTGAACGCGGCGGTGCGCGCCGGCCGCCGCCGGTTGCGCGGTTACGGCTGCGCGACGAGCGCCTGAACGAGCGACGGCGCGACCGGCGAACCGAGGCCCGTCACGTAGTCGTAGCCGCCGGCCGCGTTGCAGATGCTGCCGCAACTGCCGTTCGACCCGATCGTGACGTCGTGATAGTCGCTGCCGTACGCGCTCTTTCCGATCGCATACAGCGTGTCGTAGGTGCCGCTCAGACGGCTCTTGCCGGCCGCCGCGCGCAGCGAATTCGCGATCGCGACGAGCGCCGACCATTGCGGTGCGCCGGCGCTCGTGCCGCCGACCTGGAACCAGCCGGCCTGCCCCTGGTACGTCACCGAGTCGTACACGGCGAAGCCGCTGGACGGATTCGCGTCGTAGCCGACGTCGGGCACGCCACGCTTGCCGGCCACCGGAATCGGCCAGCCGGCCTGACCGGCCGGCTCGCCCTCGGCGGTGCTCACGCCGCCGCCGCTGCCGCTCCACGCCGCTTCGCCGACGTAGTTGCCCGCTGCGTCGACCGACAGCGTCGTGCCGCCCACCGCCACCACATACGGCGATGCGGCCGGGTACTCGGTCCCGGTGCCGCTGTCGCCGGACGACGCGACGAAGGTGACGCCCGGCACGTTGAAGTGGCCGTCGTAGCCGGTTTCGCCGCTGAACTCGTTGCCGCCGAAGCTCATCGACACGACCGACGCGCCGCGTTTCACCGCAACGTCGACCGCAGCCATCAGATCGGTAAAGCTCGCCGATGCGGCCTCGACCAGCACGATCTTCGCTTTCGGCGCGATGGCGTGCACCCATTCGACGTCGAGCGACATCTCGAGCGACCAGCCGGCGTCCGTCTTGGGCCGGGTGCCGCGCGCATACACCTTGGTGAAACACCCGTTCGACGACGTGCAGGCAGGCAGCGCGAACGCGTTGCTGAAGACGCCGAGATCGGCCTCGATCTTCGGGTCGTCGTACGCGTCGACGATCGCGACGACCATCCCGTCGCCCTGGTTCGCGAGCGCATCGAATCCGTACGCGTGCCGCACGAGCGCGGGCGTGAGGCCGGCAACGGTGGCCGTGCTCGCACGCGGCTTGGTGTGGAATGGCGGGCGGGCGAATCCTTTCGGCGCGCGGTGGCCTTCGATGAACGACTGCTGGGCGCCGTCGTCGGCGAGCGCGACGCTCGACCCGAGCAGCGATGCGCACAGCGCCGGAATCAACATGGACGACAGGCGAATATTGTTCATTTTGAGAATCTCCCCGTGCCGACGGATCGACGGCGAATTGATTCTATGAAATAGCCGGAATGAATTACATCGAATATCGGCAGGATGCGGGAATGTCTGGATGAGGGTAAATACGCGGAATGCCCGGCGCATGGGGCTTGTCATGACCGGAACGGACCGCCTGGCGCAGGTTTCTCCGACTTCCGAACGGTCGCTGACTCATTAATCGATTTATTTTGTGGATTTGTAATGATCGGCGTAATTCATCGGAAAATGGCGAATCCGGCGGCCGTGTGCGAACGATACGACGCGCCGGCATTGCGGCCGCCGCACGATTGCGCATACAGTTCGGCGTACGCCGCGCCGGCCATCCGGCGCCGTCAGCAAGGAGTTTTCGTGTTCCCTTCGATCATCGCGATCTTCGTCGGCGCCGGGCTCGGCGCCGTGTTGCGCTGGTTCCTGGGCCTCGCGCTCAACGCGTTCGTGCCGGCCATGCCGCTCGGCACGCTGGCCGCGAACCTGCTCGGCGGCTACGCGATCGGCATCGCGGCCGTCGTGTTCACGAGCCGCGTCGGCCTGCCGCCCGAGTGGCGGCTGTTCGTGATCACCGGCTTCCTCGGCGGCCTCACGACGTTCTCCACCTACTCGGTCGAAGTGATGACGCACGCGCTGCAGGGCGAATTCGGATGGGCGTTCGCGGTGGCTGTCCTACACTTGACTGGTTCGTTCACGCTGACGGCGCTCGGCATGTGGACCGCCAGCGCGTGGTTCGCGCCGGCCTGAGCGCGCCGGCATCCGGAGAACGCGATGGACACCGTGTTCCTGCGTTTCTATGTGCATGAGCAGCAGCGGCTGCACTGGAAGCCGCTATGGGAATGGCTGCTGGAGGAAGCTAACCGGATGGGCGTCGCGGGCGGTTCCGCGTTCCGCGCGATGGCCGGCTTCGGCCGGCATCGCGTGCTGCATGAGGACCGCTTCTTCGAGCTGCAGGGCTCGCTCACGATCGAGGTCGAATTCATCGTCACCGAGGACGAGGCGCGGCAACTGCTCGAACGGCTGTCGCGCGAGAAAGTGCGCGTGTGCTACGCGATGATCCCGGCGAGCTTCGGCGTGATCGACACGCTGTCGGCGCCGCCGGCCGCGGGGCCGGCGGTGTAGCGCAACGCGTCAGATGCCGAACAGCGTCAGCGACACCGCTGCGCGCGTGACGATCATCAGCAGCACCTGCACGATCACGAACAGCAGGATCGGCGACAGGTCGATGCCGCCGAGGTTCGGGATCACGCGGCGCAGCGGGTTCAGGAACGGCGCGGTGAGCTGGTAGAGGATCGGCATCGCCGGCGAGCGCGGATTGAGCCACGACAGCAGCGCCATCAGGATCGTCATCCAGATCACCAGATTGAGCGCCCACTTCACGACGGTCAGCAGCGCGACTACGACGAGCGTCGCGATCACCGAAGCCGGATCGAAGCCGGCCATCACGACCATCAGCACCACATAGACGAGCGCGGTGAGCAGCGCGGCGACGACGCTTGCCCAGTCGATCCCGCGCACGCCCGCGATCACGCGGCGCAGCGGCAGCACGAGCCAATTGGTGGCCTGCAGGACGGCCTGCGTGACGGGGTTGTACGGCGGCACGCGCACGGCCTGCATCCAGACGCGCAATATCAGCGCGGCGCCGAACAGCGTGAAGACGGTATTGAGCAGAAAACGGGCGATCTCGCCGAACATCGTTGGCATCCTTTTTATGCAGTCGAGTAGCGTGCGGCCGCCAACGCCGGATGGCGGCGCATCGGCCGACACCTTATCACGCCTCGTCTCGCGGCGGGGAGGGGTGTCCGGTGGTGCGCGCGAGCGACGCTTCGACGGCCTGGGCGAGCGCCGGCAGCGTGGCCGGCGGCGCCGTGCGTTGCGCCGCGAGCGCGACCGCGCGGCGCGTCATCAGCGCGTACAGCGTCGCGTGATCGCCGCCGTGCGCCTCGAGCAGCGCGAGCTGGCGCTCGACGATGCCGGTGTCGCCGCGCGACACCGGGCCGGCGAGCGCGTTCGCGAGCCCCTTGTCGCGGGCGGTCTCGATCGTGCCGGCGAGCATCGGCAGCAGCGCGCGCAGCGCGGCGGCTTCGTCGAAGCCGAGGCCGCGCCACAGCTCGACCGCTTCCGCCAGCCCGCACAGCGCGAAGCTCGCCGCGTAATGCGCGGCCCCGTGATACAGCATCCGGCCGCCGGCGGGAATCGACAGCGGGTGGCAGCCGAGTGCGGCCACGAGCCGCATCAGCGTCGCATGCAATGCGCCGTCGGCCTCGATCGTGACCGAGCAACCGTCGATGCGCGTGAGGTCGGCGTCGGTGCCGCCGAACAGGTAGAGCGGATGAAAGCCGCCGGTGGCTGCGCCTTGCAGCCGGGCCGGATCGAGCAGTTCCACCGCCGAGGCGCCGCTGCAGTGCACGAGCGCCTGGCCGCTCGCGCGGGCCGCATCGAACCGCAGTGCGGCGGCGGCGGGCGCGAGCTGGTCGTCGGGGACGGTCAGGAAGATCAGGTCGGCCGCATCGACGACCTGCTGCGGCGTGTCGACTGCCCGGCAGCCGTCGATGCGGGCTGCGAGTTCTGCGGCGGAAGCGGCCGTGCGGCTCGCGACTGCGGCGACCGGAAAGCCGGCCGCCGCGAAACGCATCGCGACGCAGCGCGCGAGACGGCCGGCGCCGATGAAGCCGAGGCGGGGAGTATCGGGTACGGACATGGGCGGGGCGGGGGACAAGAACGGGGCAGCCGCCAGTATCGCAGGAATGACGACGGCGTCGCGACGGCGCGGGCACACGTGGAGCTCGTCGAGCGCGTTGGTGCTCGCCGTGGCGAGTCGTTGCAAGAATGTATGTCGTGAGCGCGGAGCTTCGAGGGAGGACGGTTACGACCCTCAAACTGAGTGGGGCCGCTTGCCCATCGGAACGGTCGGCGTCTTGTCTCGAATTTGTAATCGTTCATTACGGCACGCTGCGAGCCGCGCGGGCGTGGTCCGGTAAGAACGACCGAGTGGTGTGCCCCGCGTGGGCCGGTCGGACGAAATCCTGCGTGTCGGTGCGGCACGCGATGGCCGCGCGAGCGGGGCATCGTGGTGGCCCTCGCGGCCCGGAATTGCAATTTGCAACAAATGCGCGACCCGCCCGGAGCGGGTTTTCGCTACATTGCTTGCATGCGACGTGCGCGCCTGCCGTCGCCGACCGGAGCGCACAAATTACCGCTCCAGCAGGAGAATCGAAGTGAAAAAGCTCATTCCGTTCATCGCCGCCGCCGCGCTCGGCCTGGGTGCCGCGAGCGCCGCGCAGGCCCACGTGTCGATCGGGGTCGGCATCGGTATCCCGGTTGCGCCGGCATACCCCGTGTACGCGCCGCCGCCGCCCGTCTACTACGCACCGCCGCCTCCGCCCGTGTATTACGCGCCTGCGCCGGCGTACTATGCGCCGCCGCCGGTGGTGGTCGGCGGCTATTACGGCCGTCCGTACTGGCATCACGGTTATGGCGGCTGGGGCCACCACGGCTACTGGCGCCGCTGACGCGTCGCGCGCGGCGACGGCCGCGTGAAGCAGAACGGCGCAACGCCCGGTGACGGACGTTGCGCCGTTCTTCATTTCAGGCGCCCGATGCCGCGTGGGCGGCACGTTGCGCTCACGCGGCGTGAACGATTAGATCGCGGTAGCCGCCGACGATCACGCTATAAGAGAAATACGCGAACAGCAGCGCCGACGCGACATGGCACGCGCGCATCAGCCCCGCGCCCGCACGCTTGCGGCCGTGGCTCGCGAGCGTGCAGATGAACAGCGTCCACGCGAGGCCGCCGAGGAAGAAGCCGGACAGGAACACCGAAGCCGTAGCCGGCGTGGTCGCGCCGGCTTTCGCGATCAGTGCGCCGCCGACCGCCGCGAACCACAGGATCGCGCTCGGCGACGACATCGCCAGCAGCAGCCCGCGTACGAAGCTGCGGCGCGCGCTCGCACGCGGCGCGGGTGCGTCGCCGGCGCGGTCGTCGGCATCGGCGGGCGGCGCGATCGCTTCGCGCGCCATCTTCCACGTGAGGAACAGCAGCACCGCGCCGCCGCCGATCCAGACGATCCAGCGCACGGCCTCGAACTGCAGCAGCACGGCCATGCCGGCCAGCGCGAGCGCGGCGTAGACGAGATCGCCGACGCACGAGCCGAGGCCGAGCCAGAAGCCCGGCCGAAAGCCGTGCGACAGCGTTAGCGACAGCATCGCGACGTTGACGAGGCCGATGTCGAGACACAGCGACAGCGACAGGAAGAAGCCGTCGGACAGCATCGAGGCGGGTGGAAAGCTCATCGTCATTGCTCGGGTGGAGTCGATGGTGCGTGCCGACGCATGTCTGCGCACGGGCCGATCAAAGTCCGATCTCCTGCCAGAGCCGGTCCACGCGCGCCTTGACGGCCGCGTCCATCTCGATCGGCCGGCCCCATTCGCGGTTGGTCTCGCCCGGCCACTTGTTGGTCGCGTCGAGCCCCATCTTCGAACCGAGCCCGGCGACCGGCGACGCAAAGTCGAGATAGTCGATCGGCGTGCTGTCGACCATCACGGTGTCGCGCACTGGATCGACGCGCGTCGTGATCGCCCAGATCACCTCGTTCCAGTCGCGGATGTTCACGTCCTCGTCCACGACCACGATGAACTTCGTGTACATGAACTGCCGCAGGAAGCTCCATACGCCGAACATCACGCGCTTCGCATGGCCCGCGTAGCTCTTCTTCATCTGCACGATGGCCATCCGGTAGCTGCAGCCTTCCGGCGGCAGATAGAAGTCCGTGATCTCGGTGAACTGCTTCTGCAGCAGCGGCACGAACACCTCGTTGAGCGCGACGCCGAGCACGGCCGGCTCGTCGGGCGGCTTGCCCGTATAGGTCGAGTGATAGATCGCGTCGCGGCGCATCGTGATGCGCTCGACCGTGAACACCGGAAACCACTCCTGCTCGTTGTAGTAGCCGGTGTGGTCGCCGTACGGGCCTTCGAGTGCGTGCTCGTACGCGGCCGCCGCATTGCCGGCCGGCCGCGGCGGCGCGCCGGCCGGGGCCGGCGCAGGCGTGCCTTGCTGCGGATAAATGAAGCCTTCGAGCACGATTTCCGCGCGCGCGGGCACCTGCAGCGTGTCGACGCCGGGCGTCAGGCACTTCGCGAGCTCGGTGCGGCTGCCGCGCAGCAGGCCGGCGAACTGATACTCGGACAGCGTGTCGGGCACCGGCGTCACGGCGCCGAGCGTCGTGGCCGGGTCGGCGCCGAGCACGACCGCGACCGGATACGGTTGGCCCGGATTCCTCAATGCGAATTCGCGGAAATCCAGCGCGCCGCCGCGATGGGCGAGCCAGCGCATGATCAGCTTGTTGCGGCCGATCAGCTGCTGGCGGTAGATGCCGAGATTCTGGCGCGACTTGTTCGGCCCGCGCGTGACCGTGAGGCCCCACGTGACGAGCGGCCCGGCGTCGCCGGGCCAGCAGGTCTGGATCGGCAGCTTGTGCAGGTCGACGTCGGCGCCTTCCCAGACGATCTCCTGGCATGCCGGCGACGACACCGATTTCGGCGCCATGTCCCACACGGCCTTGGCGAGCGACAGCAGCTTGCCGGCGTCCTTCAGGCTCTTCGGCGGATCCGGCTCCTTCAACGCGGACAGCAGCCGCCCGAGGTCGCGCAGCGAGCCGAGCGCGGCGTCGTCGCCCGCATCGACGCCCATCCCGAGCGCGACGCGGCGCGGCGTGCCGAACAGGTTGCCGAGCACCGGAAACGCATTGCCCGGCGGCGCGTTGAACAGCAGCGCAGGGCCGCCGGCGCGCAGCACGCGGTCGCACAGCTCGGTCATTTCGAGCACGGGCGACACGGGTTGCGTGACGCGCCGCAGTTCGCCGAGCGCCTCGAGGCGCTGAATGAAATCTCGTAAGTCTTTGTATTTCATGAAGATGGTCCGGATTGCCCGCGACGCGGGCAACGGTGAGCGGGCGCAACTGCCGGTGCGGCCCCGAATCGATCGCCGATTTTACCCGCGCCGCCGCGCGCTCGCCCGCGAGCGAAAAAAGTAGACCGCGCTGGAAGCCCCTTCGGCAGAGGCCTCGCGATCTGAAGGCCGCCTCAACATTACTTTTTGTTATAATTTCGAGGTTTTATAGTGTTGACGATCTATAAAACCCTGCTAGAATCCGCTCACATTGGTTGCAGGGTAAAAGGCTTCGAGCCGCCAATCACCGATCTTCGACGCAGCGCGTCACCGTCCGCCGAATCCTGCACGGCGTCTTTCGACGGTCTTTAGTTGTAGTCTCGGCCAGCGCCACCTGACGCTGGTTTTTTGCGTGAGTGCCACCGCGTGTGCCCACCTTGCACAAGATGCAAAGGTGCTGGCCTTCTTACACCGTGGCCTCGAACGGTACTTATACCGTTTCCCCGATGCTTGTGCGTCCGACCAAGGCGTGCGGCGTCGTGATTCCGCGGCGCGTATTCTGTCTCGCCATCGAGCCGAGCGAGCCGCACGAGTCATGTTCATGGGAGATGATCTGAATGAACGCTTGGTTATCGTGGCGTCCCACAGAGCAGCATGCGCAGTTCGTGCGCGACATGCTGCGCCGGGGGACGCGTGTCAGTCACCACTTATTCAGCGTTGTCGGCTGTCTCGCTGTCGCAGTTGCGCTCGCCCTCTGGCTCGTGCCGACCGTGCGCGGGAACCTCGCAGCAAAGCTGATGCCGATCGTATCCGCGGCCATGCAAGCCGGTCCGGCCCGTCTGCTGTCCGGCCATCCGCTGCCGAACTTCGCGCCCGCCGGCGCGCAGCCGCAGCAGGAAGACGCGACCGAAACGGACGCGCTCGCCGTCGGTCTCGACGTCGCGCCTGAAACCTCCGCGCAGAACGATGCGGCCGATGCGGCCCGCAACGGCCCGTCGCCGGTCGCGCTCGCGAAACTGATTCCGACCCAGCGGGTTCCGGCCGACGCCCGTGACGATCGCACGCTCGCGTCGAACCGTGAACAGGCGCTCGTCGCCACCTACCTGTCGCGCCGCTACCGGGTCGCGCAGGAGCCGCTCGGCCAGCTCGTCAAGGCGGCGTTCCAGACCGGCCGCGACGTCGGCCTCGATCCGCTGCTGCTGCTGTCGGTGATGGCGATCGAATCCGGCTTCAACCCGTACGCGGAAAGCGGCGTCGGCGCGCAGGGGCTGATGCAGGTCATGTCGAAGGTCCATTCCGACAAGTTCGAATACTTCGGCGGCACCGATACCGCGCTGCAGCCGCTCGCGAACCTGCAGGTCGGTGCGCTGGTGCTGAAGGACTGCATCGCGCGCGGCGGCTCGCTCGCGAACGGCCTGCGCCTGTACAACGGCTCGACGAACCCGGACGACAACGCGTACGGCGCGAAGGTCATGGCCGAGCGCGGCCGCCTGCGCGACGTGGCGCACGGCCGCAACGTGCCGGTCAATGCACCGCAGGCGCCGGTCCAGGCGTCGAAGCCGATCGTCACCGCGGCCGTCACGGCAGCCGCAGGCGGCGCCAAGCGCGTGCATGCGACGCTCGACGCCGCGCAGCCGCTCGCCGCGAAGACCGCGGCACCGAAGGGCGCGCAGCAGGACGACGCGAGCGTCGACACCGCGAAGCAATCGCACGGCGAGCATTCGGAACTGGGCGCGTAACGACCGCAGGTTTCACCCGCACGAATAGAAAAAGCACCCGGTCGGGTGCTTTTTTCTTTTGTATCGACGCAGATGGACCGCCGGCCGGCGCGGTGCCACGGGTTCCGTGGCTCAGTGGTGGCCGAACAGTTTGGCCAGCCGCTCGACCGCTTCCTCGAGCCGTGAATAGGCCGTCGCATACGACAGCCGGATATAGTCGCGCGGCGCATGGACGCCGAAATCCATGCCCGGCACCAGCACGACGCCGGCGTCGTGCAGCATCGCATGCGTGAGCGCGGCGCTGTCGCCGGCTGCCGGGTGGGCAACGCCGCCGCAATGTGCGTAGACGTAGAACGCCCCGTCGGGCATCACCGGGACCTTGAAGCCGAGCCGTTCGAGCGCCGGCGCGATGAAGTCGCGGCGACGCTTGAATTCGAGGCGGCGCGCTTCGTAGATGTCGAGCGTCGCCGGTTCGAAGCAGGCGAGCGCCGCATGCTGCGCGAGCGCGGACGGACAGATGAACAGATTCTGCGACAGCTTTTCGAACGTGCCGACCAGCGCCGGCGGCACGACGAGCCAGCCCAGCCGCCAGCCGGTCATGCTGAAGTACTTCGAGAAGCTGTTCACCGTGACGACGTCGTCGCCGTACGACAGCGCCGACACGGGCGCCGCATCGTAACTGAGGCCCTGATAGATCTCGTCGACGATCGTGAAGCCGCCGCGTGCGCGCACCGCCTCGACGATCCTTTTGAGCTCGTCCGGCTCGAGCGACGTGCCGGTCGGGTTCGACGGCGACGCGAGCAGCACGCCGCGCGTGCGGTTGCCCCAGCGCGTGCGGACGTCGTCGGCGGTGAGCTGAAAGCGCGCTTCCGGGCCGCTCGGCACGAGCACCGGCCGGCCTTCGGCCGCCGCGACGAAGTGCCGGTTGCACGGATACGACGGATCTGGCATCAGCACCTCGTCGTCGCGGCCGACGAGCGCGAGGCACGCGAGCAGCAGTGCGGCCGATGCGCCGGCCGTCACGACGATCCGCTCGGGGCTGATCGTGAGGCCGTACGCGCGCGCATAGTGCGCCGCGATCGCTTCGCGCAGCGGCGCAATGCCGAGCGCGCTCGTGTACTGCGTGACCCCGCGGCGCAACGCAGCCGCGGCCGCCTCGACGACGGGCTCCGGCGCGGTGAAGTCCGGCTCGCCGATCCCCATGTGGATAACATCGCGCCCGGAGGACTCGAGCCGCTGTGCTTCCTTCATCAGTTCCATCACATAGAACGGCTGGATCGCGTCGACGCGTGCGGCGAGCGTGACGAGCGAATCGGCGGTGGTATTCATCGGTCGGGCGGAGCGGGCAGGGGAAGGGGAAACGAAAAACGGGCGCGTATGCGCCCGTCGATACACGGATCAGCTGTTGCGACGCGCCTGCGTTTCGGCGGGGCGCAGCTTCGCGGCGAGCTTGTCGAGCACGCCGTTCACGTACTTGTAGCCGTCGGAGCCGCCGAACGTCTTCGTGAGTTCGACCGCTTCGTTGATGATGACGCGGTACGGCGTTTCGACATGGTGCGTGAGCTCGAACGTCGCGATCAGCAGCACGGCGCGTTCAACCGGCGACAACTGGTCGATCGGACGATCCAGCGACGGCGTGATCGCTTCGACCAGCGTCGTGTGCTCGCGAATCACACCGTGCAGGATGGCCTCGAGCAGTTCCTTGTCGGCCTTGTCGTAACCGAGCGCGCCGCGCAGTTGCGCGTCGATCTCGCCGGAGGACGCGTTCGACAGCAGCCACTGATACAAGCCCTGCGTCGCCAGCTCGCGCGATTGTCGGCGGGCGCTCTTTTTCATGCGCGCTCCTCTTCGTCGTCTTCGTCTTCTTCTTCGTCGTCGCCGAGCTGGTCGAGCGCCATCGTCAGGTTCGCCATCTCGACCGCGACGCGAGCGGCGTCACGACCCTTTTCGGTCATGCGCGCGACGGCTTGCTCGTCGTTTTCGGTCGTCAGCACCGCGTTCGCGATCGGCAGGTTGAAGTCGAGGCCGATGCGCGTGATGCCCGCACCGCTTTCGTTCGACACGAGTTCGAAGTGGTACGTCTCGCCGCGGATCACCGC
The DNA here is from genome assembly GCF_000959445.1 of Burkholderia vietnamiensis LMG 10929. Taxonomy (NCBI): domain Bacteria; kingdom Pseudomonadati; phylum Pseudomonadota; class Betaproteobacteria; order Burkholderiales; family Burkholderiaceae; genus Burkholderia; species Burkholderia vietnamiensis. Next base: position 3,246,985 of record NZ_CP009631.1, on the reverse strand, counting down.
GCCGAGCGCGATCAGCGCGTCGAACTGGCCGCTTTCGGCGAGCTTTTGCAGCGCGAGCGGGATTTCCAGCGCGCCCGGCACCGATACGAGCAGCACGTCTTCACCCGACACGCCGAGGCGCTCGAGTTCTTCGACGCATGCATCGGCGAGGCCGTTGCAGACGGGTTCGTTGAAGCGGGATTGCACGATGCCGATACGCAGGCCGTCGCCTTCGAGATTCGGTTGGTATTGTCCGATTTCCATGATCTGGTCCGTGGTGTGGATGAACGGTTATAGGGCGAAAGCGCCGCGGCGGGTTACGCGTTGGACGCCGGGCAGGACTTGGCTTCGTCGCCGGGCATCGGAATGAAGCCCGTGACTTCGAGGCCGTAGCCGGACATGCTGCCCAGCTTGCGCGGATTCGACAGCACCTGCATCTTGCCGACGCCGACATCACGCAGGATCTGCGCGCCGATGCCGAACGTCTTGAAATCGACCGGCCGGCGCTTCAGCGCAGCGGCCTTCTGTTCCTCGTCGAACGCCTTGAAAACGTCGATCAGATGTTCCTTCGTGTCGCCGCAGTTGAGCAGCACGATCACGCCGAGGTCGCGCTCCGCAATCTCGCGCATCGCTGCGTCGAGCGTCCACGAGTGCGTCGAGATGCCCGTCTCGAGCAGGTCGAGCACCGACAGCGGCTCGTGCACGCGCACCGGCGTATCGACGTCGGGCGCCGGCGCGCCGCGCACCAGCGCGATGTGCGGCGAGCCGCTCGGCTGGTCGCGGTACAGCACCGCGCGGAACGTGCCGTGCGCGGTCTGCATCGTGCGCTCGGCGATCCGCTCGATGATCGACTCGGTGCGGCTGCGGTACTGGATCAGGTCGGCGATCGTGCCGATCTTCAGATCGTGTTCCTTCGCGAACTCGAGCAGATCGGGCAGGCGCGCCATCGTGCCGTCGTCCTTGATGATCTCGCAGATCACCGCGGCCGGCGTGAGCCCCGCGAGCGCGGTGAAGTCGCAGCCGGCCTCGGTATGGCCGGCGCGCACCAGCACGCCGCCCGGCTGCGCCATGATCGGGAACACGTGGCCCGGCTGCACGATGTGCTCGGGGCGCACGTCGTGCGCGACCGCCGTGGCGATCGTATGTGCGCGGTCGGCGGCCGAGATGCCGGTCGTCACGCCTTCGGCCGCTTCGATGCTGACCGTGAATGCGGTGCCGTACTGGGTGCCGTTGCGGTAGGTCATCAGCGGCAGGTGCAGCTGCTTGCAGCGTTCCTGCGTCAACGTCAGACAAATCAGCCCGCGGCCGTACCGGGCCATGAAGTTGATCGCTTCCGGCGTGACGAACTCGGCGGCGATCACGAGATCGCCTTCGTTTTCGCGGTCTTCTTCGTCGACCAGGATCACCATCCGGCCGGCTTTCAACTCCGCGATGATGTCGAGCGTGGAGGCGAGCGTCATAAAGGGGCGAGAAAAAGGAAAGTGCGTATTTTACGCCAGCCGGACCGCGTTTCGGCTGGCACGGGCCGCGCGCCCGGCAAGCGCGCCGAAAAGCCGCGCGACCGGGCCGTGACGCGAACCTGCAATGCGCGACGGCAGGACGGCCGGCCGGGCCGCCGCGCCGGCCGTCGCGCCCGGTGTCACGTGTTCGTCACGCAGGGCATCAAGCGTGGTCGTTGCGGCCGCCGAGGTAATCGAGCTTGCCGAGTTCGACGCCGTTGTGGCGCAGGATGCCGTACGCGGTCGTCACGTGGAAGAAGAAATTGGGCAGCACGAAGTTCAGCAGGTAAGACTGGCCGGTGTACTCGATCGGGCCGACGCGCATCTTCAGCACGATCTGGCGCGCTTCGCTGCCGTCGATCTGGGCTGCGTCGAAGCTCTTCAGATAGTCGATCGTCTTCTGGACGCGCGCATGCAACTCGTCGAACGACTGTTCGACGTCCGGATAGCTCGGGATATCGACGCCGGCAAGCCGCGCGGCGCAGCCCTTGGCCGTGTCGGTCGCGATGTATACCTGGCGCACGAGCGGCAGCATGTCCGGATAGAGGCGTGCGCCGATGAACACCGACGGATCGATCTGCTTCTCGGCCGCATGCGCCTGCGCCTTGCCGAGGATGTGCTGCAGGTTGGTGAGGCCGCGGATCAGGACGGGCAGCGAAGCCTGATACATCGAGATGGACATGGAAACGACTCCTGGTGGAAAAGGGAGCAGCCGGTACGCGGCGTGGCGCCGAATCCGCTGCCGTTGCATCTTAGCGCGACGCGCCGGCGCGTGCGCGCCGTTGGCCGTCCGGCCAGGTGTCGGCACGCGCCGCCGACGGCCATCGGACGACCGCGGGCCCGCGCCCGTCGCATCAGTCCCGGTGCAGGCTCTGCGACGCGCAGATCATCCGCTCGATCGCGATGCTGTGGCCGAGTGCGCCATCGGGGAGGTGGAGGCCGCCTGCGTGCACGGTCAGCCGCACGCAGGCGTCGGCGTCGGCCGGCGCGCCGAGCGGGCGGAGCGATTCGATGCGGCCGACGGCCGCGACGATGCCGGTGAGCATCGCGACGGCGACGGCGCCGTTCAGTGGGCGCCCGCGGGCGGCGCGACGCGCGCGACGATCCGCAGATCGTCGCCGACCCGCTCGACGCTGTGGAACGCCAGCCGCGTGCGGCCGTCGAGGCTCCTCGGCGCGGCGAGATCGAACATCGCGGCCGCGTCGCTGCCGAGCAGGCTCGGCGCCAGATAGACGAGCAGCTCGTCGACGCACTGCTCGCGCAGCAGCGAACCGTTCAGCTTGTGGCCGGCCTCCACGTGCAGCTCGTTGACGCCGCGCGCGCCGAGCGCCGCAAGCATTCCGGGCAGATCGACCTTGCCTTGCAGGTTCGCCAGCGACACGACTTCGGCGCCGCGCGACTGCAGCACGTTCGCGCGGATCTCGCCGGCGGCGTCGAGCCGGCCGCAGAAGATCAGCAGCGGCGCGCCTTCGAGCAGCCGGGCGTCGAGCGGCAGGTCGAGCCGGCTGTCCACCAGCACGCGCTGCGGCTGACGCGGCGTGTCGATGCCGCGGACGGTCAGGAGCGGATTGTCCTCGCGCACGGTGCCGATGCCGGTGAGGATCGCGCACGCGCGCGCACGCCACGCATGGCCGTCGAGACGCGCGGCCTCGCCGGTGATCCATTGGCTTTCGCCGGACGGCAGCGCGGTGCGCGCATCGAGCGAGGCGGCGGTCTTCATCCGCACCCACGGACGTCCGCGCGTCATCCGCGACACGAAGCCGATGTTCAGTTCGCCGGCTTCGTACGCGAGCAGCCCGCAGCGTACGTCGATGCCTGCGTCGCGCAGCATCCCGAGGCCGCGCCCGGACACCTGCGGGTTCGGGTCTTCCATCGCCGCCACGACCTTCGCGACGCGCGCGTCGATCAGCGCGTTCGCGCACGGCGGCGTGCGGCCGAAGTGGCTGCACGGCTCGAGCGTCACGTAGACGGTCGCGCCGGCCACGTCGCAGCCGCGCGCGCGCGCGTCCTTCAGCGCTTGCACTTCCGCGTGATCCTGGCCGGCCGGCTGCGTGAACCCTTCGCCGATCACGTCGCCGTCCTTGACGATCACGCAGCCGACGCGCGGATTCGGCGCCGTCGTATACATGCCGCGCGCCGCGAGCGCGAGCGCGCGTTGCATGTGCGCGAAGTCGGTATCGGAGAACATGCGCGCGGGCCCGGTCAGGCGGCGAGCGCCGCGAACGCGCGGCGCGCGGCGGCGAGCGTCGCGTCGATCACCGCGTCGTCGTGCGTGCTCGATACGAAGCCGGCCTCGTACGCGGACGGCGCGAAGTACACGCCTTCGTCGAGCATCAGGTGGAAGAAGCGATTGAAGCGTTCGACGTCGCTCTTCGTGACTTCCGCGAAGCTCGCCGGCACGCGCTCGGCGAAGTACAGGCCGAACATCGCGCCGATCGAGTCGGCCGCGAACGGCACGCCGGCCGCGCGCGCTTCCGCCGCGAGGCCGTCGGCGAGGCGCTTCGTCTGCGCGGTGAGCGCGTCGTAGAAGCCGGGCGCCTGGATCAGCTGCAGCGTCTTCAGGCCCGCGGCGACCGCAATCGGATTGCCCGACAGCGTGCCGGCCTGGTACACGCCGCCGAGCGGCGCGAGATGGGCCATGATGTCGCGGCGGCCGCCGAACGCGGCGGCCGGCATCCCGCCGCCGATCACCTTGCCGAGGCAGGTGAGGTCGGCCGCGATGCCGTAGTGCTGCTGGGCGCCGCCGAGCGCGACGCGGAAGCCGCACATCACCTCGTCGAAGATCAGCACCGCGCCGTGCTTCGTGCACAGCGCGCGCAGCGCGTTCAGGAATTCCGGCGTGCCGCGCACGAGGTTCATGTTGCCCGCGACGGGCTCGACGATCACCGCGGCGATTTCGTCGCCGAACGCGCCGAACGCTTCTTCCAGCGCGGCGACGTTGTTGTATTCGAGGACGGTCGTGTGCTTGGCGATGTCGGCGGGCACGCCGGCCGAGGTCGGATTGCCGAACGTCAGCAGGCCCGAGCCGGCCTTGACCAAGAGGCTGTCCGCGTGGCCGTGGTAGCAGCCCTCGAACTTGACGATGCGGCTGCGGCCCGTGAAGCCGCGCGCGAGACGCAGCGCGCTCATCGTGGCCTCGGTGCCGCTCGACACCATCCGCACCTGCTCGATCGACGGCACCAGCTTGCAGATTTCTTCGGCGATCTCGATCTCGGCCTCGGTCGGCGCGCCGAACGAGAAGCCGTCGGCGAGCACGCGCTGCACGGCCGCCAGCACTTCCGGATGGACGTGACCGACGATCATCGGGCCCCACGAGCCGATGTAGTCGATGTACTGCTTGCCGTCGGCGTCCCAGAAGTACGGGCCCTGCGCGCGCGCCACGAAGCGCGGCGTGCCGCCGACGGAACGGAACGCGCGGACGGGCGAGTTGACGCCGCCCGGGATGGTCTTCTGGGCGCGTTCGAAGAGGATCTGGTTGTTGGACATGAGCGAAACCTGAGAGAAGGGCGCGGGGGCCTCGTGCACGGGCCGCGGCGCCTGGGCGGAACGATCGTCTGATTGTACCGGAGACGCACGCGGCGGGCCCGGCGCGCGCGCTGCGGCCTTTGCGCGCGCGACGCGGGCCGGCGCGCACAGGGCCGGCCGGGGCGATGCGGCACGCTTTTCGGCCAGCTTCTCGGCTCGAATCTCGGCCAGCTTATGGACCCGTTTACCGGCGCGGCTTGCGCTTGCCGGTCAGCTCCGCCCAGCGCTTTTCCAGCGGACCTTCGACCATCGGCTTGATCGACGTGCCGGAGCTCTGTGCATCCCAGGTCTGCACCGAGTACGGATGCACGCGCAGCGCGTCGCGCGGGATCATGACGTCCTGATGCGCGTCGACGAGCCAGTCGTAGACGAAGTCGATGCACAGCCGGTAGCCGCGCTTGGTCGTCGCGTCGGGCACCTCGTACGGCGCGCGCGTCACGTAGCCGGAGCCGAACACGCCTTTCGGCGCCTGCGCGACGCGGTGCAGGAACACGCGGTCGCCCGGCACGATGCCGCGTGCGAAGCCGCAGCCCCATACGTCGTGCACGGCGTCGCCGGCCTTCACGCGCGCGGCGACGTCGGGCAGTTCGGGCCACGGCCATTTCTTGGGGCTCCAGATCAGCAGGAAGGCGGTCATCGGTTCGGTCGTGCGTCGATTGGGTCGGATGGGGGCAGCGGCGAGCGGCAAGCTTAATACGATTGAGACGACTCGGCTCGGGCGCGCGGGCGAAGCACGCGCTCACTGCGCGCGCGTTTGCGGCTCTGCGCCGACACCGGCCGACGGCCGGCGGCGCGAAAAGTTGCGCGTACAATCAAGGGCCGATGCGCCGCCCGCGGCGCGCTCTGTCGTCTTCACTGCCACGCGCGCCGCTGCGCGCGGGCTCCCATTGCGGATACCCATGTCCCACGTCGTCCGGCGCCGGCCCGATGCCCGGCTGATCCTGTTGCTCGGTGCGCTCGCTGCCTGCGGGCCGATTGCCACCGACATGTACCTGCCGAGCCTGCCGTCGATCGCCGACGGCTTCTCCGTGAGCGCCGGCGCCGCGCAGCGCACGCTCACGAGCTTCATGGCCGGCTTCTCGATCGGCATGCTGCTGTACGGCCCGCTGTCCGACACCTGGGGCCGCCGGCCCGTGCTGCTCGGCGGCATCGCGCTATTCACGCTCGCGAGCATCGGCTGCTTCGTCGCGGGCTCCATCGACATGCTGATCTTCGTGCGCTTCCTGCAGGCGCTCGGCGCGGGCGCCGCGTCCGTGCTGGCCCGCGCGATCGCGCGCGACGCGCACGAGCCGACCGATGCGGCGAAGGTGCTGTCGATGGTCGCGATCGTCACCGCGGTCGGGCCGCTGCTCGCGCCGCTGATCGGCGGCCAGATCCTGCGTTTCGCCGGCTGGCGCGGCGTGTTCGTCGTGCTGGCGTCATTCGGCGCGCTGTGCGCGGCGACCGCCTACCTGCGCGTGCCCGAAACCTGGCCGAAGGAGCGGCGCAAGAGCGCGGCCGTGCTCGCATCGTTCGCGTCGTACGGGCGCATCCTGTCCGACCCGGTCGCGTGGGGGCACATGCTGTGCGGCGGGATGGCGTTCGCGTCGATGTTCTCGTACATCACCGCGACGCCGTTCGTCTACATCGAGTACTTCCACGTCTCGCCGCAGCACTACGGGCTGCTGTTCGGGCTGAACGTCGTCGGGATCATGATCGGCAACTTCGCGAACACGCGGCTGGTGGGCAGCGTCGGCTCGCTGCGCATCATCGCGGCCGCGTCGCTCGTGAGCTGCATCGCGTCGCTCGCGGTCGCGCTCGTCGCGCTGACGGGGTGGGGCGGGCTGTGGTCGATCGTCGTGTGCCTATTCTTCGTGGTCGGCGTAGTCGGCATCCTGTCGGCCAACTGCACGACCGACCTGATGCATCGCTATCCGCACAACGCGGGCGCATCGGCGGCCGTGTTCGGCGCGATGCAGCTCGCGCTCGGCGCGCTCGCGAGCGTCGCGATCGGCGCGCTTGCGGACGGCACGCCGTTCGCGATGGGCGTGACGATCGGCGTGTGCGGCGTGCTATGTTTCGTCGGCCGCTGGTTCGTGCTGCGCTGGCATGGCCGGCCGGTGAAGGCCGACGCCTGACGCCCGACGCGCCGCGGCTGCGGCCCGCCATGAAAAACGCCACCGGCGCAGCGCGCGCGGTGGCGTTTCGTTTTGCGGCGCGCGCACGGCGGCGAGCGCCGCCGACCGCTGCCGAGCACCTCAGTCGCGCGCGACGTCCTTCGCCGCCGGCGACGCGCCGTGGCTCAGCCAGTCGAGCACGTCGGCCGTTTCGTCGTCGCTCGCGCGCGCACGCGCCTGCGCGACGGCTTCCGGCAGTTCGCCGGCGGTCGACGCGCGGCGGATCGCGACGCCGACCGCGAGGATGTCGATCATCACCAGATGCAGGATCCGCGAGATCATCGACAACTGCGACTCGCGCATCTCGATGTGGTCGGTTTCGAGCGCCACGGTTGCGCGCTTCGCGAGCGGCGTGTTGCTCGACGTAATCGCGATCACCTTCGCGCCCGCCTGCATCGCGACGTCGAGCACGCGCAGCAGCTCGGGCGCGCGCCCCGATTTCGACACCGCGACGATCACGTCCCCCTTGCCGAGCAGCGCGGCCGACGCGGCCTGCATGTACAGGTCGCCGTAGGCGATCGTCGGAATCCCGAAGCGGAAGAACTTGTAGTGCGCGTCCTGCGCGACGATGTTCGAGTTGCCGAGCCCGTAGAACTCGATGCGGCGCGCGCCGTTCAGGATCTCGATCGCGTTCTCGACGTGCTCGAAGTTCAGGTGTTCGCGCAGCTGCAGGATCGCCGACACCGTGTTGTCGAGCACCTTCGCGCCGAAGTCGGTGGCCGTGTCGCCGAGATGCACCTGGCTGTGGCTCATCGGAATCGTGCCGGTGAGGCCGGTCGCGAGCTTCAGCTTGAAGTCCGACAGCCCTTGGCAGCCGAGCGAGCGGCAGAAGCGGATCACCGTCGGCTGGCTCACGTCGGCCTTGCGCGCGATATCGACGATCGGATCGTTGATGATCGAGCGCGGATGGTTCAGCGCGAGATCGGCGACGCGGCGCTCGGCCGGCGTCAGCGCGTCGCGCATCTGGCGAATCCGCTCGAACACCGCCGACGACGCACCGCCCGAGCGGTTCGACAACTGCTCCGCGAGGATCGCCGACACGCCGAGGAACGCCGGATATTCGGCGGTGATCAGGTAGGTCGGGATGTTCTGCAGATAGTGCGCGAAGCGGCCCTTCGCCTCGAAGCGCGCGCGGAACGACGAGCGCGTGAACAGCTCGCCGAGCTTGAGCGCGACGCCGCCGCCGATGTAGACGCCGCCGAGCGCGCCGAGCGTGAGCGCGACGCTGCCCGCGAACGAGCCGAGAATGCCGCAGAAGCATTCGACCGTCTCGAGCGCGAGCGCTTCGCCCGCGTGCGCGCGCTCGACGATGTCGGCCGTGTCGACGCTCGCGGCGACGCGCTTCTTGTCGCGCGCGGCGAGCGCGCGATAGATGATCTCGATGCCGGGGCCTGCGCACACCCGCTCGAACGACACGTGCGGAAACTTCTTGCGCGCGTACTGCAGCACGAGGTCCTCGCGCTCGTCCTGCGGCGCGAACGAAGCGTGGCCGCCTTCGCTGCCGAGCGCGATCCAGCGGTCGTCCGCCGGGATCAGGCCCGACACGCCGAGCCCGGTGCCCGGGCCGAGCAGCCCGATCACGCTGTTCTGGCGCCGCGTGCCGCCGCCGATCTGCACGCGCTGCGCATCGGTGAGGCCGGGCAGCGCCATCGCGAGCGCGGTGAAGTCGTTGACGACGAGCAGCGTGTCGAAGCCGAGCGCGCGGCGCGTCGCCTCGATCGAGAAGCTCCAGTCGTGGTTGGTCATCGTGACCTGGTCGCCGTCGACCGGGTTCGCGATCGCGATCGCCGCGTGGTTCACGCGGGCGATCTTCACGTCCTTCAGATACTTGCGGATCGCGTCGGTGAGCGTCGGATAATCGGCGCCCGGATAGACGCGGATCTGCGTGATCTCACCCGGGCCGGTTTCCAGCGCGAAACGCGCGTTGGTGCCGCCGACATCCGCGAGCAGGCGCGGGCCGTCGGCATGCTGACCCGCGACGACGGCCTTACTTTGCGCACCAGTAGACATCGAGCTGGGTCCCCTTGTCGTTGGCCAGTTGGGAAATCGCGTTGTGCTGCAGCGTTGCGGCCGCGGCTTCGAGCACGTCGCGTTTGCGGGCGCCTGCGATCAGCAGGAACAGTCGCTCGACGCGCTTGAGCGCATCGAGCGACAAGCTCACGCGTGCATGCGGCGCGGCGCCGGGATGAACCGCGACGAAACGCTCGCGGGTCGTGATCGCGTGCTGCCATTCGGGCGCGTCGGCGAAGATCGACGCGGTGTGGCCGTCCTCGCCCATGCCCAGCACCGCGACGTTCGGCACGCGATGGTCGGCGTTCGCATTGAGCGCGGCGACGTGCGCGTCGAGCGGCACGCGCGTGTCGACGAGCGGCAGGAAGCGCGCGGCGCGCGCCGCGTCCTGCAGCAGCGTGTCGCGCACGAGTTGCGCGTTGCTGGCCAGGTCGTCCTCGGGTACCCAGCGGTCGTCGACCAGCGTCACGTCGACGCCGGCCCAGTCGAGGGCCGTGTGCGACAGCGTGTGCAGAAACGGGCGCGGGCTGGTGCCGCCCGACACCGCGAGCGTCGGGCGCGCGGGGCCGGCGAGGGCCGCGCGCAGCGCGTCGCCGACGGCGCGTGCGAGCGCTTCACTTTGCGCTTCCTGGGTGTCGAAAGCGTGGATCTCGATCACATCTCCTCCGGACTGCTTTGTCTGTTCAATTCATGTGAACCATCTGACACGGTGGCGCGCGCCACCGGTCTGCATCAGTTTTCCTCTTCGAGCCAGCAGGTGCCGTGCTGCGCGAGCATCGCGCTCGACGCAGCCGGCCCCCACGTGCCCGCCGCGTACGGCTTCGGCGGCTTCAGCGTGCGTGCCCATTCATTCAGGATCGGCTCGACCCAGCGCCATGCGGCTTCCTGCTCGTCGCGGCGCACGAACAACGCGAGGCGGCCGTTGATCACGTCGAGCAGCAGGCGCTGATACGCCTCCATCTGCCCTTCCTTGAAGAACCGGTCGAACGCCAGATCGAGGTGCACGCTCGCGAGGTTCATGCCTTCGCCCGGCTGCTTCGCGAGGCAATACAGGCGAATCGTCTCGTTCGGCTGCAGCCGGATCACCAGGCGGTTCGAGCCGGGGCGCAGCGCGGGCGCGCCGAGCGCCGAGTGCGGCACCGGCCGGAAGTTGACGACGATCTCGGCGACGCGGTCGGCCAGACGCTTGCCCGTGCGCAGGAAGAACGGCACGCCGGCCCAGCGCCAGTTCTCGATCTCGACCTTCAGCGCGACGAAGGTTTCGGTCGGGCTGTCGGGCTTCACGCCCGGCTCGGTCGCATAGGCCGGCACCTGCGCGCCCTTGATCACGCCCGCATGGTACTGGCCGCGCACCGCGACCTTGCCGATGTCGCGCGGATCGATGGGCTTCAGCGCGCGCAGCACGCGCAGCTTCTCGTCGCGCACCGAGTCGGAATCCATCGAATGCGGCGGCTCCATCGCGACGATCGACAGCAACTGCAGCAGGTGGTTCTGCACCATGTCGCGCAGCGCGCCCGTATTGTCGTAGAAATCGCCGCGCGCCTCGACGCCGAGCTCCTCGGCGATCGTGATCTGGATGCTCTCGACCCATTCGCGGCGCCACAGCGGCTCGAACAGCGCGTTGCCGAAGCGCAGCGCGAGCAGGTTCTGCACCGGCTCCTTGCCGAGGTAGTGGTCGATCCGGTAGATCTGGTCTTCCGCGAAGATCTCGCCGACCGCGTCGTTGATCGCGTTCGACGAGCGCAGGTCGTAGCCGAGCGGCTTCTCCAGCACGATGCGCGCGCCTTCGTTCAGCCCAACCGACGCGAGCGCGTTGCAGATCGGCACGAACAGCGACGGGCCGGTCGCCAGATAGAACACGCGGATGCCCTCGTGCGGCGCCACCGCGTCGCGCAGCACGACGTAGTCTTCCGCGCGGCCGAGATCGAGCTTCACGTATTCGATGCGCGCGAGGAAGGACTTCCACGCGCTTTCGTCGAACGCCTTGCCGGCCGCCTTCACCGCGTGCGGTTTCACGTGCGTGTCGACCCATTCGAGATAGCCGGCCTGATCCGATTCGTGTCGCGCGACGGCGACGATCCGGCCGCCTTCCGCGAGCATGTTGCCGCGGTGCGCTTCGAACAGCGCGGGCAGGATCTTGCGCATCGACAGGTCGCCGGTGCCGCCGAAAAGGACGAAAGTAAAGCTGGAATCGGTATGCATGTGTCTCCGCCGGTTGGGGTGCTGGGAAGCGATCCGTAGTGCGATAAAAATATTTTTGACACTGAATTGTAGTTTAACTACAATCCGCCGCAAGGGGTAGCACCTGGGTGAAGAAAAAAACATGTGCGGTCGACGAACTGCACGAGCTTCGCCGGTGGAGCGCCTTGTGCCGAATGTTATCGGACATTGGCGGTGCGCATGGTTCGCGCGCCGTCGCCCCGGGCTCGCGTCGCGGCATTGCGGCGGGCCAGAAACACAAAGAGGAGACACGCCGTTGAATCTCGATTCACGCTTTCTGTAAGAGCCCGGCCGGTCATCGGCCCCGTACGCTGCATGCGTCCCGCGGCTCGATTTCCCCGTCGTTTATCAAGAAGCCGGTTCCCCGCGGGGAACTTCAAGAGTTGATTCAGTCTGGAGGAGATAAGTAATGAAAGTTCGCTCGATCATGGGCGCGCTCTGCGCCGCGGGTCTGATGGCTGGCGCCGTGGCGGCGCAGGCGGCCGAGAACGTTACGGTGCTGCACTGGTGGACTTCGGGCGGCGAGTCGAAGGCCGTCGGCGTGCTGAAGGACGACCTGCAGAAGCAGGGCTACGTGTGGAAGGACTTCGCGGTCGCGGGCGGCGCGGGGGCGGCGGCCATGACGGCGCTGAAGACCAAGGTGATCAGCGGCGACGCACCGTCGGCCGCGCAGATCAAGGGCCCGCTGATCCAGGACTGGGCCGACCAGGGCGTGCTCGTCAACATCGATTCCGCCGCCACCGACTGGAAGCAGAACCTGCCGCCGGAAATCGACAAGATCATCAAGTACAAGGGCCACACGGTCGCCGCGCCGTTCTCGGTGCACCGCGTCAACTGGCTCTACGTGAACAAGGCCGCGCTCGACAAGATCGGCGCGAAGGTGCCGACCACCTGGCCTGAATTCTTCGCGGTCGCCGACAAGCTGAAGGCCGCGGGCATCCAGCCGGTCGCGATGGGCGGCCAGCCGTGGCAGGACCTGACGCTGTGGGAAGACGTCGTGCTGTCGCAGGGCCCGGCGTTCTACAAGAAGGCGCTGGTCGATCTCGACCAGGCCACGCTGACGTCGCCGCAGATGCTGTCGGTGTTCGACACGGTGCGCAAGATCCAGGGCTACTTCGACACCGGCCGCAACGGCCGCGACTGGAACCTCGCGACCGCGATGGTGATCAACGGCAAGGCCGGCATGCAGTTCATGGGCGACTGGGCGAAGGGCGAGTTCGAGAACGCCGGCAAGAAGGCGGGCAAGGACTACATCTGCGCGCCGGTGCCGGGCACCGCGAACGCTTACACGTTCAACGTCGACTCGTTCGTGTTCTTCCAGCAGAAGGGCGAGAAGAACGCGACGCCGGGCCAGCTCGCGCTCGCGAAGACGATCATGACGCCGGCGTTCCAGGAGCAGTTCAGCCTGCTGAAGGGTTCGGTGCCGGTGCGTCTCGGCGTGAAGATGGACAAGTTCGACGACTGCGCGAAGAAGTCGTATGCCGACGAGCAGACCGCGATCAAGTCGGGCGGGTTCGTGCCGTCGCTCGCGCACGGGATGGCCCAGGGCGACGCGACCGCCGGCGCGATCACCGACGTCGTGACGAAGTTCATGAACTCGCAGCAGGATTCGAAGAGCGCGGTCGCCGCGCTCGCGAAGGCCGCGAAGGTCAAGTAACGCGCGACGGGCGCCCGGCCGCGCACGCATCGTCGGCCGGGCGTTTTTGCATGTGCAGCAAACGGGCTCGCCCGCGAGCCCGTGCCGTACCCGGCGCCGGCCCGGCCTGCGCCGCCCTCGTTCCAGGAGTCGAATCAAGTGGCTGCCCCTCTTAGCGGAAACGGATCCGGCGCTGCCGTCGCACGGCGCACGTCGCCGATGTCGGCCTTCGCCGATCGCTGGATCCCGAAGCTCGTGCTCGCGCCGAGCCTCGCGATCGCCGTGGTGTTCATCTACGGCTTCATTCTGATTACCGGCTATCTGTCGCTGACCAACTCGCGGCTGTTGCCGAACTACGAATTCGACGGCTTCGGCCGCTATACGGACCTGTTCCAGAACGACGTGTGGTGGACCTCCGCCGCCAACCTCGGCTGGTTCGGGATTCCGTTCATCGCGTTCTGCGTCGGGCTCGGGCTGTTCCTCGCGATCCTGCTCGACCAGCGGATCCGCAACGAAGGCGCGCTGCGCGCGATCTTCCTGTATCCGATGGCGCTGTCGTTCATCGTCACCGGCACCGCATGGCAGTGGATCCTGAACCCCGGCCTCGGCCTCGAGAAGGTGATGCACGACTGGGGCTGGACGAGCTTCTCGTTCGGCTGGCTCGACGATCCGGACAAGGCCATCTTCTGTATCGTGATCGCGGCCGTCTGGCAGTCGACCGGCTTCGTGATGGCGCTGTTCCTCGCGGGGCTGCGCGGCGTCGACGCGGAGATCTTCAAGGCCGCGCAGGTCGACGGCGCGACGCTGCCGACCATCTACCGCAAGATCGTGATCCCGAGCATGCGCCCGGTGTTCTTCTCGGTGCTGCTGATCCTCTGCCACATCACGATCAAGACCTTCGACCTGGTCGTCGCACTGACGGCGGGCGGCCCCGGCACGTCGTCGTCGCTGCCGGCCATGTTCATGTACACGTTTTCGTTCAACCGCGGCCAGCTCGGGCTCGGCGCGGCGTCGTCGGTGATGATGCTCGCGACCGTGGTCGCGGTGCTGGTGCCGCTGATGTATATGGAATCGAGGAGCACCCGCAATGCAGCCTAAGATGACGATCAGCCGGGCAGTGATCTATGCGGCGCTGATCCTGTTCGCGCTGTATTTCCTGTTCCCGATCTACGTGATGCTGTCGACCTCGTTCAAGGATCTCGACCAGCTGCGCACCGGCAACCTGCTGACGCCGCCGTCGCACTGGACCTTCGATCCGTGGGTGAAGGCGTGGAGCGGCGCGTGCACCGGCGTGCGCTGCGACGGCATGAAGCCGTTCTTCCTGAACTCGCTGCAGATGGTGATCCCGGCCGTGCTGATCTCGTCGCTGATCGGCGCGTTCAACGGCTACGTGCTCACGCACTGGCGCTTTCGCGGCGCCGACGCGCTGTTCACGATGATGCTGGTCGGCTGCTTCATTCCGTTCCAGGTGATCCTGCTGCCGATGGCGCGCCTGCAGGGGATGCTCGGCCTCGCGAACACGATTCCGGGCCTGGTGTTCGTGCACGTCGTGTACGGGATCGCATTCACGACGATGTTCTTCCGCAACTTCTACGTGAGCGTGCCGGCCGAGCTCGTGAAGGCCGCGCGCATCGACGGCGCGGGCTTCTTCACGATCTTCACGAAGATCCTGATGCCCGTGTCGCTGCCGATCTTCATGGTCTGCCTGATCTGGCAGTTCACGCAGATCTGGAACGACTTCCTGTTCGGGATCGTGTTCTCCGGCGTCGACTCGATGCCGATCACGGTTGCGCTGAACAACCTCGTCAACACGTCGACGGGCGTGAAGGAATACAACGTCGACATGGCCGGCGCGATCATCGCCGCGCTGCCGACGCTGCTCGTCTACGTGGTCGCCGGCCGCTACTTCGTGCGCGGGCTGACGGCGGGCGCGGTGAAGGGGTAAGCGGCTCCATCCGATACGACGAACCGGCCGCGCCGCGCGCGCGGCGCATCGAAACGAACCCGACGCGGCGCCCGTGTGCGCCGCGCGAGACGAGACAGAGGATTCACAGCATGGCAAGCCTTTCCATCCGTGACGTGTACAAGACCTACCCGAACGGGGTGCCGGTCCTGAAGGGTGTCGACATCGAGATCGAGGACGGACAGTTCCTGATCCTGGTCGGCGGGTCGGGCTGCGGGAAGTCGACGCTGCTCAACATGATCGCCGGCCTCGAGACGGTGACGAGCGGCGAGATCTGCATCGACGGCAAGGTCGTCAACGACCTGTCGCCGAAGGATCGCGACATCGCGATGGTGTTCCAGTCGTACGCGCTGTATCCGTCGATGACGGTGCGCGAGAACATCTCGTTCGGCCTGAACATCCGCAAGGTGCCGAAGAGCGAGCAGCAGCAGATCGTCGAGCGCGTGTCGGCGATGCTGCAGATCCAGCATCTGCTCGACCGCAAGCCGGGCCAGCTGTCCGGCGGCCAGCGGCAGCGCGTCGCGATGGGCCGCGCGCTCGCGCGCGATCCGTCGCTGTTCCTGTTCGACGAGCCGCTGTCGAACCTCGACGCGAAGCTGCGCATCGAAATGCGCGCCGAAATCAAGCTGCTGCACCAGCGTCTCGGCACGACGATCGTCTACGTGACGCACGACCAGATCGAGGCGATGACGCTCGGCGACCGCATCGCGGTGATGAAGGACGGCGTGGTCCAGCAATTCGGCGCGCCGCAGGACATCTACGATTCGCCGTCGAACCTGTTCGTCGCGGGCTTCATCGGCGCGCCGCCGATGAACTTCATCAACGGCAAGCTCGTCGAGCAGGGCAGCGGCGTCGCGCTCGAGATCGACACGGGCCTCGCGCGCAGCGCGCTGCACCTGCCGTTCGACGCGCAGCGCATGAACGGCCACGTCGGCCGCGAGGTGATCCTCGGGCTGCGTCCGGAGCGCATCACCGACGCGCGCAACGCCCATCACGGCGAGGCGTCGAAACTGCAGCCGATCGACGTGCGCGTCGACGTGACCGAGCCGACGGGCCCGGACACGCACGTGTTCGCGCAGGTGAACGGCAAGCGGATCGTGAGCCGCGTGCATCCGGCCGCGAACCCGCAGCCGGGGCAGACGCAGTCGCTGCTGTTCGACGTGTCGAAGGCGGTGCTGTTCGATCCGGCGTCGGAAGAGCGGATCGCGTGACGCAGCGCGTGCGCTGATGCGCTGAATGAAACGGAACGGGGCCGTCGATGGACGGCCCCGTTCGTTTTCGGGCGCCGGCGCGGCACGGCATAGGGTGGGGCGCGACGATGTCAGTGCGGCAGCCGCACGTCGAATTTGAACGTCGCCAGCCGCGCGACGAGAATGAAGCCGGTCGCGAGCAGCACGCTGTACACCGAGTCGTACTGCAGCCATACGAGCAGCAGATAGAACCAGCAGCCGGCGAACGCGCAGGTCGCATAGGGCCGTGAATCGCGCAGGATCAGCGGGATGTCGTTGCACAGCACGTCGCGCACGATGCCGCCGACCACGCCGGTGATCACGCCCATCATCACCGCGATGAAGCGCGGCATCTCGGCGTCGAGCGCGATCGCGGTGCCGGAGATGCTGAAGATGCCGAGCCCGATCGCGTCGGCGACGAGCAGCAGGCGCTCGGCCGACAGCCGCGACAGCATCCGCAGCACGAACGGCGCGAACAGCGCGAGCACGAAGATCGCGATCACGTAGTCGTCGTGCACGACCCAGTAGAACGGCCGGCGTTCGAGCAGGATGTCGCGCAGCGTGCCGCCGCCGAACGCGGTGGCGAGCGCGACGACGAACGTGCCGACCGAGTCGAGGCGGTTCTTGCGCGCCTCGATGAAGCCGGAGATCGCAAACGCCAGCGTCGCGATCGCCTCGAGGATCGAGATCGCGAGCGTGAGCCTAGGATGCGGCACGCGGCCCCCGATCGGCCGGCGACGCGGGCGGCTGCAGCAGCACGAGCACCGCGCCGGCGCCGCCGTCGTGGCCGCGCGCCTCGCAGAACGCGATCACTTCTTCCTTCTGCACGAGCCACGCGCGCACCTTGCCCTTCAGCACCGGCTCCTTGCCGATCGAGCCGAGCCCCTTGCCGTGGATCACGCGCAGGCAGCGCAAGCCCTTCTTGCCGGCTTCGCGGATGAATTCCGCGAGCGCGTCGCGCGCCTCGTCGCGCCGCATCCCGTGCAGGTCGAGCTGCGCCTGCACGATCCATGCGCCGCTGCGCAGCTTGCGCACCACGTCGCGGCTGATGCCGGGGCGGTGGTAGTACAGCGATTCGTCGCTGTCGAGCAGCGTTTCGGGATCGAATTCGTCCGACAGCGTCGCGTTCAGCACCGCTTCCTCGTCGCGCTGCGTCTGCTTCGGCACCGGATCGGGCGGCGTGCGGCCGGCGCTCGCGCGCGGCGGCGCGTTCAGCGGCCGGATCGCGCCGATTTCATTGCGGAACAGGTTTGCGTCGGCCTCCGCCTGGCGCGTGGCCTTCGCGGCTTCGACGCGCGTGCGTTCGCGCCGTTCGGCTTCGCCTTGCAGCGACTTGCGCAAGGCGCCGAGGCCGGCGAGGCCCTGGCCGCGCAAGGCAGCGGCGTCGAGCGCGGGCGGCGGCGCGGCGGGCGCGGGGGTCACGGGGCGGGCGGCGAGCTGCCGCTTCGCGGGATCGCTCGGGTGGGGCTGGTTCTTCGCCATGATTCGATAACGGGGCAGGCGCGTTCGGGCGCGCGGGCACAAAAAAACCGCTGCGCGACGGCAGCGGTTGTTCGGTCGAGCCCGCTCGGCGGCAGCGAACGCCATTGTAGCGCCGTGCTGCCGCGGGGCCCGCGGCTCGTTTCTCGCGCTTACTGCTTGTCGTGCAGGGTTTCGAGGTAGCGCTGCGCGTCGAGCGCGGCCATGCAGCCGGTGCCGGCGCTGGTGATCGCCTGACGGTAGACGTTGTCCTGCACGTCGCCCGCGGCGAACACGCCCGGCACGCTGGTCGACGTCGCGTTGCCCTGCAGGCCGCTCTTCGTCAGGATGTAGCCGTCCTTCATCTCGAGCTGGCCTTGGAACAGGTCGGTGTTCGGCTTGTGGCCGATCGCGACGAACACGCCCTGCACGGTCAGGTCCTGCGTCGCGCCGGTCTTCACGTTCTTGATGCGCAGGCCCGTGACGCCCGACTCTTCGCCGGTCACCTCGTCGAGCACGTGATCCCACTTGATGTCGACGACGCCTTCCTTTTCCTTCTCCAGCAGCCGGTCGATCAGGATCGGCTCCGCGCGGAACTTGTCGCGGCGGTGGATCACCGTGACCTTCTTCGCGATGCCCGTCAGGTACAGCGCTTCTTCGACGGCCGTGTTGCCGCCGCCGATCACCGCGACCTCCTGGTTGCGATAGAAGAAGCCGTCGCAGGTGGCGCAGGCCGACACGCCCTTGCCCATGAACGCTTCCTCGGACGGCAGGCCGAGATACTGCGCCGATGCGCCGGTCGCGATGATCAGCGCGTCGCACGTGTATTCGCCCGCGTCGCCGATCAGCCGGATCGGCTTCTCGTGCAGCTTCGCGGTGTGGATGTGGTCGAACACGATCTCGGTGTTGAAGCGCTCGGCGTGCTCCTGGAAGCGCGCCATCAGTTCCGGACCTTGCACGCCCTTCGCGTCCGCCGGCCAGTTTTCGACGTCGGTCGTCGTCATCAGCTGGCCGCCCTGCGCGATGCCGGTGATCAGCACCGGAGACAGGTTGGCGCGTGCCGCGTAGACGGCAGCCGTGTAGCCGGCAGGGCCGGAACCGAGAATCAGGACTTTGGCGTGTTTGGGCGTGGACATGTGCGAATCCGTAAAAGGCGGCCGCGGCGTGCGGGACAAGGCTCGCCGGACGGTCTGGGTTGACCGGTATGCCGTCATAGATGGGTATCAGACGCGCATTATAAAGGCCCCGTTGCGGCACTGCCGAACGAGAGTTTCAATCGCGGCGATAGCGTGTGGCGGCGGCACGTACCGGGCCAAGCACGCGGCGGCCGGCAGGAGCGGGGGAGCGCGGCGCAGGCGGCTGCCCGGCCGCCTGTCGCGGCGCGTTGCCGCATGCAAAAGTCCCATGCATCGAATGCGATGCGCGCGTGGCGTTCGGCGTGCGCGCAGGCGGCGCCTCGGTGCGCGGTGGTCTTCGCGCGATGTAACCGTCATTTACACTTGGCGGCGCAGTGCAGCGTTTACAATAAGCGGGAACGAACGACAGGCGGGCGCGCGGCCCGCCATCTTTATACGGATTCATGGCAAAAGCTCCTTATTCCGCCCAGGCACAGGCGTTGCCGCACCGGATGTCGAAGCTCCTCACGGAGATCCGCTGGATTCTCCAGGTCGCGCTCTGCGCTTTTCTGGTGATGGCCCTGCTGAGCTACAGCCGGCGCGATCCGAGCTGGACGCATGCCGCGCAGGTCGATCACATCTCGAACTGGGCCGGGCGCGTCGGCGCGTGGACGGCCGACATCATCCTGCTGCTGTTCGGCCTGTCGGCCTACTGGCTGATCGTGCCGCTCGGGCGGCGCATCGCGGTCAACTACCGGCGCATCACGCGTCACGAGGCCGTCGTCGACGAGCCCGAGCGGCCGATCGGCTGGCTCACCGAGATCTTCGCGTTCGTGCTCGTCGTGCTCGCGTGCGACGGCATCGAGGCGTTGCGGATGTGGTCGCTGAAGGTGCAGTTGCCGCGCGCGCCGGGCGGCGTGATCGGCGAGGCGGTGGCCGGCGCGATGTCGCATGCTTTCGGCTTCACCGGCGGCACGCTGCTGCTGCTGGTCCTGCTGGCGATCGGGCTGTCGCTGTATTTTCGCTTCTCGTGGCTGTCGGTCGCCGAGCGCGTCGGCGGGGCGATCCTGTCCGCCGTCAACGTCGCGAAGCTGCGCCGCGAGGCCGAGCGCGACCGCCGGCTCGGCGAGGCCGCGGCCGTGCGCCGCGAAGGCAAGGTCGAGGAGGAGCGCGTGCGGATCGAGGATCACGAGCCCGTGACGATCGTGCCGCCGGTCGTCACGCCGGCGAAGTCCGAGCGCGTCGAGCGCGAGCGCCAGGTGCCGCTGTTCACCGATCTGCCCGGCGATTCGACGCTGCCGCCGGTGTCGCTGCTCGATCCCGCGCCGAGGGCGCAGGAAGCCATTTCCGCCGACACGCTCGAATTCACGTCGCGCCTGATCGAGAAGAAGCTGAAGGACTTCGGCGTCGAGGCGAGCGTCGTCGCCGCCTATCCGGGCCCGGTCGTCACGCGCTACGAGATCGAGCCGGCCACCGGCGTGAAGGGCAGCCAGATCGTGAATCTCGCGAAGGACCTCGCGCGCTCGCTGTCGCTCGTGTCGATCCGCGTGGTCGAGACGATCCCCGGCAAGAACTACATGGCGCTCGAGCTGCCGAACCAGCGCCGTCAGACGGTCCATCTGTCGGAGATCATCGGCTCCGAGGTCTATGCGGCCGCGTCGTCGGCGCTGACGCTGAGCCTCGGCAAGGACATCGGCGGCAAGCCGGTGTGCGCCGATCTCGCGAAGATGCCGCACCTGCTGGTCGCCGGCACGACGGGCTCCGGCAAGTCGGTGGGGATCAACGCGATGATCCTGTCGCTGCTGTACAAGGCGACGGCCGAGCAGGTGCGCCTGATCCTGATCGATCCGAAGATGCTCGAAATGAGCGTCTACGAAGGCATTCCGCATCTGCTGTGTCCGGTCGTGACCGACATGCGCCAGGCCGGCCACGCGCTGAACTGGACGGTCGCGGAGATGGAGCGCCGCTACAAGCTGATGAGCAAGCTCGGCGTGCGCAACCTGGCCGGCTACAACAACAAGATCGACGAGGCCGCCAAGCGCGAGGAGAAGATTCCGAACCCGTTCAGCCTGACGCCGGACGAACCGGAACCGCTCGGCCGGCTGCCGAACATCGTCGTCGTGATCGACGAGTTGGCTGACCTGATGATGGTCGTCGGTAAGAAGGTCGAGGAGCTGATCGCGCGGATCGCGCAGAAGGCGCGCGCGGCCGGCATTCATCTGATCCTCGCGACGCAGCGCCCGTCGGTCGACGTGATCACCGGGCTGATCAAGGCGAACGTGCCGACGCGCATCGCGTTCCAGGTGTCGTCGAAGATCGACTCGCGCACGATTCTCGACCAGATGGGCGCCGAATCGTTGCTCGGGATGGGCGACATGCTGTACCTGCCGCCCGGCAGCGGGCTGCCGGTGCGCGTGCACGGCGCGTTCGTCGCCGACGACGAGGTGCATCGCGTCGTCGAGAAGCTCAAGGAGCACGGCGAGCCGAACTACGTCGAAGGTCTGCTCGAAGGCGGCACCGTCGACGGCGACGAAGGTTCGGCCGGCGCGGGAACCGGCGAAGGCGGCGGCGAGTCTGATCCGCTGTACGACCAGGCGGTCGAGATCGTCATCAAGAACCGCCGCGCGTCGATCTCGCTCGTGCAGCGTCATCTGCGGATCGGCTATAACCGCGCGGCGCGGCTGCTCGAACAAATGGAACAGTCGGGGCTCGTGTCGGCGATGTCGTCGAGCGGCAACCGCGAAATTCTTGTGCCGGCGCGCGACGCGGAATGAGTCCGCGGCGCCCGAGGCGCCGGCCACCCACGGAGAAAACCGGATCATGCAGCAACATTCGTTCGTTCCTTCCCTTCGTTCGACGCGGCGCTGGCTTGGCGCGGCGCTCGCCGGCGCATCGCTGATGCTCGCGGCGACGCACGCGTTCGCGGGCGGCACCGAACAACTGAAGGCCTTCGTGTCGCAGGTGCGCTCGGCGCGGGGCGATTTCACGCAGCAGATCGTCAAGGCGCCGGCCAAGGGCGCGAGCGCCGCACAGGTCGCGCCGAAGCCGAACGACAACTCGAGCGGCACGTTCGTGTTCGCGCGCCCGGGCAAATTCATTTGGACTTATCAGAAGCCGTATCAGCAGGTGCTGCAGGCCGACGGCGACAAGCTCTACGTGTACGACCGCGACCTGAACCAGGTGACCGAGCGCAAGCTGAACGGCGCACTGGGCGCGAGCCCGGCCGCGATCCTGTTCGGCAGCAACGATCTCGACAAGAACTACACGCTGCGCGACGCGGGCGAGAAGGGCGGCATCGACTGGCTCGAGATGCTGCCGAAGGCGCAGGACACGCAGTTCCAGCGGATCGGCATCGGCTTTCGCAACGGCACGCTCGCCGCGATGGAGCTGCACGACGTGTTCGGCAACGTGACGCTGCTCACGTTCACCAACATCCAGACGAACCCGCCGCTGAAGAGCGATACGTTCAAGTTCGTCGTGCCGAAGGGCGCGGACGTGATCAACGGCTGACCGGCATCGCGCCGTTTCGCTGCACGGGCCTGCCGGCGACGGCGGGCCCGTGCTGTTTTGGCGCGCCGCGCTTGCGGCGGCGCGCACCGCCGCCGGGTCGTGCGGCTGTCATAATGGCGGGTCCGGCGGCCGTCGCGGCCGCCACCGTTTGATCTGGAGCGAGGGTTCATGTCCGACCTGTTTCAAGTCGAGCCGCGCCGGCCGCTCGCCGAGGCGCTGCGGCCGAAGACGCTCGCCGAAGTGATCGGCCAGACGCATCTCTTGGGCGAAGGCAAGCCGCTGCGGCTCGCCTTCGAATCCGGCAAGCCGCATTCGATGATTCTGTGGGGGCCGCCGGGCGTCGGCAAGACGACGCTCGCGCGCCTCACCGCGCTCGCGTTCGACTGCGAGTTCATCGCGCTGTCCGCGGTGCTCGGCGGCGTGAAGGATATCCGCGAGGCGATGGAGCAGGCGAAGGACACGCTGAATCGCACCGGCCGCCACACGATCCTGTTCGTCGACGAAATCCACCGCTTCAACAAGGGGCAGCAGGATGCATTGCTGCCGTTCGTCGAGTCGGGGCTCGTGACCTTCATCGGCGCGACCACCGAGAATCCGAGCTTCGAGGTCAACTCGGCGCTGCTGTCGCGCGCTCAGGTGTACGTGCTGAAGTCGCTCGACGACGACGAGATGCGTCAGCTGCTCGAGCGCGCGCAGCAAATTGCGCTCGACGGCCTCGCGTTCGACGACAAGGCGGTCGATACGCTGATCGGCTATGCGGACGGCGACGCGCGGCGCTTCCTGAACCTGCTCGAGCAGGCGCAGACGGCCGCGTCGTCCGCGCGCGTGACGACGATCGACGCCGATTTCGTCAGCAGCGCGATGACGCTGAACGCGCGCCGCTTCGACAAGGGCGGCGACAATTTCTACGACCAGATCTCGGCGTTGCACAAGTCGGTGCGCGGTTCGAGCCCGGACGGTGCGCTGTACTGGTTCTGCCGGATGATCGACGGCGGCGCCGATCCCAAATATCTCGCGCGGCGCATCGTGCGGATGGCATGGGAAGACATCGGCCTGGCCGACCCGCGCGCGCTGCAGATCGCGAACGATGCGGCCGAAACCTACGAACGGCTCGGCTCGCCGGAAGGCGAACTGGCGCTCGGGCAGGCGGTGATCTATCTCGCGTGCGCGGCGAAGAGCAATGCGGGCTACAACGCGTTCAACCAGGCGATGGCGTTCGTCAAGCAGGACAAGTCGCGCGAGGTGCCCGTGCACTTGCGCAATGCGCCGACCAAGCTGATGAAGGAGCTCGGCTACGGCCATGCGTATCGCTACGCGCACGACGAGCCGAACGCGTATGCGGCCGGCGAGACCTATCTGCCGGACGGCATGCGCGAACCGCACTGGTACAAGCCGGTGCCGCGCGGGCTCGAATCGAAGATCGCCGAGAAGCTCGCATGGCTGCGCGAGCTCGATCGCGACGCCGGCAAGAAGGATTGAGCGGCCGGCCGCGACGGGCCTCGGCACATCAGCGCCTGCGGCCCGGCTGCTTGTTCCAGTATTCGAACGGCTCCGCGTGGCATTCGATGTCGAGTTCGGCGACGCGTGCGTGCAGCCGCTCCTGCGCGTCCGCGATCGCGAGGTTGTAGATCGCCGGCGCGATCTCCTCGACGAAGAAGTGCAGCAGCGCACCGGCCTGGATGTTGCCGATCGGCTCGTCCATGTTTTCGGTGAAATAGCGTTGCAGCGATGCGATCGCGCGCTCGCGTACGTCCTTGTCCAGATCGATGGCCATCGGGTTGCTCCGTTGAGGGTGGTGCGGGTGCACGCGTTGCCGGCGACGTCGCGTGCGGCCGGCGCGGCACAGACGCGGGTGCGCCGCCGGATCCGATACTGCCACGCGGCCGGCTATTTGCGGCACTGTCCGTCCGGCCGATGCCGTGGCGCCGCCGCGGTGCGTTAGAATTCGCGTCTTACACAACGATTTTCCAAGTCCTCCCATGCTCGACATCCAGTTGCTGCGCAAAGACCTCGACGGCGTCGCGAAGCGCCTCGCCGATCGCGGCTACACCCTCGACGTCGCCGCGTTCTCCGCCCTCGAAGCGGAACGCCGTGCGATCCAGACCCGTACCGAAGAGCTCCAGGCGCGCCGCAACAGCCTGTCGAAGCAGATCGGCGCGATGAAGGGGAAGGGCGAGGACACGTCGGCCGTGATGGCCGAAGTCGGCGGCATCGGCGACGAGATGAAGGCGTCGGAGGTGAAGCTCGGCGAGATCCAGTCGCGCCTGTCCGACCTGATGCTGGGCATGCCGAACATCGCGCACGAAAGCGTGCCGGTCGGCAAGGATGAGGCCGACAACGTCGAGCTGCGTCGCTGGGGCACGCCGCGCCAGTTCGATTTCGACGTGAAGGATCACGTCGACGTCGGCACGCCGCTCGGCCTCGATTTCGAAACCGGCGCGAAGCTCGCCGGCGCGCGCTTCACGATGCTGCGCGGGCCGATCGCGCGCCTGCACCGCGCGCTCGCGCAGTTCATGCTCGACACGCACACGCAGCAGCACGGCTACAGCGAGACGTACACGCCGTACATCGTGAATCCCGAGATCCTGTACGGTACCGGCCAGTTGCCGAAATTCGCGGACGACATGTTCCGCGTCGAGAAGGGCGGCGCCGAAAACACGATCACGCAGTACCTGATCTCCACGTCCGAGATCTCGCTGACGAACACCGTGCGCGAGTCGATCGTCGATGCGTCGGCGTTGCCGATCAAGCTGACCGCGCATTCGCCGTGCTTCCGCTCGGAAGCCGGCTCGTATGGCCGCGACACGCGCGGCATGATTCGCCAGCACCAGTTCGACAAGGTCGAGATGGTGCAGGTCGTCGCGCCCGACACGTCGTACGCTGCGCTCGACGAGATGGTCGGCCATGCGGAAGCGATCCTGCAGAAGCTCGGCCTGCCGTACCGCGTGATCACGCTGTGCACGGGCGACATGGGCTTCTCGGCGGCGAAGACGTTCGACCTCGAGGTATGGCTGCCCGCGCAGAACACCTATCGCGAGATCTCGAGCTGCTCGAATACCGAGGCGTTCCAGGCGCGCCGGATGCAGGCGCGGTTCCGCAACGCGCAGGGCAAGCCGGAACTCGTGCATACGCTGAACGGTTCGGGTCTCGCCGTCGGTCGTACGCTCGTCGCAGTGCTGGAGAACTACCAGAACGCGGACGGCTCGGTCACGGTGCCGGAAGTGCTGCGTCCGTACATGGGTGGCATGGAGCGGATCGACGCACCGGTGCAGGCGTCGTAACGCGGGTCTTGCGAAGCCCTCGTAAAAAATTTTCAGAAAGGGCTTGTCAGCCGCGAAGTGATCGTCTTATAATCTTTTTCTCGCGGAAACGACCAACCGCGAAATGCAGCAAGGAAGGAGAGGTGGCAGAGTGGTCGAATGTACCTGACTCGAAATCAGGCGTACGGTTTCCCCGTACCGTGGGTTCGAATCCCACCCTCTCCGCCAAAATACGAAGCCCCGTGATTCGAAAGGATCACGGGGTTTTTCGTTTTGTCCGTGCGATCGCGAACGGAAGCGGTGTCGATGCCTTCGATGCCCCGCATGCGCGCCGGCAGGCATTCCGCTCCGCAACGTCGCCAGCACCGCCCATCCCCGCGGCTTCGCCGCTTCAGCCCCGGCCCCTTACGCCGTTAACAGAAGTCAGCAACGCGCGTTTTCCGCGTCGTCGCCGTCTTCCGATTCAAGGCCCCATGAAGCTCAGTTACAAGATTCCTCTCGCATTCGCCGTTGCGCTGCTGCTGATGTTCGGCGGTGCGCTGTACGGCATCCGCATTCTCAATCGCTCGATCGACACGTTCGCCAACGACGTCCAGACGCAGGTCGCCAACGAGCGGCTCGTGTCGGCGACGCTGATTGAATTCAAGCTGCAGGTCCAGGAATGGAAGGACACGCTGCTGCGCGGCAAGCAGCCGGAGATGCTCGACAAATACTGGCACGCGTTCGAGACGCGCGAGCGCACCGTCGATACGCTCGCCGCGCAGCTCGTCAAGCAGCTGCCGCCCGGCGACAGCAGAACGCTCGTCGAGCAGTTCACGCGCGCGCATGCGGCGATGGGCGACGGTTATCGCCGCGGCTTCGACGCATTCAAGGCCGCGGGCTTCGAGCCTTCCGCCGGCGACGCGGCGGTCGCCGGCGTCGACCGGACGCCCGCCGCGTTGCTCGAACGCGCGGCGAAGGTGATCGCCGAGCAGAGCGCGGCGGTGTCCGCGCAGGCGAGCCGCGATGCGAGCTACGCGAGCGTGACGAGCGTCGTGCTGATGCTGATCGTGCTCGGCATCGCGATGATCGGCGCCTTCCTGTTCAGTCGCGCGATCTTGCGGCCGCTCGATCGCGCGGTCGCCTGTGCGCAGGCGGTGGCCGGCGGCGACCTCACGCGTACGGTCGACGCGGCCGGCCGCGACGAGATCGCCGATCTGCTGCGCGCGTTGCAGACGATGCAGGCGAGCCTGTCGGAGGTCGTGCACGAAGTGCGCACGCACGCCGAAGCGGTCGCGACCGCGAGCGCGGAGATCGCCTCGGGCAATCACGACCTGTCGTCGCGTACCGAGTCGCAGGCCGCGTCGCTCGAGGAAACCGCGGCCAGCATGACCGAGCTGACCGGCATCGTCGGTAAATCGGCTGAGCACGCGCAGTATGCGGCGCAACTGGCGCGCGACGCGTCCGAGGTCGCGTCGGCGGGCGGCGGGGTGATGACCGACGCCGTCCAGACGATGGACGGCATCGCCGCGAGTTCGGCGAAGGTCGGCGAGATCATCGCCGTGATCGACGGCATCGCGTTCCAGACCAACATCCTCGCGCTGAATGCGGCCGTCGAGGCGGCGCGGGCCGGCGAGCAGGGGCGCGGGTTCGCGGTCGTCGCGTCGGAGGTGCGCTCGCTCGCGCAGCGCAGCGCGTCCGCCGCGAAGGAGATCAAGGGGCTCATCGAGCAATCGACGCAGCGCGTCGATCAGGGCGCGGTGCTGATCGGCCGCGCGGGCGACTCGATCCGCGAGATCGTCGGCGCGGTCGAGCGCGTGACCACGATCGTCGGCGAGATCTCGTCGGCATCGCAGGAGCAGAGCGCCGGCATCCAGCAGGTGAACGTCGCCGTCGCGCAGATGGACGAAGCGACGCAGCGCAACGCGGCGCTGGTCGAGCAGGCCTCGGCCGCGACCCAGGCGCTCGCCGAGCAGGCGAACGCGCTGCGGCGCGCGGTAGCCGTATTCAGGCTGCCGCAGGCCGCTTGAGCGGCGCGGCCGCGACCGCCTAGGCCCGCGTCAGGTCGCGGCCGGATACTGCGCGAGCACGCGTTCGCGGATCGACGGCTTGATGTTCGACTGCGCCATGTCGCCGCCGTAATGTGCGACCACGCGCGGGTTCATCACGCGATACCAGAGCGGCGGCACATAGGCGAACAGGATCATCGTCGCGTAGCCGGCCGGCAGCTGCGGCGAGTCGTCGAAATGGCGCAGCGCCTGATACGAGCGCGTCGGATTCGCGTGATGGTCGGCGTGGCGCTGCAACTGGTACAGGAACAGGTTCGTGACGACGTGATTGCTGTTCCACGAATGCTGCGGCGTGCAGCGCTCGTAGCGGCCGCTCGGCAGCTTGCGGCGGCCGAGCCCGTAGTGCTCGACGTAGTTGACGACTTCGAGCAGCGACGCGCCGTACGCCGCCTGGATCACGAGGAACGGGATCACGACCGGGCCGGCCATCGCGATCGCGATGCCCCACACGACGACGGTCATCGCCCACGCGTGCAGCACCTCGTTGCGCCAGGTCCACGGCGAGCGGCCGAGCCGTTCGAGGCGTGCCTTCTCGAGCCGCCACGCCGAACGGATGCTGCCGGCCACCGTGCGCGGCAGGAACGCCCAGAACGACTCGCCGAAGCGGGCGCTGGCGGGATCCTCGGCCGTCGCGACGCGCACGTGATGGCCGCGGTTGTGTTCGACGAAGAAGTGTCCGTACGCGACCGGCGCGAGCGTGATTTTGGCGAGCCAGCGCTCGAACCGGTTGGTTTTGTGCCCGAGCTCGTGCGCGGTGTTGATCGAGATGCCGGTGGCGGCACCGAGCGACAGCGCGAAGCCGACGTAGTCGTACCACGCGAGCGCATGTGTGCCGACGATCCGCACGCACATGAAGAAGGCGACGTATTCGACCAGCGTCGCCAGATAGACGATCCAGCGGTAGTAGCGCGACCGTTCGAGTTGCGGCACCACGGCTTCGGGCGGATTGTCGCGGTCGTCGCCGATCAGCGTGTCGAGGATCGGGATCACGCCGAAGGCGAACAGCGGGCCGAACCACCAGAACAGGTGCACGCCGGTCGACAGTGCGAGTTGCGCCGCGAGGATCGGCAACGTGATCGTCACCGCGCCGAGCAGCCACAGATAACGTTTGCCATCCGACCAGCCCGAGGCCGGTCCGTCGGTCGTTGCCATCGTCTCCCTCCATTGGGGGCCGGCTGCGCCTGCAAGCGCGACGGCCGCTCGTGTCATTTCGTCGTGGTGGTCCGCGATGCGGCGTGAGGCAGGCGCGGCACCGGATCGATCGTCCGGCTGTGCCAGTTATACGATGGGCGCGGCCGCTTTCCAAACTCCGGCGCTAGGCGCGAAACTCCAAACGGCGGACCGCATGTGGGGCTCGCGGGCGGGCGGCGACGCCGGGCGATTGAAACGGGCACCGCGCGGCGCGATCTGCCCGCGCGGCCCGCGTTCTGATCAGATGAATGCATGCCCGAAGCCTGTGCGACAGCCGACGACCGACGCTGCAACGAATGTTGCGTCGCAATATCGATCGCGCGACGAGGACGGCGCGCGCCGCGTTTTCGCATGTGCGGATGCCGGACGCTGACGGTTTCGACGTCTCCGCATCGGACGTCGATTGCTCGAATGCCCGAGTGACAAGCCGAGCGAGGCGCACGGTCCGAAGGCCGGACGCGATCGTCGTGACGGTTCGCCGACCGACGGCAGCATGCTGCACCTGCACAGCGGCGGCGGCCCGCACGCGCTTGCGTTGCGTGCCGACTCTCGATCGGCGCGGCCGTTTGAAAATAACGATTTGACTCATGCCCCGCTTTCGGTTGAAGCTAGTAGCTTGCTGTCCGAAGGGGGCTGTGCCTGCATGAGTTCGACCTTGACTGTTCGTCGTATCGCTGCCGACCAAGGCAGCGTGTATCGCGAACTCCGCGC
Source organism: Burkholderia vietnamiensis LMG 10929 (assembly GCF_000959445.1). Taxonomy (NCBI): domain Bacteria; kingdom Pseudomonadati; phylum Pseudomonadota; class Betaproteobacteria; order Burkholderiales; family Burkholderiaceae; genus Burkholderia; species Burkholderia vietnamiensis. The sequence goes on along the minus strand of NZ_CP009631.1, from coordinate 3,217,475 downwards.
CGCGTCGCTTCGTGAGCCCTACGCGCCGGGCGAAGCGCCGGAGGCCGAATTGCTGACCGTCGACGCCGACGCGGCGGCGGCCATTGCCGCGTTGCGCGCCGCGTCCGACGAATCGACGACTTTCCTGCTGTACACCGAAGGCCATCCGGCCGGCATGATCGGCGCGTATTTCGACAATACGCGCGAGCGGCGCGCGTTCGTCAGCGAGCTGTGGGTCGCGCACGCGGTGCGTCACCTGCGCGGCGGCGTGCTGCTGCTCGAAACCGCCACCGGCTGGCTGGCCGAGCGCGGCGCGCGGGACATCTACGCATGGATTGCCGATGCGAACCGCGACGCGATCCGTTTCTACGAGCGCGCCGGCTTCGGCAACACGGGCGAGCACGCGCCGGTCGCGCGGATGCCCGGCGCGATGAAGTCGTTGTTCGTATCCCACATCGATACACCGTGACGCGCGCCGGTGCGGGCCCGCGCCGAGCGACGAAGGCCCGTGTACGCGTCCCGCTGTCCGCGCGCTGGTCGCGCGCGCCTTGCGATACCGCTTGCCAGGTCGCCCAAAAATAATGGCCGGCCGCTTGGACGCCTGTAAAATACGCAAAAAATTTTTGCAGAGTGTCCATGTCGCTTAAAAAATCGCCATTCTTCGAGCTGCGCAGCGGATCGGTCGATACGTTGCTGTTCACCGTGAAGACGACCGATCTCGATGCGTTGCGTGCCGAACTGGTCAAGCGCTTCGAAGCGACTCCCGAATTTTTCGCCGACGACGTCGTCGCGATCGACGTCCGCCGCCTGGCGGAGGGCGAACGCGTCGCGCTCTCGGACATTCGCCAGATGCTGAACGACGTGCGGATGCGTCCGGTGGGTGTCGTCGCGCAGGCGTCGCAGGCGTGGGCGGCCGAAGCCGGCCTGCCGTTGCTCGAGGCGCGCGATCGCCGCGGGGCCACGGCGAAGCCGGAGCCGGCCGACGAGGCCGAGCCGCCTGTCGCTGCGGCGGCAGCGGAAGCGGTGCCGGAACCGGCGCCGGAGCTCGCACCGAGCGCGCCCACGACGGGTGCGCAGACGCTGGTGATCGACCGGCCGCTGCGTTCGGGGCAGCAGATTTACGCGAAAGGGGACCTCGTGGTGCTCGCGCCGGTCAGCCACGGCGCCGAGATCATCGCGGAAGGCAACATCCACATCTACGCGCCGTTGCGCGGCCGCGCACTCGCGGGCGTGCACGGCAACCACGATGCGCGCATTTTCTGCACGTGTCTGGAGCCGGAACTGATTTCGATCGCGGGTATCTATCGAACCACCGAGAACCCGTTGCCCGCCGACATACTGGGTAAAGCGGTGCAGATCCGGCTCGAAGAGGAAAAACTGATGATCGAACCGCTGCGCCTGACGTGATTCACGCGCTGCGCTCCGGATCGATCGGCTCTCATTGACGAACACAGGGTATTGGGTAAATGGCAAAAATCATCGTGGTGACTTCGGGCAAGGGCGGCGTAGGCAAGACGACGACGAGCGCCAGCTTCGCGTCCGGCCTTGCGCTGCGCGGCCACAAGACGGCCGTGATCGACTTCGACGTCGGCCTGCGCAACCTCGATCTCATCATGGGCTGCGAGCGTCGCGTCGTGTACGACCTCGTGAACGTGATCCAGGGCGAAGCGAACCTGAACCAGGCGCTGATCAAGGACAAGAAGTGCGAGAACCTGTTCATCCTGCCGGCGTCGCAGACGCGCGACAAGGATGCGCTCACGCGTGACGGCGTCGAGAAGGTGCTGAACGACCTGGCCGCAATGGACTTCGAATTCATCGTCTGTGACTCGCCGGCCGGTATCGAGGCCGGTGCACTGCACGCGATGTACTTCGCCGACGAAGCGCTGATCGTCACGAACCCGGAAGTGTCGTCGGTGCGCGACTCGGACCGCATCCTCGGCATCCTGTCGTCGAAGACCAAGCGCGCGACCGAAGGCAAGGAGCCGATCAAGGAGCATCTGCTGATCACCCGCTACAGCCCGAAGCGCGTGAGCGAAGGCGAAATGCTGTCGCTCGAGGACATCAGCGAGATCCTGCGCATCAAGCTGATCGGCGTGGTGCCGGAGTCGGAAGCCGTGCTGCACGCATCGAACCAGGGCTTGCCGGCCGTCCATATCGACGGCACCGACGTCGCCGAAGCGTACAAGGACGTCGTCGCGCGCTTCCTCGGCGAGGACAAGCCGCTGCGCTTCACCGATTACCAGAAGCCGGGCCTGCTGCAGCGCCTCTTCGGCAGCAAGTAACGGAGGCCGCCCATGTCCATTCTTTCGTTTCTCCTCGGTGAGAAGAAGAAGTCCGCGTCGGTCGCGAAGGAGCGCCTGCAGCTCATCATCGCGCACGAGCGGGTCGGCGGCCGTCCGCCGGCCGATTACCTGCCGGCGCTGCAGAAGGAACTCGTCGCGGTCATTTCGAAGTACGTGCAGATTTCGAACGACGACATCCGCGTGAGCCTCGAGCGTCAGGACGATCTCGAAGTGCTCGAAGTGAAGATCGAGATTCCGCAAGCCTGAGCTGTTCGGTCCCTCTCCGCACGGCGGCGCCACGCCGCCGTGCGCGTCTTACGCCCTGTTGCACTTTCGGGCACGCCGTAACACGGCGCCTGTCGGCCGCTCGCCGGCCTCCCGCATTGAACGAATACGCTCGCGTCATTCGTCAATCAGGAGGTTGTGATGGCTGTCTCTACTGTTCAACGCCGTATCGTTTCGCTGGCCTTGTGCGTCGCGGGCCTGTCGGCCGTCGTCGCGCCGCTCGCCGCGCGCGCGGACGAGATTCTCGTCGGCGCGCCGCTGATGGTGCCGTCGGGCCGGATGGTCGTCGCGGAGCCGGTCGCGATGCCGGCCGGGCAGATCGTCGTCGTCGCGCCGAACGCGCCGCCGCCGGTTCGCTACGAGGTCGTGCCGGACGCGCGCGTCGGCTACGTGTGGGAGCGCGGTCACTGGCGTTGGGAGCATGGCCGTTACGTCTGGATCGGCGGCCACTGGGAAGCCGAGCGTATCGGCATGCACTGGGTGCCGGGCCACTGGGATCAGCGCGGGCCGAACTGGTTCTGGACGCGCGGCCACTGGGCCTGACCGGGGGCTGCGATGAAACGAACCGCCATCGCGATTGCGCTCGTCGCCATCGCGCTCGCCGGCTGTATCGTCGTGCCGGCCCGGCCGATTTACTATCGGCCTGCGCCGGTGGTGATCTACTGAGGGCCGCGCGGGTCGGCCGCCGTCGACGCCGGTGAGTCGGCATCGGGCCGTGCCGCAGAGGCGTGCGCGGCGTCGTGGCCGGCTGCGGGTGCCGATCCGGATGACTGCGCCTGCGCCTGCGTCGCGACCTCTGCGTCGCCGTCTTCTTCGCGCAGCGTGTCGAGCGGATCGGCGGGCGCATCCTGCGGCTCCGTGACGCCGCTTGCGGTCGCAGCCGCAGCGGCAGCCGCCGCCGGTGCCGTAGCGGACGGTGCGGCGGCCGGCGGCGCGAGATAGCGCTCCGCGAGCGTTTCATAGAGCGGCGGGGCGAAGAAGCGCGCGATGCGGCTCGACACCAGCGCGGTCGCCATCAGCGAAATCACGAGCGCGTGGCCGTTGATCATCTCCATCACGATCACGAACGACGTGATCGGCGATTGCGTGACCGCCGCGAGGTAGCCGACCATCGCGAGCGCGATCAGCATCGGCAGGCTCATGTTGCCGAACGCGAGGTGCAGCAGGTTGCCGAACCCCGCGCCGATCGACAGCGACGGCGCGAAGATCCCGCCCGGGATGCCGGGCAGGTACGACCCGACCATCGACACCATCTTCAGAAATGGATAGAACACCGACAGCTGCTCGTGGCCGTCGAGCAGCCCGCGTGCCTCGGCATAGCCGCTGCCGAACGTCGTGCCGCCCGACGCGATGCCCACGACGGCGATCACGAACCCGCACAGCGCGGCGAACGCGATCGGGCGCTCGCGATACAGCACGAGCAGGCGCGCGGGCAGCCAGCGTCCGGTGTTGAGCAGCAGCCAGCTGAACAGGCCGCCGGCGATGCCCGTCACGATCGCGGTGACGAGCACGGCGACCGCCAGCATCTTCGGGAAATGCTGGCCGGCGTTGATCGTGCCGAAGTACGTGTAGTTGCCGTTCACGCCCAACGCGACGACGCCGGCGAGGATGATCGCGGTGATCAGCACGCCGCTTGCGCGCGCGGAGAAGCTGCGCGTGAGTTCCTCGATCGCGAACACGATACCGGCGAGCGGCGTGTTGAACGCCGCGGACAGGCCGGCCGCCGCGCCGGCGAGCACCAGCTGCCGTTCGATTTGTGCGTTCGAGCGCGGATAGAGGCGCCGCAGGTTGAACATCAGCGCGGCGCCGACCTGCACGGTCGGGCCCTCGCGGCCGATCGTGAAGCCGCCCAGGATCCCCAGGAACGAAACCAGCACCTTGCCGAACAGGATGCGCAGCGTCAGCAGCCGCGAGCCGAATGCGCGCGGGCTCGCATGCAGCGTGGCGATGACTTGCGGAATCCCGCTGCCCTCGGCGCCGCGGAAGAAGCGGCGGGTGATCCACGCGGACGCCGCGGCGATCGACGGCGTCAGCAGCAGCGGCAGCCAGGCGGCGTGCTCGCGCATCGTGCGGAACGTGTCGTAACCCCAGTCGATCAGCCGCGCATACAGCACGGCCACGAGACCGACGGCGATGGCGCCGAGCCAGAAGACGCCGAACTGGCGCCAGATTCGCAGCGAGCGTCGGGTGAGGAACGGAAACAGACGGGAAAGCGGGGCGGGAAGCTCTGAGCGTTGCATCGGCGTCGGCCGGCAGGGCAAAGACGCATTATAGGAAGATTCGGATGCCATGGGCGCATGACAAAACTTTACGAAACCGACGCATTTTGTTGCAAATGTAATGTTGGTGTAATGTGTGGGGCCGCCAAGCGTCGTTAGCATGGCGAAATGGCCGGCCATTCCCCACAAGAAAAGTGAAACGCATCCTCATCGTAAAAGTGACCTCGCTCGGCGACGTCGTCCAGACGTTGCCTGTCGTCGCGGACCTCCATCGTGCGTTCCCCGGTGTGGCGGTCGACTGGGCCGTGGACGAATCCTGCGCCGAAGTCGTGCGCTGGCACCCCGGCGTCAGCAACGTGCTGTGCGCGCCGCTGCGGCGTTTCAAGAAGCTGCGCAACGGCGGTGACTTCAAGGCGATCTCCGCGTCGATCGGCGCGTTGCGCGCGCATCGCTACGATGCGGTCATCGATCTGCACGGCGTCTACAAGAGCGCGATCATCTCGGCGCTGGCGCGCGCGGCGCGCCGCGTCGGCTACCAGACCCAGGATCTCGGCGAGACGGGCGCCCGCTTCGCGTACTCGCATCGCTTCGGCCCGCGGCCGGACTGCGACGCGTGGCACGGGATGCGCGTGAGCGCCGGCGAGGCGCTGGGCTATGTCCCCGAAGGCCTCGCCGATCACGGGATCGTCGCGCCGCAGGACGCGCGCCTGCCGGCCGCGCTGACCGACGGCACGCCGTTCGTGCTGCTGTTTCATGCGACGTCGAATCCGGACAAGCAATGGCCGGCCGATCACTGGGCCGCGCTGGCCACGCAGATGATCGCGCGCGGCGTGCGCGTCTTGCTGCCGTGGGGATCGCCGGCCGAACACGACGACGCGCAGCAGATCGCCGCGCGGGCGCCCGGCGCGATCGTGCTGCCCGCGATGTCCGTGCGCGAACTGGGCGCGGCGATCGGTCTGGCGACGCTCGTGGTCGGTGTCGACACCGGCTTCGTGCATATGGCGCACGCATTGAAGCGCCCGACCGTGATGATCTTCGTCGCGACGTCGCGGCACCATTGCGGCATCGGCGGCGCGCCGCACGCGCTGTCGATCGGCGAGCCCGGTGCGCCGCCGTCGGTTGCGCAGGTGCTCGACGCGATCGATGCGGTCGGCCCGGCGCATGGCGCGCGGCGTGTGCGCTTGACGGCCTGACGGGGCTATCGACGCCGCTGTGCGCGCGAGCGCTTCACGCGAGCAACGCTTCGACCGTCACCACCGCCGCGATCGCGGCCAGATTCGCCAGCAAGGCTTCGACGAGCAGCCCGCGCCAGCTTTGCGGCCGAAAGCGCGCGGCGAGCAGCAGCGCGCTGCCGAGCGCGAGCGCGAGGATCAGCACGAGGTCGGCGTTGTTCAGATGGACGTTCATCGCGGCGCCTCCTTGAGATGGAGAAGTTCCGGGCGCGGTGCGCCCGGCTCCGAGTATAGGCAGCGCCGCGCGCCGTACAACGGGGGCTGTCCCGGAGTTCAGACGAGCGATGCGTCGCGGGTTTCGCGCATCAGCAGCACGCCGATCAGGCTCAGTGCCGCCGCGACCGACACATAGCCGCCGACCCACGACAGGCCGCCGCGCGCGGCGAGCAGCTGCGCGATGTACGGCGCGATCGACGCGCCGAGGATCCCGCCGAGGTTGTACGCGACGCCGGCGCCCGTGTAGCGGACGTTGGTCGGGAACAACTCGGGCAGCAGCGCGCCCATCGGCGCGAACGTCACGCCCATCAGGAACAGCTCGAGCGTCAGGAACAGCGCGACGAGCGGCATCGAGCCGCTGCCGAGCAGCGGCTCCATCGCGAAGCCGGACAGCAGCGCGGCGATCGCGCCCGCGGCCAGCACCGGCTTGCGCCCGAAGCGGTCGGCCGCCCATGCCGACAGTGGCGTCGCGAGCCCCATGAACACGACGGCGAAGCACAGCAGACCGAGGAAGCTCTGGCGCGGAATATGCAGCGCCGACACGCCGTACGACAGCGAGAACACCGTCGAGATATAGAACAGCGTGTAGCAGACCACCATCGCGAGCGCGCCGAGCAGCGTCGGCTGCCAGTGTTGGGAGATCAGCGTCGCGACCGGTACGCGCACGCGTTCGTCGCGCTCGAGCGCGGCCTGGAAGGCCGGCGTCTCGGCGATCTTCAGTCGTACGTACAGGCCCACCGCGACGAGCACCGCACTGACCAGGAACGGAATCCGCCAGCCCCAGCTGCGGAACTGTTCGTCCGACAGCGACAGCGCGAGCGCGAAGAACAGCCCGTTCGACATCAGGAAGCCGACCGACGGGCCCAGTTGCGGAAACATCCCGAACCAGCCGCGCTTGCCGGGCGGCGCGTGCTCGGTCGCGAGCAGCGCCGCGCCGCCCCATTCGCCGCCGAGGCCGATGCCCTGGCCGAAGCGCAGCACGCACAGCAGCACCGGCGCGAGCGTGCCGATCGTGTCGTAGCCCGGCACGAAGCCGATCGCGGTGGTCGAAATGCCCATCACGAGCAGCGACGCGACCAGCGTCGACTTGCGGCCGATGCGGTCGCCGAAGTGACCGAACAGGAACGAGCCGATCGGCCGCGCGATGAACGCGATGCCGAACGTCACGAACGCCGACAGCGCCTGCGCGGTCGCGGAGCCGTGCGGGAAGAACACGGGCCCGATCACGAGCGCCGCGGCCGTCGCATACACGTAGAAATCGTAGAACTCGATCGCGGTGCCGATGAAGCTCGCGAACACGATGCGCCGATGGCTGACGGCGCCGGCCGAGCCGGTTGCGCGTGCAACGGCCGGGGGGAATGCGGACATGGATGTCTCCGTTTTATCGTTGGGGTGTTCGGCCGCGGCGAGCGCGGACTGGCGCAGCCGGGCGCGGCCGAGCGGATGACGCGGTGGCGTTGCGCGCCGCGTGTCGTGGCGCGGGCATCGCCCGCCGTTCGACGATGGAGACGGATAGGCCGCCGCCGCCGGATGCCGGCGTGATCGGCTCGCGTGCCGGATGCGGCGTGCGAACGCGTGCGCGGCGGGATGGCCGCGCAATGGCGAAAAATTATAGCGAGCGCGGCCGCGGAGCGGTAAGTGCGGAGTGCCGACGGTTCAATCGAGCGATTGCGCCTGCGCGGACGCGGTGCTCTGCAGCGCGAAGCGGCCGTCGTCGTTGAAGAGCCAGCCTTCCAGTATCTCCAGCCGGCCGTTGCCGTCGAGCAGTTTCGGCGGCGGAGGAGGCAGCGGCGCCGAGCGGCGCAGCGACGCCAGCGCAAGGGCTTCGGCCTCGCTGTCGCCGTTGCTGCGATAGACGGAAGCATTGACGACGCGGCCGCCGCGATCGACGGTGAACGCGACGACGACGAGCGAGCGCAGCATCGCCTGCGGCGTGCCGCGCGACACGCCCGACGGGTTGTGGTCGGCCACGCACCGCGCGACTTCGACGCGATACTGGTCGAGGTTCGCGCTGCGCACGACCGACGGGATCGTCAGCACCGAGTGCAGCGACGGCGGCGGCGTGATCGTGCAGGCGGCGAGCAGCGGGATGGCGACGAGCACGGCAATACGCCGCCGGCTGGCGCACGGGCGGAGAACGGAGCGCATGGGGAAGTGCCGGAGGGTGACGATACAAAAATGATAGGCGTCCGCGCGCGGCGTGTTATCCGGGGAAACGCATAGCGCGCGAAACGCGCCGTCGCGATGCGCGGATAACGGCAACCGGTGCGGCGCCGGGGCCACGTCGCGATTCGACGCGGCGGATGCAGCCACGGCCGAACGCGTTCAGTAGCCGTGCGTCACGAGCGCCAGAACGGACAGATCCGGATGTGTGCCGTCGACGATGCTTTTACCGATGTGCACGGCTTCGCGCACCGCTTCGTCGAGGCTCGCGAAGTTCTCTTCGCCGTCGGCATGGAAGGCCACCGCATGATCGGGCAGGGCGGGATTCACGCCCGGATGGCACACATAGCCGGTGTAGGTATAACGCGCGTCGCTGCCGGGCGCGAGGCCGGGCACGACATGAATTTCGAAGCCTTCGTAATCGACGTGATCGGTCGCGGTCGACAGTTCGGTCATGGCGCTCTCCATGTGCCGCGCGCGGGGATGGTGCGGGCGGCAGCGAGTCGCGGCGGCGGTCGTGTCGCCGTGCTGATCGAATTCTAGGCGATGGCGGCGCGGGTCGTCAGTGTTGCGTGTAGTGGGCCTTCGCTGCACGAAGCGGCTCGCAGTCGTTCTCACACCCGCCACGATCCCGCGGCAGCGCCGCTCAACGGGCGCAGCGCGCGTCCTTGCGCTGAATGACGAGGATCACCGGATATTTCTGGCCGTGATCGAGCTCCACCGGGGCGACGACCGTCAGCGTCGCCGGGTCGGAATCGTCGTACACGCTGACCTGCTCGTTGCGGATGTAGGTCACGCCGGTGCAGTTCGATGCGCGCCCGTCGTCCGACACCTTGCACTGCAGCTCGTTTTCCTTCAGGTAGTTGTACGGCGTCGGGCTCGCCAGATATTCGCGCAGGCTGCGCGGCGAGCCGCCGACGCCTTTCACGTACGCGATCGCGCACGACGGCGTTTGCGCGTCGGCGTCGGAGGCGGAATCGGCAGCCGCCGCATGCGTGCCGACCGTGGCCAGCAGCGCGACGAGCGAGGAGGCGATGAAGGGTTTCATGACGTGGGTGTCCCGTTTCGCGATTCGGAGCGCCGGATTGTAACGGCATCCGGCGGCGCGCGTCGGCGCGTTGCGGCGCTGCGCGTGCAAACGCCGCGGACACAAACAAAAACCCCGTCATTCGATGAATGGACGGGGTTTGGCGAATTTCCTGGCGGAAGCGGTGAGATTCGAACTCACGGACAGTTTCCCGTCGCCGGTTTTCAAGACCGGTGCCTTAAACCGCTCGGCCACGCTTCCACGCGAGGCGTGCATTGTAACCGAAATGCCGCGTCGTTCCGCGTCAATCGTCGCGCAGGAACAATTCCTGCAGGTCGTTGAGAAAGCGCTGGCCGAGCGGCGTCGGCGCGATCTGCGTGAAGTCGCGCGTGATGAGCCCACGGCGTTCCGCTTCGTTCAGCGCCGGCTCGATCGTGCCCATCGGCAGGCCGGTGCGTTCGGCGAAGCTGTGCACCGGAAAGCCCTCCACGAGCCGCAGCGTGTTCAGCATGAACTCGAACGGCAGGTCGCGCGCGCCCACTTCGCGTTCTTCCTGCACCGGCGTGCCGGCCATCGCCTGTTCGATGAAGGTGGCCGGATGCTTGTAGCGCGCCTGGCGCAGGATCCGGTTCGGGAACGACAGCTTCGTGTGGGCGCCCGCGCCGATTCCGAGATAGTCGCCGAAGCGCCAGTAATTCAGGTTGTGCTTGCACTGATGATTCGGCTTCGCATACGCGGACACCTCGTAGCGGCCGTAGCCGGCCTCGGCCGTGCGCTCGTGGATCCATTCCTGCATGTCGGCCGACGCGTCGTCGTCCGGCACGACCGGCGGGAACTTCGCGAACAGCGTGTTCGGCTCGAGCGTCAGGTGATAGAGCGACAGATGCGGTGGCGCATACGACAGCGCCGTCTCGATGTCGGCGCGGCATTCGGCGAGCGTCTGGTTGGGCAGCGCGAACATCAGGTCGAGGTTGAAGTTGTCGAAGGTCTGCGCGGCGATCTCGACGGCCGCGCGCGCCTGCGCCGTGTCGTGAATGCGGCCGAGCGCCTTCAGATGACCTTCGTTGAAGCTCTGGATGCCGACCGACAGGCGGTTCACGCCGCTCGCGCGAAACTGCGCGAACTTCGCCGCTTCGAACGTGCCGGGGTTCGCCTCGAGCGTGATCTCGGCATCCGCGTCGAGCGGCAGCAGCGCGCGCACGTCGGACAGCAGCCGGTCGAGGCCGGCCGCCGACAGCAGGCTCGGCGTGCCGCCGCCGATGAACACCGTATGCACCTGGCGGCCCCACACGAGCGGCAGCGCCTGCTCGAGATCGGCGCGCAGCGCGTCGAGATACTCGGTTTCCGGGAAGCGCTCGCCTTTCCATTCGTGCGAATTGAAATCGCAGTACGGGCACTTGCGCACGCACCACGGAAAATGCACGTACAGCGCGAGCGGCGGTAGCGACGTGAGCCGCACCTGCCCGGGCGACGTGAACGTTGCGACGACGCGTGCGCCGGTTTGCGCCGCCTGGCTCATGCGGCCTCCGGTTGCGAAGGCGTGACGTAGACGATCATGCGGTTTCCTCTGCGAGCCGCGCGAGCAGCGCGTCGAGCGCAAGCGCTCGATGGCTGTGCGTGTTCTTCACGGACGGCTCGAGCTCGGCGGCCGTGGCGCCGAGCGCCGGCACGTAGAAATACGGGTCGTAGCCGAAGCCGTGCTCGCCGCGCGGGGTGTCGACGATCTCGCCGAGCCAGCGCCCTTCGGCGAACAGCGGCTCGGGATCGTCCGGATGACGCACCAGCGCGAGCACGCAGCAATAGTAGGCGCGGCGGTCGTCGACGCCGCGCAGCTGCTCGACCAGATGCGCGTTGTTCGCCGCGTCGCCGCGAGCGCCGCCGGCACGCTGCGCATAGCGCGCCGAATAGACGCCCGGCGCGCCGCGCAGCGCGCGCACGCACAGGCCGGAATCGTCGGCGATCGCCGGCAGGCCGGTGAGGCGCGCCGCATGGCGCGCCTTGGTCAGCGCATTCTCGATGAACGTGCCGAACGGCTCGTCGGCCTCGGGCACGGCCAGTTCGCCCTGCGGGACGATCTCGATGCCGACCGTCGAGAACAGCGCCGCGAATTCGCGCAGCTTGCCGGCGTTGTTCGACGCGAGCACGATGCGCGACAGCGGCGCGGCAGTGCGATCGTCAGACATGGTCGGCGCCCAGAACGTCCTTCTGCAGCTGCACGAGCCGGCCGATGCCGGCTTGCGCGAGGTCGAGCAGCGCGTTCATTTCGGCGCGCGAGAACGGCACGCCTTCGGCGGTGCCCTGGACTTCGACGAAGCCGCCGGCGCCCGTCATCACGACGTTCATGTCGGTGTCGCAGCGCGAGTCTTCCGCGTAGTCGAGGTCGAGCACGGGCGCGCCTTCGTACACGCCGACCGAGATCGCCGCGACGTGATCGGTGATCGGCGAGCGCGCGAGCTTGCCGGCCGCGATCAGCTTCGACACGGCGTCGTGCGCGGCGACGAACGCGCCGGTGATGCTCGCCGTGCGCGTGCCGCCGTCGGCCTGGATCACGTCGCAGTCGATGTTGATGGTGCGCGGGCCGAGCGCTTCCAGATCGAACACCGCGCGCAGCGCGCGGCCGATCAGGCGCTGAATCTCCTGCGTGCGGCCCGTCTGCTTGCCGCGCGCCGCTTCGCGATCGCTGCGTGTGTGCGTCGCGCGCGGCAGCATCCCGTATTCGGCGGTCAGCCAGCCCTGGCCGCGCTCGCGCAGGAATTCGGGCACGCGTTCCACGACGCTTGCCGTGCAGATCACCTTGGTATCGCCGAATTCGACGAGCACCGAGCCTTCGGCGTGTTTCGTGTAGTGGCGCGTGAGGGCGACCTTGCGCAGTTCGTCGGCGCGACGGCCGCTCGGGCGGGACAGGGATGACGTCATCGGGAATCGGGCACGGAAGAGGAAACCCCGATTTTAGCGCCGAACGGCGGCCTTGCCCGGCGGGGTCGCGCGCAAAAATGGGATAATGCGCGCTTCCCGCCCCGCGCCTTGCAATGCGCCGGGCGCCTCGACTTATTCCCGCCCGATCCGGGCACACCCACGGCGAGACGAACCATGATCTACAGCATGACGGGCTATGCGAGCGCGACGCGCGAACTCGCGACGGCTGCCGGCAACGGCGGCGCGAGCGTGTCGGTCGAACTGCGCACCGTGAACTCGCGTTTCCTCGACCTCAATTTCCGGATGCCCGACGACGTGCGCGCATGCGAGCCGGCGCTGCGCGAAATGCTGATGAACAAGCTGTCGCGCGGCAAGGTCGACGTCCGTATCAACCTGCAGCGCGGCGAGCAGAGCATCGGCGCGGGCGCGCTGAACCAGACGGCGCTCGGCCAGCTCGCCGAGCTCGAGCGCTCCGTGCTCGATGCGTTCCCGGGCGTCGGCCGCCTGCGCGCCGGTGAAGTCCTGCGCTGGCCCGGCGTGCTGGCCGAGAGCGGCGTGTCGGCGGACGCGATCCGCGACGCGGTGCTCGCGTGCGGCAAGGAAGCGATCGGCGAGCTGGTCGTGGTGCGCTCGCGCGAAGGCGCGCAACTTGCGACGATGCTGCTGTCGAACGTCACCGAAATGGAGGCGATCGTCGCGCGCATCACGCCGCTCGTGCCGGAGCTGATCGCGAAACATCAGCAGAAGATCGTCGAGCGGCTGCAGGAAGCGCTTGGCCTCGCGGCGCCGGAAGGCAGCGCGACGATCGTCACGCGCGAGGAAGCGGCGGAGCGCATTCGTCAGGAAGTGACGATGTACGGCATCCGCATCGACATCGCGGAAGAGCTGTCGCGCCTCACCGCGCACCTGAACGAAACGCGTCATGTGATCGAGAAGGGCGGCCGCGTCGGCAAGCGTCTCGACTTCATGATGCAGGAACTGAATCGCGAAGCGAACACGCTCGGCTCGAAGGCGGCGGCGAAGGAGCTCGCCGACGCATCGATGGCGCTCAAGCTGTTGATCGAGCAGATGCGTGAGCAAGTGCAAAACCTGGAGTAACAGAGATGAAACGATCCCCATGCTCACTACGTTCGCTGCCCCCCGAGGGGGCGGCCCGGCGGAGGCTGTCATGACCGATTCCCATCGCGACGGCCACGCGTCGCATGCGCTGCACGGCGGCGTCTATCCCGGCAACCTGTTCATGGTCATCGCGCCGTCGGGCGCCGGCAAGTCGACGCTCGTGAACGCGCTGCTGTCGAAGGACAGCGACATCTGCCTGTCGATTTCGTACACGACGCGCAAGCCGCGCCCGGGCGAGCAGGACGGCCAGCACTATCACTTCACCACCGTCGAGGATTTCCGCGCGCGTCACGCCGCGCACGAATTCCTCGAAAGCGCGGAAGTGCACGGCAACTACTACGGCACGTCGCGCGTGTGGATCGAGGAGCAGATGGCGAGCGGCCACGACGTGCTGCTCGAGATCGACTGGCAGGGCGCGCAGCAGGTGAAGCGGCAGTTTCACAACGCGGTCGGCATCTTCATCCTGCCGCCGTCGCTCGATGCGCTCGAGGAGCGTCTGAAGAAGCGCGGCCAGGACGAGCCGAACGTCATCACGCGCCGCCTGCTCGCGGCCGGCAGCGAGATGGCGCACGCGTCCGAAGCGGAATACGTGGTGATCAACGAGAATTTCGATCGTGCGCTCGCGGAACTGGAGTGCATCGTCGCGGCGACGCGCCTGCGTTTTGGTTCGCAGTACGCGCGACATGCGGAGCTGTTCATCGAACTCGGCATCCATCTGCCCCACGCGGAATGACGCGAGGGTAGAGGGACATAAGGTAGAATAACGACTATATTCAGAAGGAATTTCCAACATGGCTCGCATTACCGTCGAAGACTGCCTGAAGCAAATCCCCAACCGCTTCGAACTGGCGCTCGCCGCCACCTACCGCGCGCGGCAGCTCGCGCAAGGCCATACGCCGAAGATCGAAAGCCGCGACAAGCCGACGGTCGTCGCGCTGCGCGAAATCGCTGCCGGTCAGGTCGGCGTCGAGATGCTGAAGAAGGTGCCGGTGTAACGCGCATCCGGCCCGTTCCAGCCATGTAGTGCACGCGCGCAACGACTCGACCTGGAGGCGAATATGAGCACCACCCCATCGTCCGCCTCCGCGGATTCGACCACCGAAGTCACGGCCCAGTCGCCTGCGCGCCAGTACATCGACGCGGTCCTCGAACAATCCTTCCGGCATCTGTTCGGGCCGACCGCCACACCGGAGCAGCCTCGCAAGCACGGCGTCGTTTCGATCGCGAATCTGACGACCGCGCTTGCCGAGTATCTCGGTCCGGACGAAATCAAAGAGGTCAAGGCGGCGTTCCACTTCAGCGACGAAGCCCACCTCGGTCAATATCGCCAGAGCGGCGAACCCTACATCACTCATCCGGTCGCCGTCGCGGAAATCTGCGCCGGCTGGAAGCTCGACGCGCAAGCCGTGATGGCCGCGCTGCTGCACGACGTGATGGAAGACCAGGGCGTGACCAAGAGCGAGCTGGCCGAACGGTTCGGCCCGAAGGTCGCGGAACTGGTCGATGGCTTGTCGAAGCTCGACAAGATGGAATTCCGCAGCCGCGAGGAAGCGCAGGCGGAAAACTTCCGCAAGATGCTGCTCGCGATGGCGCGCGACGTGCGCGTCATCCTCGTCAAGCTCGCCGATCGGCTGCACAACATGCGCACGCTCGGCGCGGTGCCGATGGAAAAGCGCCGCCGCGTCGCGCGCGAGACGCTCGACATCTACGCACCGATCGCGCACCGCCTCGGGTTGAACAACACGTATCGCGAGCTGCAGGACATGAGCTTCGCGAACTTCAACCCGCATCGCTACGCGACGCTCGAGAAGGCCGTGAAGGCCGCGCGCGGCAATCGTCGCGAGGTGATCAGCAAGATCCTCGAGGCCGCGCAGCGTGCGATGACCGACGCGAAGATCGACGCGGAAATCACCGGCCGCGAAAAGACCATCTACAGCATCTACCGCAAGATGCGCGACAAGCAGCTGTCGTTCTCGCAGGTGCTCGACGTGTACGGCTTTCGCGTCGTCGTCGACAACCCGCTCGACTGCTACACGTGCATCGGCGCACTGCATGCGCTGTACAAGCCGGTGCCCGGCAAGTTCAAGGACTACATCGCGATCCCGAAGATCAACGGCTATCAGTCGCTGCACACGACGCTCGTCGGCCCGTTCGGCGCGCCGATCGAGTTCCAGGTGCGCACGCGCAAGATGCACGAGATCGCCGAGGCCGGCGTGGCCGCCCACTGGCTGTACAAGAACGGCGGCGCCGATCTGAACGACGTGCAGAAGCGCGCGCACCAGTGGCTGAAGTCGCTGCTCGACATCCAGAGCGAAGCGGGCGATTCGAGCGAGTTCCTCGAGCACGTGAAGATCGACCTGTTCCCGGACGCCGTCTACGTGTTCACGCCGAAGTCGAAGATCATGGCGCTGCCGCGCGGCGCGACGGCGCTCGACTTCGCGTATTCGATCCACAGCGATCTCGGCAACCAGTGCGTGGCCGTGAAGATCAACAACGAATTGCTGCCGCTGCGCACCGAGCTCAAGAGCGGCGATATCGTCGAGGTGATCACGGCGCCGTATTCGAAGCCGAACCCCGCGTGGCTCGGCTTCGTGCGCACCGGCAAGGCACGTTCGGCGATTCGTCACTATCTGAAGACGATGCGCCTGAACGAGTCGGTGCAACTCGGCGAGCGGCTCGTCGACCAGAGCCTGAAGGGTTATGGGTTCGCGCTCGCCGACGTGACGCCGGAGGTGTGGGACAAGCTCGTCCAGTGGACCGGCAACAAGAGTCGCCAGGAAATCTTCGCGGACATCGGCCTCGGCCGGCGGGTGGCGGCCGTGATGGCCAAGCGCATCGAAGTGCTGATGAGCGGCCGCGACGCGGACGACGATCTGCCGAAGTCCGAGCGCCATCCCGCGCACCATGCGCCGCCGGTCGTGATCACCGGCACCGAAGGCATGTCGGTGCAGCTGTCGGCATGCTGCCGGCCGATTCCGGGCGATGCGATCATGGGCTATATCGGCATCGGCCTCGGGATGGCGATTCATACGACCGATTGCCGTGTCGCGCAGCGCATCCACCGGCGCGATCCGGGGCGCTGGATCGACGTCGAATGGGCGCCGCAGCCGGGCAGGCTGTTCGACGTCGCGGTGAAGGCGCTGGTCAAGAACACGAAGGGCATCTTCGCGCGCGTTGCGGCGGACATCACGTCGGCCGACGCGAACATCGTGCATATCGCGATGGACGAAGATCTGACGCACGAGTCGACGGTGCTGCGCTTCGTCATCCAGGTCAGCGACCGCCTGCATCTCGCGAACGTGATGCGCCGCGTGCGCACCAATCCCGACGTGATGCGGATCATGCGCGAACGCTCGACCGAGGACGGCGCGCATGCGCGTCACGACGGCGGCATGCGGATCGAGCGCGAGCGCCAGGATTACTGACGCTGCACGGTTGCGGCGAGTCGAGACGGCGGCCACGGGCCGCCGTTTTCTTTGGGGCGACGGAAGGGAAGCCGAAGAAGGGAGCGGAAAAGAAAAAAGGGCCTTCCCGGAGGAAGGCCCTTCTGAGGTGGCGCGGCTGGCAGGATTCGAACCCACGACCCCTTGGTTCGTAGCCAAGTACTCTATCCAACTGAGCTACAGCCGCACGCAAGACGGTACTGCTTCAACTGTCGGAACCTTCTGCGATGGGAAGGCCCCCAAAAAAGTGGCGCGGCTGGCAGGATTCGAACCCACGACCCCTTGGTTCGTAGCCAAGTACTCTATCCAACTGAGCTACAGCCGCACGCAACAACAAACACTACTGCTTCGAACTGAAAGGGCCTTCGGTTTGGAAGGCCCTCGAAAAGGTGGCGCGGCTGGCAGGATTCGAACCCACGACCCCTTGGTTCGTAGCCAAGTACTCTATCCAACTGAGCTACAGCCGCACGCAGAAGCGGAAGTATAGCAGGGTTGTATAAAAAGGGAAGCCTTATCCGCAAAAAATGTCGCCTGATCTTGCATGCCCGCGTTCGTGTACCCTTGGGGCATCAGTCATTCACGTATCGAATCAGCATCATGAACAAGGCGTTTGTCAAAGAATCGGAAGGCGACGACGACGATCTCGACCCCGGTCAGCCGGCGATCCCGGCGGGCACCAAGAACTACATCACGCCGGCCGGCCACAAGCGGCTCAGGGACGAGTTGCTGAACCTGATCGACGTCGAGCGTCCGGAGGTCGTGCGCCTCGTGTCGTGGGCCGCGTCGAACGGCGACCGGTCCGAGAACGGCGATTACATCTACGGCAAGCGGCGGCTGCGCGAAATCGACCGCCGGATCCGCTTCCTGACGAAGCGGCTCGATCTCGCCGAAGTCGTCGACGCGAGCCGGCAGGAGAACGTCGACCAGGTGTTCTTCGGCGCGACCGTCGATTA
The DNA here is from genome assembly GCF_000959445.1 of Burkholderia vietnamiensis LMG 10929. Lineage (NCBI taxonomy): Bacteria > Pseudomonadati > Pseudomonadota > Betaproteobacteria > Burkholderiales > Burkholderiaceae > Burkholderia > Burkholderia vietnamiensis. The sequence goes on along the minus strand of NZ_CP009631.1, from coordinate 3,199,641 downwards.
CGCGACGCCGGACGGCGAGGACCACACCGTGACGATCGTCGGGATCGACGAGGTGGACCTCGACCGCGGCTGCGTCAGCTGGATCTCGCCGATTGCACGGGCGCTGATCAAGGCGAAGATCGGCGATACCGTCACGTTGATGACGCCGGCCGGCCCGCAACCGATCGACGTGCTCGACGTGCGCTATCCGGCGCGGGACGACGCATGAGCGCGTAGCGGCGTGCGGCGTCGCAGCGGTGCGTATCGACGTCCGCGGCGCCCGCACGGCCAGCCCCCATGACGGCGGCGCGATCGCCGCAGCAATGGTTCAGAAGCGGTGGCGCATACCCGCGGTGACGGCGATTTGCTTGTTCGTCGACGACGCGCTGCCGAGCCCGTTGATGTTCGCGCCGATCGCCAAGCCGTCCGCGTTGACGCGCTGGTATTCCCCTTGCAGATACAGGTCGGTGCGCTTCGACAGCGCATAGTCGGCTTGCAGGTTGAACTGGTGCCAGCTGGGCGACTGGCCGTCGAGGCGGGCATCGGTGTAGGTGTACGAGCCGGCCAGCGAGAATGCCGGCGTCAGCGCATAGCGGCCGTTCACCTCATAGTTGTTGAAGCGCGTGCCGCCCGTGAGCGCGATGCCGCGCGACACGCCCGACTGTCCGGCGCTGATGCCGGCCGAATCGGTGAGGCGGGTCTGCGTGAACACGAAGCCGGCGGTCGCCGGGCCGAAGCCGTAGTTCAGGCCGGCGCCCCAGGTACGCTGGCGGCCGGCCGCGAAGGTCCAGTCGCCGGCCACGGCGCCCGGGTCGCTCGCTGCGAACGCCGGCGCGTTGACGTTGTTGTTCAGCTGCATGTAAGCGGCCGCGACGTTGAAGCCGAGGTAGCTGTATGACGCGCCGACGCTGTATGCGCGATTGTTCGCGAAATTCGTGGCGTTCGAGAAGCCGTACAGCGCGCCGAATTTCAGGCCGCCGTAGTTCACGCTCTGGTATTTGATGGCGTTGTTGATCCGGAACGAGTTGTTCAGGTTGTCGTTGTCGAACGGGTGCGCGAACTCGGTGCCGCCGTACTGCGTGCCCGTGAGCGACAGCGGCCCCAGGTAATCGACGACGCTGTCGTATTGGCGGCCGAGCGTGAGCGAGCCGAAGCCGTCATGCGCGAGCCCGACGAATGCCTGCCGGCCGAACTCGCGGCCGTTCTGCTTCAGCGTGCCATTGTTGATGCCGAAGCCGTTCTCCAGCGTGAAGATTGCTTTCAGGCCGCCGCCGAGATCCTCGGTACCGCGCAGCCCCCAGCGGCTGCCGTTGATCGAGCCGCTCGTTTCCTGCCACGCGCTGTGGCCGCCCTGGTTGTTCGTGTAGGTGATGCCGGCGTCGATCAGCCCGTATAGCGTGACACTGCTTTGCGCATGGGCGGCGATCGCCGGAATGCCGGCCAATGCGGCAACGATCAGCGTCTTTTTCATGATCTGTCTCCAAACGATTGTTGTCGATCGAAGCCGCAGCGGGCTGTCGCGTGCATCGCCATCGAGCTGTACACGCGTGACATGCGGGGCAGCGGCCGCTCAGTCACCAATCCGTTTTGTAGTGTATGAAGCGCCGTGGCTCCGGTAGAGAAGCGCGTGCCGCAATACTGTATTTAGGATGGCGCAAGAATCGTCGCGCGGGCGGAGTGCCCCGATTATCCGGGCATTGCGGCGGCGCAACATACGATTGCAGTCGTCAGCAGTGCGTACTGACGTTGCGCCGTCGCGACACTGCCAACGCCTCCGCGCAAACAATCCGATTATTGACACATCGGCAATAGAGGTTTGTGCGGAGCATGGATAATGAAAGGATGTAATCTCGTTATACTGCAGTCTCTGCTTTCCGAAGCAGACTTTTTCGTTGACGGAAAAGATCTCCAAACCTTTGTCGGCGCGACTTCCCAGTCGCGCTTTTTTTTGCCCGTCGTTCCTGTCCTTCCCCGCGGCTTCTCCCGCGCCGCTACGAGTACGAGCGTCGCTTGCGTCTCGCAGCCGGTTCCGCGTCTTTGGTTTGCGCCTGCGGCGGCGTATAGGTCCAGTCTTCCATCACGTAGTGACGGGCATCCAGCGGCGACGCCAACAGGTTTTGCCAATGGTCGCCGTGCCAGGTCGGATCGAACTCGGTGTCACACGGCGCTTCACGGGACTCGGCCAGCGCGCGGGACTTGCGGCGTGCGCGTGCGAGTCGGCTCGCGAAGCGCTTGATTCCGTCCAGCCACATGACCTTCTCCTCCAATTGCGTGACTCCAGCATCGCAACGTGGCGCGGCTTGCGCAACCGGAAAAAACCCCGAGGATTTTACCGGCATGATTCGACCCCGGTATGTTTTTCATCACTTCGATTAACGGTGATCCATGCCCGGTAATATTGACAGGGTTTTGGCGCGAATTAGTTAATAGAAGACGAGTGTGTGCCCATTCCAATGGCATTGATGTGATTTTGATAAAGAGGGCGTTAAAAATTCGCTTGACGCGCCTGGATCGTCCAATTTATAAAGTGAGCACTCCGTCCCCGGACGCAGCGCCCATTGAGAATCGGCACGCTGTTACGGGTGTTCGGGAAGCGGCTATAAATGGTAGCTTTTTTGATCTAAACGAGTGGGGAACGAAGGTATGGATACCGGTATCGTAAAATGGTTTAACGATGCTAAAGGTTTTGGCTTTATTACATCCGACAATGGCGGCGAAGATTTGTTTGCGCACTTCTCCGAAATCCGGATGGAAGGCTTCAAGACGTTGAAGGAAAACCAGCGCGTTTCGTTCGAGGTGAAGGTCGGCCCGAAGGGCAAGCAGGCAGCGAATATCCAGGCAGCCTGACGCGCCGCGTAGTACCGATCACGTCCGGCCCCCGCATAGCGGGGGCTTTTTGCTTTTCCGGCCGCGAAAACGGTCGACGGGCGGATCGATTTCGGTTGCACTGGCCCGCGACACCCGCGCCGGTGCATACTCGCGGAAGCATCGTTTCTCCCGTCTCTTCATGTCCGACCTTTATCCGTCCGATCCTGCCAGCGAACAGCCGCTCGTCTTCGTCGACCTCGAAACCACTGGTGGATCGCCCGCCGAACATCGCATTACCGAAATCGGGGTAGTCGAAATCGGTCCGGGCCACATGTCCACATGGACGACGCTGGTCAATCCCGGGCAGCCGATCCCGCCGTTCATCCAACAGCTGACCGGTATTTCGGACGACATGGTGCGCGACGCGCCGTCGTTTGCGTCGCTCGCGCCGGCGCTGTTCGAGCGTTTGGACGGCAAGCTGTTCGTCGCGCACAACGCGAGCTTCGACCGTGGTTTTCTGCGCGCAGAATTCGAGCGCGCCGGCCTCGCATTCAACCCCGACGTGCTATGCACGGTGAAGCTGTCGCGCGCGCTGTTTCCGCGCGAGTCGCGGCATGGCCTCGATGCGCTGATCGAGCGGTATGGGCTGGTCCCCGCCGCGCGCCACCGCGCGCTCGCGGATGCGGACCTGATTTGGCAGTTCTGGCGGCAATTACACACGCTCGTGCCGCTCGAGCGCTTGCGCGACCAGATCGCACGTACGACGCGCCACTTCCGTCTGGGCGGCGACTTGACCGAAGCATGGCTCGATACCGCGCCGGCCGGATGCGGCGCCTATGCGCTGTTCGGCGAGGGCGACGAAGCGCTGTACGTCGGCCGCAGCGTGCGTGTCCGGCAGCGCTTGCGTGCGCTGCTGACCGGCGAGCGGCGCTCGTCGAAGGAAATGCGGATCGCGCAGCAGGTGCGGCGCGTCGAGTGGCGGGAGACCGGCAACGAGCTGGGCGCGATGCTTGCCGAAGCGCAGTGGATCGCGCGCCTGCGCCCGGCATACAACCGGCGACCCACGGCTGCGGCCGTACGTGCCGGTGATGCGCCCTGGCCGTTCGACGGCGCGGTCGCGTTCGAGGCGCACGGCGAGCGCAGCCTGTTTCATGTGATCGATGCGTGGCGTTACCTCGGCGTGGCCGAGTCGCTCGACGCCGCCGCGCGGCTCGCGGCGGACGGCACGGACGGCGCGTTCGAGCCCCATACGCAGCGTCTGTTGCAGACCTATCTCGCGCGCGGCCTGCAATTGATCCCGCTGGCGGCGCTCGCGGCCGCCGACTGAGAATCGCGCGCGGCTGCCTGCGATCGTGGCGGCCGGTCAGCCGATCGCGCTGGCACCGCCCGCCGAGCAAACATGGGACAGCGCGGTGCCGAGCGCCTGCGTACGCGTCGAATCGTAGCGGGTAAGCGTCTTCCAGTTCGCGATGCTGCGCGCGAGCCGTGCCTGGCAATCCGGGGCGTCGCGCACCGGCGCGGCTTGCGCGAGCGCGGCCAGCATCTTCTGCGTGAGCTGATCGAGCGCCGGGCGCGTGCTGGTCGCGAGGTCGGGTGGCGTTCCTTCCGGAGGCCGCGTCGCGCGCCAGTTGGCGAACAGCGCGTTTTGCACGTCCTTGCTGGCGGCGATCTGGTCCTCGAAGAAGGTGCGGGCGACCGCCGCGTCGACGCCGGCTTGGACCGCGCGCTTTTCCACCGACGCGAGCAGCGCGGCTTCGCGCGGCTTGTCTTCGATCGCCTGGTGGTTGGCCCATTTCCAGCGCGCGACCGGCTCGGCAAGCGCGAGCCGCTGCGACGCAAGGGCGACGAGATTGGTGAGCGCGGTGTCGTCGCCGTCTGCGCGCGCCGCGGGCGGCGCCGAAAGGAATGCGACACCCAGCGTGGCGACAGCGAGGCTGGCACGAATGGCTTGTTTCATCGGGACGTTCGGAAGTGGCCGCAGGGGCCGTGGCGGGAAAACCAGAAGGATAGACGAAGACGGCCGCGCGGCGGAGCGACGCGACAGCGGATATTCAGCGGACGCGCCGAACCGGCACCGTCAGGCCGTTGCAGCCCGGGTGCAAAGCGATCTGCGCACGAAACGCAGCGAGAAACCGCACGATCTCGATCGACACGCGACGGTTACGGAACGGAACGCGCGATCACTTCGGCGCGTAGAGCTTGTGCTGCTCGTCGAAGAATGCCCGGACGTGCTCGGGCAACTCGGCGAGGAACTCGACGCCGACGGGCTCCGGATCCGGGCTCATCACTTGCTCGGGCGGCGGCATGCGGGTTGGTCTTTCATCCATGATCGTTTCTCCAGCGGGTTCAATAATTATCAACCTCGCGCTCGGATTTATGCCAGAGGCGAATCGTTAGTTTTTGTCTCTGTTGTATTAACGGCACATGCGTTGGCGCGCGCTGTCCGATGCCGACTATTGCGCCGCGCAGGATCGGCAACGATCGGTCCGCTTGTTATACTTCGCGCGCACTTTTTCCTCGACCGCGATGACACGAAAGACGCGATGGATCGGCCTCGTCTGGCTGGCGCTGGTACTGAACGTACTGTCGCCAGTCATCGGCTATGCGCGCGTCGCGGCGAGCGGTTCCGGCGCGCTTCCGCTCGAGCTGTGCAGTGCGGCCGGCGCCCACCGCGTCGTGTTCGCACCGTCCGCCGACGAGCAGGGCGCGGCGTCGTTCGACCATGCCGCCGTACCGCACTGCGTGTACTGCCCGGGCTTCGCGTCGAACGTCGCGCTCGCCACTAGCGTGCCTGTCTTGCCCGGCTTCGTGCGCGCGTTCGCCTACCGGGCCGTCGCACCTGTCGTGCCCGATCGTCCCGGGCAGCCTATCCGACTCGCGCAGCCGCGCGGCCCGCCTGAATACGTCCCGATCTGATTGATATCGTCCGCGCGCCTCGACGGCGCGCGTGCCGCCCGCGGGCGCGTTCCGCGCGCCACGCCTCACGCGCGCGCTGCGTGCGCTCGCGTGCTGCGGCATTCGGTCACGTTTTCAGGAATTGATCCATGTCGTTCACCTTCGCCGCGCGCCCGCCGCGCGGACGGCTCGCGCTCGCGTGCGCGACCGCTTTCGTATGGCCGCTCGCGCAAGCGGCCCCGATCGACGGCGCGTCCGCCGATCCGACCTCCGGCGCGACGCGCGTGTCCGCCGACGGCGTGCCGTCCGCTGCCGTACCCACGCCCGCACCCACGCCGACCGGCGACACGCTCAGCGCCGTCAGCATCACCGCCCAGCGCCAAAGCGTCGATCCCGACACGCCGGCCGTCGTCGAGTCGATCACGCGCGAGCAGATCGACTCGCACACCAACACCAGCACCGAGGACGCGCTGAAGTACGCGCCCAACCTGATGGTGCGCAAGCGCTACATCGGCGACCGCAACAGCGTGTTCGCCGGGCGCGACTTCAACGAGCTGCAGAGTGCGCGCGGGCTCGTCTATGCCGACGGCCTGCTGCTGTCGAACCTGCTCGGCTCGAGCTACGCGTATCCGCCGCGCTGGTCGCTGATCGCCCCCGACGACATCGCGCGCGTCGACGTGCTGTACGGCCCGTTTTCCGCGCTCTATCCGGGCAACGCGATCGGCTCGACCGTGCTGCTGACGACGCGCAAGCCCGACCGGCTCGAGGCGTCGGTGTCGACGCAGTTCTTCACGCAGCGCTATCGCGACGGCTACGGGTTCGCGGACAGCTTCGGCGGCAACCATCAGACGGCGAGAATCGCGAACCGCATCGGCAGGTTCTGGTTTTCGCTGTCGCTCGACCGGCTGGAGAACGATGGCCAGCCGATGCAGTATGCGAGTCCCAATGCCGCGTACAACCCGCGGCTCGGCGCGGCGGTGCCCGTGACCGGCGCGGCCACCGACATCGGGCCCAACGGCAAGCCGCGCACGATCGTCGGCGCGCAGAACATCGAGCGGACCGAGCAGCTCAACGGCACGGTGCGGATGGGCTATGCGTTCACCGACCACGTCGATGCGACCCTCACGCTCGGTCACTGGGAAAACCACTACCGGCAGCACGGCGCCACCTTCCTGCGCGACGCGGCCGGCAATCCGGTGTACGGCGGCAACGTGTCGATCGGCGGCCGCAACATGACCGTCGCGCCAAGCGCATTCGCGCCGCAGCGCGGCGACCAGGAGAACTGGCTGTACGCGCTCGGGCTGAACGGCCGGCTCGATTCCGGCTGGAGGCTGTCGGGCGTGGTGTCGGCCTACGACGTGTCGCGCGACGTGCTGCGCGCCGCGTCGACCGCGCAGGGCGGTGCGGGGACGCTGTTCGACGGCAACGGCACGGGCTGGCGCACGCTCGACCTGAAGGCCGAGGCGCCGGACGTGCACGGTCATACGTTCACGTTCGGCTATCACTACGACAACTATTTCCTGCGCAACGTCACGTACAACACGGCCGACTGGCTGGCTGGGCCGAGCACGTCGGTCGCGAGCGTCTACCGCGGCGATACGCGCACGCAGGCGCTGTTCGCGCAGGACGCGTGGCGGTTCGCGCCCGGCTGGCTCGCGACGCTCGGCCTGCGCTACGAGCGCTGGGACGCCTACGGCGGCGCGCTCGGCAACGGGAGCGCCACGCTCGGCTACGCCGACCGCGGCGCGAATGCGCTGTCGCCGAAGGTCGCGCTGCAATGGGATGCGACCGACGTGTGGCGCTTCCGGCTGTCGTTCGCGACGGGCACGCGCTTTCCGACGGTCGGCGAGCTGTTCCAGGGGACGATCTCGAACAACGCGATCGTCAACAACAACCCGGGCCTGCGGCCGGAAAAGGCGATCGACTGGGATTTCACGGCCGAGCGCGACGTCGGCGTCGGCGTGGTGCGGGCGAGCGTGTTCCAGAGCGACCTGCGCGATTCGATCTACAGCCAGACGACGGTGTCGGGCGCAACGACGGTCACCAATATCTCGAACGTCGACCGCGTGCGCGTGCGCGGCGTCGAGCTCGCATTCAGCGGCCGCAACGTCGGGCTGCGCGGGCTCGACATCGACGCGAACGTGTCGGCGAGCAACGCGCAGATCCTGGCCGATGCCGCGAATCCGGCGTACGTGGGGTCGCGCTTTCCGCGCATCCCGCGCGTGCGCGCGAACCTGCTCGCGTCGTACCGCTTCGACGAACACTGGCTGGGAAGCGTCGGCGTGCGCTACTCGGGCCGCCAGTTCAACACGCTCGACAACAGCGACGTGAATCCCGACGTGTACGGCGGCACCAGCAACTTCACGATCGTCGATCTGAAGGCCCGTTACAGCTTCGACCGTCACTGGAGCGCCTCGGTCGGCATCGACAACGTGACCGACCGCCGCTACTACGTGTTCCATCCGTACCCGGGCCGTACCTTCTTTGGAGAATTGAAATGGTCGCTGTGAAATCGTTCGCGGCAGCTTGCGCGTTGTGGCTCGCAACGCTGTCGTGCGCCGCCGCGCACGATCTGCGGGATACGCACGCCGCACCGCAGGCGGCCGATCCGCATGCCGCGCACATGAGCATGCAGCCGGCGCCGGCGCAGCAGAAGCCGCCGCTCGCCACCGGCGCGGCGTTCGATGCGCGGCACCGGCTGTGGGTCGCATGGGTAGAAGGCGCGCACGTCGTCGTCGCGCACTCGGATGACGCGGGCCGCACGCTGTCCGCGCCGGTCACCGTCAACGCGATGCCCGAGCCGATCTACACCAGCGCGGAAAATCGGCCGAAGCTCGCGACGAGCCCGGACGGCCGCGCGGTGTACGTGTCGTGGTCGATGCCGCTCGATGCGCCCTACACGGGGATGGTGCGCTTCTCGCGTTCGCTCGACGGCGGCGCGACGTGGAGCGTGCCGATCACCGTGCATCGCGACCGTCAGGCGATCACGCACCGCTTCGACATGATGGCCGTCGACCCGGCCGGCAACATCGCGATCGCGTGGATCGACAAGCGCGATCTCGTCGCGGCGAAGGCGGCGGGGCAGTCGTACGACGGCGCGGCCGTCTACTACGCGGTGTCGCGCGACGGCGGCGCGTCGTTCGAAGCGGAGCGCAAGGTGACCGACCACACCTGCGAATGCTGCCGGATCGCGATGGCCGTCGATCCGGCCGGCCGCATCGAGGCCGTATGGCGCAACGTGCTTCCCGGGCAGATTCGCGATCACGCGCTCGCGGTGCTGCCGATCGCGGCATCGGAGCCGGTCGTGCCGTTGCGCGCGACCTTCTCGAACTGGCGGGTCGACGCGTGCCCCGAGCACGGGCCCGCGCTCGCGATCACGCCGGACGGCACGCGCCACATCGCGTGGTTCGGCGTGGTCGACGGCCGCGCCGACGTGTTCTATTCACGCATCGACGCAGACGGGCGGCCGCGCGGCACGCCGTGGGCGTTCGGCGCGAATCCGGCGGCGCCGGCCGAACAGGCGTCGCATGCGGCGCTCGTCGCGCGCGGCGACGTCGTGTGGCTCGCGTGGAAGGCGTTCGACGGCGACACGATGCACATCAGGCTGCGCCGCTCGGACGATCGCGGCGAGCACTGGTCGGCGCCGCGCGACATCGCGTCGACGTCCGGCGCGAGCGACAACCCGCAGCTGCTCGACGATGCGGGCCGCATCTACGTGTCGTGGCGCACGCGTAACGACGGCTATCGTCTGATTCCGGTGGAGGGCGTCCAATGAAGCGAGGGTGGATCGTGGCGCTCGGCGCGCTGCTCGCGAGCGTGCCGGCATGGGCCGGCGAGCTGCAGCCGCTGCGTGCGGCCGAGGTCGCTAAGCTGTACGCGAGTGCGCATGAGCGGCCGCTCGCGGTCGAGATCTGGTCGCTGGACTGCGGATACTGTCGCGAGAACGCCGCGCATCTGGTGGCGTGGCAGCGCCGGCATCCGGACGTGCGGCTCGCGATGGTCGCGCTCGATGCTTACGACGACAGCGCTGCCGCGCTCGCCCACGCGCTCGCGCAAATGAACCTGCCGCCGCAAGTGGCGCAATACGCGAACGCAGAGCCGATGCCCGAGCGGCTGCGCGCGGCGCTCGATGCAGGATGGCGAGGAGAAATGCCGCGTACCGTCTGGATCGGCCGCGACGGTGTGCGCGACGCGCGCAGCGGCTTGCTGACGTCCGACGTGCTGGACGGCTGGCTGCGGCACGGCAACGGCCGCTGACGAGGACGGCGGCGCGCGAAGGGCTGCGCGCCGCGTCTCGGTGGGCCAGAAACGAAAACGCGCCCGAAGGCGCGCGAGAAGATCGTCAGGCCGCGCGCCTGAATAGCCGGATCACGAACAGCAGGATCACGGCGCCGATCACCGCGACGATCACCGAGCCGATGAAGCCGCTGCCGATGCTGATGCCGAGCAGCCCGGCAAGCCAGCCGCCGATCACCGCGCCGACGATGCCGACGATGATGTCGACGATCAGCCCGAACCCGCCGCCCTTGACCAGCAGGCCGGCGAGCCAGCCGGCGATCGCGCCGATGATGAGCCACATAATCAAGCCATGAGTCATGGTGATCCTCTCCTTGTGTTTGAGTCGAAATGACCGGACGCCGGCTGTTCTGCCGCATGCTGCTTGAAGGCGACAGTGCGACCCGCCGCGCCGCCTTCGCAATGTAACGCGATAGACGGGTCGGAATCGTTAAGTAATGTTATGCACGCTTAAACGCTTTTTCCAGCAGATTCGCCGGCTCACCGGGCGTGGTGCGTGGGAGAGGAGAGCGGTGTCGGGAGCGATGCCGGCTGAGCGGCGGCTGCCGCAACGTGGCGCACGGCAAGGTGTCGCAGCGGCAATCACGCGGCTGCGTAGAGCAGGCTGAATGAGAGGGAGAACGGGCGCACGCGGTGTTGCACGAACGTGGGTCGGAAAAAAGAAAAGGCCTGACGAGCATTACTCGTCAGGCCTTTATGTCTTGGTGCCGGAGATAGGAGTCGAACCTACGACCTTCGCATTACGAATGCGCTGCTCTACCAACTGAGCTACACCGGCAGCAGAGAAATGAAATTATATGGTCAAGTCCGAGATCTTGGCAATAGGTTTTGCGAAATTTTTTCAGCTTGCTGCTGCTTCTACTTCGCGAAACCGTCGATCCGGCGGGCTTGCCGCTTTCACTTCACTACGATGCGGCTTGTGAGGGCCGCATCGCGAAGGCGCAATTCTACTGAGGTCGCGCGCCTTCGTCCAGTGCTTCGGTGCAAATTTATTTGCCTTCGTTGTGATAGGCGGTCACGCGCTCGACTTCGTTCTTCGAGCCGAGGAACACCGGCACGCGCTGGTGCAGGCCGGTCGGCTGCACTTCCATGATGCGCTGCGTGCCCGTGGTCGCCGCGCCGCCTGCCTGCTCGACGATGAACGACATCGGGTTCGCTTCGTACATCAGGCGCAGCTTGCCCGGACGATCGGGCGTGCGCTTGTCGGCCGGGTACATGAAGATGCCGCCGCGGTTCAGGATGCGGTGCACGTCGGCCACCATCGACGCGATCCAGCGCATGTTGAAGTTGTCGCCGCGCGGGCCTTCCTTGCCGGCGTTCAGTTCGGAGACGTAGCGCTGCACCGGCTCGTACCAGTGGCGCGCGTTCGATGCGTTGATCGCGTACTCGCGCGTGTCGGCCGGGATCTGCATGTTGCTTTGCGTGAGCACCCACGATCCGACTTCGCGGTCGAGCGTGAAGCAGTTCACGCCGTTGCCGGTCGTCAGCACGAACACCGACTGCGGGCCGTACACCGCGTAGCCGGCCGCGACCTGTTCGGTGCCCGGTTGCAGGAACGATTCCTCGGTGGCCTGCTTGCCGTGCGGGCAGCGCAGCACCGAGAAGATCGTGCCGATCGACACGTTCACGTCGATGTTCGACGAGCCGTCGAGCGGATCGAACACGAGCAGGTATTCGCCGCGCGGGTAGTTCGCGGGGATCGGGAAGAACGTTTCCATTTCCTCCGACGCCATCGCGGCGAGGTTGCCGCCCCATTCGTTCGCGTCGAGCAGGATCTCGTTCGACAGGATGTCGAGCTTCTTCTGCACTTCGCCCTGGACGTTCTCGCTGCCGGCGGTGCCGAGTGCGTCGCCGAGCGCGCCCTTCGACACGTTGTAGCTGATCGCCTTGCACGCGCGGGCGACGACTTCGATCAGCAGCCGCAGGTCGGCGGGCAGGTTGTTGGTCTCACGCTGCTGCTCGATCAGGAACTTGGACAGCGTGGTGCGGCGGGCAATGGACATGACAGACTCCGAAAGGCCAAAGAATCCTTGAATTGCCGCAATTTTACCCGGCACGCCCGTCGCGCCGCCGCCTTTTTTCGTCCGGTTACATGGACGCGACGCGCCCGTGCGGCGGCCCCGCCCGAGCCTGGCCGGTGTGGAGCCGATAAAAAAGCCGGCGCCGCAACGAGGCGGCGCCGGCTTGGTCGCAGCGGCAGGCGATGCGTCGCGCGCGTTATGCGAGCGCCTTCTCGACGATCTCGCGCACGTCGCGCGATTTCGCGCCGGCCGCGACCTGCTCCAACGCTTCGCGCATCCGGTCGCGCAGCGTCGGCGTGAAGCGGCGCCACAGCTCGAGCGAGCGGGCGAGGCGCGCGGCGACCTGCGGATTGATCGCGTCGAGCGCGAGCACCTGCTCGGCCCAGAACGCATAACCCGAGCCGTCCGCCGCGTGGAACTGCGCCGGGTTCGCCGCGCAGAAGCTGAAGATCAGCGAGCGTGCGCGGTTCGGATTCTTCAGATTGAACGCGGGATGCGCCATCAGGTTGCGGACCTGCGCGAGCGTCGGCCGCGCCGGCGTGCCGCGCTGCGCGGCCTGCATCGCGAACCACTTGTCGATCACGAGCGCCTCGTTCTCGAAGCGGCGGTAGAAGTCGCCGAGCGCGCGCTCGGCCGCGTCCGTCGCACCGGCCGCAGCGCCCGCCAGCAGCGCGCCGAGCGCGGCGGCGCGATCGGTCATGTTGTTCGCCGCGTCGTACTGCGCGGTGGCGATGCGCACGGCTTCGGCCGGATCCTCGAGTTCGGCGAGATACGCGAGCGCGAGGTTCTTCAGCGCGCGGCGGCCGGCCGCGTCGGGCGTCGGTTCGTACGCGCCGGGCGTCTGATGCTGCTCGTATGCGGCCAGCCACTCGGCGCGCAGCGCGGTCGCGAGCTGGCGGCGCACGAACTGGCGCGCGCGGTGCACGGCGGCCGGGTCGGCTTCGGCCATCTGGTCGGCCAGATAGGTTTCCGACGGCAGCGTCAGCGCGAGCTCGCGGAACGCGGGCGACAGGCTGTCGTCGGTCAGCACGCGGCGGAACGCGGCGATGAAGTTCTCGCCGAGCGCGAGCGGCTCGTTCGCCGCGGCGCGCGCGGCGAGCGTGAGCAGCGCGCGCGTCGCGAGACGCTGGCCGGCTTCCCAGCGGTTGAACGGATCGCTGTCGTGCGCGAGCAGGAACGCGAGATCGTCGTCGCTGTAGTCGTACTCGACGATGACCGGCGCCGAGAAGTTGCGCAGAAGCGACGGCAGCGGCTCTTCCGCCACGTCGACGAACGTGAAGGTCTGCTCGGCGGCCGTGAATTCGAGCACGCGCGTCGTGCCCGACGCCGCGGCTTCGCCGTCGAGGCGCAACGGCAGATCGCGGCCGTCGCGGCCGATCAGGCCGAGCGCGAACGGAATCAGCAGCGGCCCTTGCTGGGTCGCGCGCGCGGCCGGCGACGCGTCGCCGTAGCCCTGCGCGAGCGTGATCGTATAGCGTCGCGCGGCCGCGTCGTAGGCGGTGCGGACCGACACGCGCGGCGTGCCGGCCTGGCTGTACCAGCGCTCGAATTGCGCGAGGTCGCGCCCGTTCGCGTCGGCCATCGCATGCCGGAAGTCGTCGCAGGTGACCGCGTGACCGTCGTGGCGCTTGAAGTACAGGTCCATCCCCTTGCGGAAGCCGTCGCGGCCGAACAGCGTCTGGTACATCCGCACGACTTCCGAGCCTTTCTCGTAGACGGTCATCGTGTAGAAGTTGTTGATCTCGACATAGCTTTCCGGGCGCACCGGATGCGCCATCGGGCCGGCGTCCTCGGCGAACTGCAGCTGGCGCAGCACGCGCACGTCCTCGATGCGCTTGACCGCGCGGGCCGCCGATTCGACGTCGTCGCCCGCGGCCATGTCGGCCGAGAACTCCTGGTCGCGGAACACGGTCAGGCCTTCCTTCAGGCTCAGCTGGAACCAGTCGCGGCAGGTCACGCGATTGCCGGTCCAGTTGTGGAAGTACTCGTGGCCGACCACCGATTCGATGTTCGCGAAGTCGGTGTCGGTCGCGGTCTCGGGGTTCGCCAGCACGTACTTCGTGTTGAAGATGTTGAGCCCCTTGTTCTCCATCGCGCCCATGTTGAAGTCGCCGACCGCGACGATCATGAAGCGGTCCAGATCGAGCTCGAGGCCGAAGCGCCGCTCGTCCCAGCGGATCGAATGGATCAGCGAATCCATCGCATGGCGCGTCTTGTCGAGATCGGCCGGTTCGACCCACACCTGCAGCAGTTTTTCCTTGCCCGAGCCGGTCGTGATCTTCTCCTCGATCGCGACGAGCTTGCCCGCGACGAGCGCGAACAGATAGCTCGGCTTGCGGAACGGGTCTTCCCATTTCGCGAAGTGGCGGCCGTCCGGCAGCTCGCCCGAGTCGACGAGGTTGCCGTTCGACAGCAGCACCGGGTACGCGGCCTTGTCGGCGCGCAGCGTGACGACGTACGACGCCATCACGTCCGGCCGGTCGACGAAGTAGGTGATGCGGCGAAAGCCTTCGGCTTCGCACTGCGTGAAGAAGTTGCCGCTCGAGACGTACAGGCCCGACAGCGTGGTGTTCTGGTCCGGCGCACATGCGCTGTCGAGCGTGAGCTCGAACGCGTCGGGCACGTTTTCGACCGTCAGCCCGTGTTCGTGCGCGCGCACCGCGCCGTACGGCGCGCCGTCGAGCCGTGCGCCGAGGAAGTCGAGCGCTTCGCCCATCAGCTCGAGATGCGGTGCGGGCGCGGCGTCCGGGTTGCGGCGCACGCGCATCGTATTCCTGACGACCGTGCGAGCCGGTGCGAGATCGAATTCGAGTGCGACGGAGTCGATGAGGAAGGCCGGCGGCGTGTAGTCGGCGCGGCGGATCACGGTGGAGGAAGCGTTGTCGGACATGGTCGTCGAGGTGGGTGGAATGGGGATCGGGCCCGCGGCGCGGGCCGGGCGAGTCGGGTCATTGTACAAAGGCTTGCGCCCGCGTGCCGCGCGAACTTTTTGCCGGCTCGGGGAGTCCGCGTATCATCGGCATCCCGTGCGCTTCGCGCGGTGCGACGTGCGGGTGACGGATCGACGAGGATCGACATGAAACGCGAATGGATACGACGCGGTGCGGGCTGGGCGGCTGCGCTGGCCGTGGCGCTGCTGACCGGCTGCACCAGCTACGTGACGACGCAGGTCACGGCCTTCTCCGACTGGAGCGGCAGCGACGCGACACGCACCTATGCGTTCACGCGCACCGACGCGCAGAAGCAGAGCATCGAGCAGTCGACGTACGAGCCGATCGTCGCGAACGAACTGTCCGCCTATGCGTTCCGGCAGGTGCCGGCCGCGCAGGCGCGCTACCTGGTGGGGCTCAGCTATGGCGTCGGCAGCGATCTGGTGACGGTGCCGCAACCCGTCTATTACGACCCGTGGTTCATCGGTCCCGGGCCGTACTGGCGCGGCGGGCCCTGGGGGCCATGGGGCCCGTGGGGACCGATGCCGGCCGGCTACGTCGCGCAGACCTATCAGGTCTACGACTACACGCTCGGCATCCGCATCACCGAGCGTGCGACCGGCAAGGAAGTCTATAACGTGACCGCGCGCACCACCGGCGACAACGGTGCGCTGCTGTACGCGATGCCGTTCCTCGCGCGCAGCGCGCTCGCCGATTTCCCGCTGTCGAACGGCGCGATCCGCACGGTGCGGCTACCGGTCGACAAGCATGGCGGGCCGGCCGCGCCGGCTGCCAACGAGCGCGCGGTGCCGGCGGTGCCGGCCTCGGCTGCGGCGGTCGCGAAGTAAATAACGCGCGCGCCGCGCGGCCCACACGAGCGCGGCCGAGGCGCCGCGCCGCGGCCCGCTTGCTTCAGGAGCCGACGCCCAGCAACGCCAGCGCGCCGAGCACGACGAACAGCACGGCCGCGATGCCGTGTACCAGCTTGGTCGGCAGCCGGTGCGCGAAGCGGTCGCCCAGCAGGATCGCCGGCACGTTGGCGAGCATCATCCCGAACGTCGTGCCGGCCACCACGCCGATGTAATCGTGGAAGCGCGCGGCGAGTGCGACGGTCGCGATCTGCGTCTTGTCGCCCATCTCCGCGAGAAAGAATGCAACGAGCGTCGCGCCGAACACGCCGAGCCGCGAGCGCGTTGCGCTCGCTTCGTCCTCGTCGAGCTTGTCCGGTACGAGAATCCACAAGCCCATCGCGATGAACGAGAACGCGAGCGCCCAGCGCATGATCGACGGCGTGACGAGCGCGCCGAGCCATTCGCCGAGCGCGCCGGCGAGGCCGTGGTTCACGAGCGTCGCGGCTAGCACGCCGAGAATGATCGGCACGGGCTTGCGATAGCGCGCGGCCAGGACGAGCGACAGCAGTTGGGTCTTGTCGCCGATTTCAGCGAGAGCGACGGCGCCGGTGGAGATCAGGAAGGCTTGAGACACGTATGGGGTTCCACGGGCCGAGGTTGTGCGTGCGAGCGACGATTCGCCGCGCGCCGGGCCCTGATGCGGCGCGCAGTGAACCATCGGTCTCGCCAGGCCACGGTGGCTGCGTCCGCCATGGCCGAACGGCCAAGTCTGTTGACGGACGCCTCCGTCACGATGCGCGCCGGTGGCGCGGGACATCGAGCGGAGCGGCTACTCCCCAATGAGCGGCGAATTCTAGCACGGCAACGCGCGCGTGCGGCGCGCCTGCGGCTGCGCCGGCGCCGGCTGCCGCGTGGGCCGCGTCGGTGCCGGTGGCCGATGCGTCAGGCGGCAGCGCGACGTGCGGCGCCGCGCTCGTGCACGAGCCGGCCGGCCGCGTAGGTGCGGTACACCGCGCGATCGTCGCCGAGCAGCGCGAACGCGAACAGCAGCTCCTCGAGCGATTCCGCGCGCTGCGTGCGGCGCGCGAGCAGCGGCGTGGCCTGTGGGTCGAGCATGATGAAATCGGCTTCGCTGCGCGGCGCGAGCGTGCCGACCGTGTCGGCGAGATCGAGCGCCTGCGCGGCGCCGGCCGTCGCGAGCCAGAACATGCGCGTCGCGGTCAAGTGATGGCCGGACAGACGCGCGACCTTGTGCGCCTCGTTCATCGTCTGCAGCATCGAGAACGACGTGCCGCCGCCGACGTCGGTGGCGAGCGTGACGGGCACGTCGAATTCGCCGGCCTTGTCGAAATCGAACAGCCCGCTGCCGAGGAAGAAGTTCGACGTGGGGCAGTGCGCGACCACCGTGCGCGTGTCGGCCATCCGCCGGCGGTCCTCGTCGTCGAGGTGGATGCAGTGGCCGTACACGGCGCGCGGGCGCAGCAAGCCGTAATGGTCGTAGATGTCCAGATAGCTGCGATGGCCGGGGAACAGCTCGGCCGCCCATTTCACTTCATCGACGTTCTCGGCGACGTGGCTTTGCACGAACACGTCCGGATGGCGGCGCGCGAGTTCGCCGCAGGCTTCGAGCTGCGCTTCGGTCGAGGTCGGCGCGAAGCGCGGCGTGAGCGCATACATTTGCCGCCCGTTGCCGTGCCAGCGGCCGATCAGCTCGGCGCTGTCGTCGTAGCCCGACTGCGCGGTGTCGCGCAGGAACTCTGGGCAGTTGCGATCCATCAGCACCTTGCCGGCGATCATCCGCAAGTCGCGCGCGTCGCTCGCCGCGAACAGCGCGTCGGCCGACTGCTTGTGCACCGTGCAGTAGACGAGCGCGCTCGTCGTGCCGCACGCGAGCAGCTCGTCGAGGAAGAACTCGGCGACCTCGCGCGCATGGTCCGGATCGGCGAAGCGGCGCTCGGTCGGGAACGTGTACGTGTCGAGCCACGGCAGCAGGCCGGGCGCCGGCGACGCGATCATGTCCGTCTGCGGGTAGTGGATGTGCGTGTCGATGAAGCCGGGCACGATCAGCTTGTCGCGCAGGTCATGGACGATCGCGTCGCGCGCGAGCGTCGGCGCGAGTTGCGCATGTGCGCCATGCGCGACGACCTTGCCGTCGTCGACGATCAGTAGGCCGTCGGTCTCGTAACGGGCGGCCTGGCTCGACTGCGCCGGGTCGCCGTTGAAGGTCAGCAGCTGGGAACGGAAAGCGGTTTGCGTCATCACGAATGGTCCTGCATCAAGGTAAGGCGAACAGAAGAAAACGGTCGGTGCGGCCGACGGCATCGGTCGGCCGCGCGTGCATGTGCATGCGCATGCGCATGCGTGTCGCGACGACGAGCATGCACGCAGGCCGCGATGACGCGTACGCGCGGGAAGGGCGCCGCGGATAGCGCCGTGCTGCCCGCAGCCGGCGGCGTGCCCGCTGTTGCTCGCGCCGCCGCAGCGGGCCGCACGACGCACCGCGCCGGCGACCTTCGGTGCGCATCGGCGCGCGCGGCGGTTTCCGTCCGGCCGACGCATGCGGCGAGGTCCGGGCTCATGCCCGCCGGGCGCGTCGCGTGCGCTTCTTGCGCTCCGTGCGCCCGACTGAGCGCCGAGCCGTGCATCGCGAAGCGGATGTCGTTGCGGCGTTTCATCTGTCTAGCGAACCTCGATGCGGGCCGTCATCCGGCGTGCCAGTACGCGTCGAGCCGCGCGATCAGCGCGTCGCGCTGCGCGGCATCGACGAACGACGCTTCGAAGCCGTTGCGGATCACCGCGTAGACCTCGGCGTCCGTCAGCTGCAGGCCGTCGACCGTCGCGAAGTAGTTGTCGTTGACGTAACCGCCGAAGTAGGCCGGATCGTCGGAATTGATGGTCACCGCGACGCCGCGATCGAGCAGCGCCTTCAGCGTGTGCTTGGCCATGTCGTCGAACACGCACAGCTTCAGGTTCGACAGCGGGCACACGGTCAGCGCGACGCGCGTGCGCGCGAGCCGTTCGACGAGCGCCGCATCTTCGATGCTGCGCACGCCGTGGTCGATGCGGTCGACCTTGAGCACGTCGAGCGCTTCGTGGATGTAAGCGGGCGGGCCTTCCTCGCCCGCATGCGCGACGAGCTTGAGGCCCAGCGCGCGCGCCTTCTCGAACACGCGCGCGAACTTCGTCGGCGGATGGCCGAGTTCGGACGAGTCGAGGCCGACGCCGATCAGCCGGTGCCGATAGCGCTCGAACAGCGGCAGCGCCGCTTCGAACGTCGCGAGCGCATCGTCCTCGGACAGATGGCGCAGGAAGCACAGGATCAGCTTGCTCGACAGCCCGCGCTGCTCGGCATCGGTGAGCGCGCGGTCGATGCCTGCAACCACCGTCTCGATCGGCACGCCGCGTTCGGTATGCGTCTGCGGATCGAAGAACAGCTCGGTGTGCACGACGTTGTCGGCGAGCGCGCGTTCGCAGTACGCGGCCGTCATGTCGTAGAAGTCCTGCTCGGTGAGCAGCACGCTCGCGCCCGCATAGTAGATGTCGAGGAACGACTGAAGGTCGGTGAACGCGTACGCGGCCCGCAGCGCGTCGATCGACTCGTAGGCGAGCTTCACGCCGTTGCGCTGCGCGAGCGCGAAGATCAGCTCGGGCTCGAGCGAGCCTTCGATATGGATGTGCAGCTCCGCTTTCGGAGCGCGTGCGATCTTGTCCTTGAATGTCGGGGTCATGGCGTCGTTCTTGGTCGGTCAGAATGTTGGGGAAGCGTGCGCGGCCGCGTTCGCGTCGACGGCCTGCAGCAACTGCGCGGCCACCGCGATCGCGATCACTTCGGGCGCCTTGTCGACGATGCCTTCGACGCCGATCGGGCAGTGCATCCGGGCGAGCTGGGCCGGATCGATGCCGATCGCCGCGAGTCGATGATCGAACTGCGCGCGCTTGGTGCGCGAGCCGGTCATCCCGAAGTACGCATAGTCGGCGCGTCGCAGGATGCGCTCGGCCAGCACGAAATCGAGCGCGTGGTCGTGCGTCGTGACGATGAAGTACGCGTGCGGCGGCGCGGCGTCGACGGCGTCGGCCGGGCTGGCCAGCGCGTCGATCGCGAGATTGCCGATGCCGGCCAGTGTCGCGGCCGGCGGAAATGCCGCATCGGGCCCGTCGATCCAGCGCACCTGACACGGCAGCGTCGCAAGCACCTTGACGAGCGCGGCGCCGATCGGGCCGGCGCCGAACAGCACGACGGGGAACGCATGCGGCGCGATCGTTTCGGTCATCAGCGACACGCCGCCGGTTTCCCACAGCAGGCAATCGGCGCGGGCGCCGGCCGCCTCGGGCTCGCTCAGCAGCGGCGCACCTGGCGAGGGGCCGAATGATACGCTACGCACGGTCGCCGCGCCGGCCGCGACGCGCTTCGCGAGCGACATGATCCAGCCGAGATCGCCGACGTCGAGCCGCTCGAACGCGAGCACGACCGCACCGCCGCAGCACTGCCCGAGGCTCGGGCCGAGCGCGAGCCGCTCGAGCCGGCGCGCATGCGCGGTGTGCGCGCCGTTCTTCAGCAACTGCCTTGCGAGTTCGATCGCTTTCCATTCGAGGTGTCCACCGCCGATCGTGTGGCGCGCGCCGTCGCGCGTGACGAGCATCTTGGTGCCGGCTTCGCGCGGCGCGGAGCCGTCGGTGTGCGCGACCGTCACGAGCACGACTGCTTCGCCGTGCGCGAGCAGTTGCTGCAGATCGCCGAGCCAGGCTTCCATCAGCACGCTCCGTTCGGGACGACACGGCGTGACACGCGGCGCGTGTCGACCGGCGCGGCAAGCGGTGCGGACGAGAGCGGGGCGCGCCTGTCGCACGGCCGGTGCCGGTCGACGGCGCAGCATCGAATGCGCGTGGAAACGACGCCGCACGAGGTGCGGGCGCGATGAGGGTGACGGATGCGGATGGTGTGCGTTGTCATGATGAATCCAGTCGACATTGCGGATCGGGCGCGCGTTACGCAGGGGTGTGACCGCTTGGCCTCGCGCACGTAGATCGCCATCCAGTCGGGAAGATAACACCGCGACGCGCCGGCAACATGGCGGCGCGGTGATCCGGGCTATCAGACGGCGATCATGTCGATCATAGGCCGGCTGCGCACGGGCAGGGCGCCGAGGTGCGCGGCGCGGGCGGAAACGCGCGTGCAGAGGGGTTGCGCGAGCGAGCCGGGGAATCGGCGCGGGAGGCGTTGAGGGTTCGAGCGCGCAGGTGGAGCGGCGCCGCGCCGGCTGTCTCGCGCCCGATGGACGCGGCCGGTGCGGCTCGGCCGCGTCGCTTCAGCGTGCGAGTTTGCGGCGATGGCGCCAGAGGCTCGACACGGCGGCAATCAGCATCACCGCGAACGCGATCAGCGCCCAGCCCGGCAGCAGGATGCCGAAGATCGGCGGGTAGACCGTCTCGCACAGGCCCGCGACCTTGAACATGCCGGGGAACCATTGCGCGGGCGGCAGGCTGTCGACGATCGGCTGCAGCGTGTCGAAGCCGCAGCTGAAGCCCGGATTCAGCTGGATCGACAGATGCCGGGCCGCGGT
The DNA here is from genome assembly GCF_000959445.1 of Burkholderia vietnamiensis LMG 10929. Taxonomy (NCBI): domain Bacteria; kingdom Pseudomonadati; phylum Pseudomonadota; class Betaproteobacteria; order Burkholderiales; family Burkholderiaceae; genus Burkholderia; species Burkholderia vietnamiensis. The sequence goes on along the minus strand of NZ_CP009631.1, from coordinate 3,178,300 downwards.
GCCGACGCCGCCGGCCGCGGCGATCGCGATCAGCAGCTCGAGCACCCAGATGCCGCGCCAGTGGCGCATCCCTGCGGCAAGGAATGCGAAGATCCCGATCGCCGCGAAGAAGTAGCGCTGGATGATGCAGAGCGGGCACGGGTCTTCGTTCTTCACGTACTGCAGATAGAGCGCGCCGGCCAGCAGCGCGATGCACACCCAGCCGAGCAGCATCAGCAGGCGGCGTTCACGGCGGAGTGCGAGCGTGTAATCGTTCATGTCGGCGGGGTTCCTGTCGTTGGTCGGTCCGATAAACAATCGCGCGATTTTAGCGCGAACGATCTGGCACGAAACTGACAGATCGTTCGCGGCGGCTCGTCGCCGACGTTGGGTCCGGCACGGCGTGCGCCGTCACGACCGTTGCGCGCTCACCGGATCGTGTTCAGCACGGCCTCGACGGCCTGGCCGATCGCGAGCAGCGCATCGTCGCGGTGCGGCGCGGCCGCGAGCATCAGCCCGACCGGCGCCGCGCCGCGCGGCTGGCACGGCAGCGACAGCGCGCACGCATCGAGGAAGTTGAACGCGGCGGGGTTGCGCAGGACCAGTGCGTTGGTGTGCGCGAACGCGGCGTCGTCGGCCTCGAGGTCGGCGATGCGCGGCGGCACGATCGGCACCGTCGGCGCGACGAGCGCGTCGAAGCGCGACCACACGGTGCGCGCCGCTTCGTCGAGCATCGCGGCGCGCGCGGCGAGCAGGTCGAGATAGTCGGCCGCGCTCGCCGGCTCGCCCTTCAGGATGCGCGCGAGCACGCGCGGGTCGTACCGGTCGCGGTGCTGCGCGAGCAGCGGGCGGTGCCAGGCGTATGCCTCGATCGGCGAGAAGCCGAACCGGTTGACGTCGGGCAGCGTGTCCAGCGCCCGAAAGCGCACGTCCGAGACGATCGCGCCGGCCGCTTCGAGATGCTTGAGCGACGCGTCGAGCGCCGCGGCGACGTCGGCGTCGACGCCGTCGGTCACATAGTTCGTCAGCACGCCGAGCCGCATGCCTTCGAGCGGACGCGCGGCCGGCACATGCGGCTCGAGGCCGGCCAGCACCCGGTCGACGAGCGCGCAGCAGGCCACCGTGAGCCCGATCGGGCCGAACGAGTCGAGCGTGGTCGACAGCGGCACGGCGCCGCCGGTCGGGATCCGGTTCGCGGTCGGCTTGAAGCCCGTGAGCCCGCACAGCGCGGCCGGGATGCGGATCGACCCGCCGGTGTCGGTGCCGAGCGCGACGGCCGCCATCCCGTCGGCCACGGAGGCCGCCGCGCCGGACGACGAGCCGCCGGCGATCCGCGCGTCGCCCGGCACGTCGCGGCGGTACGGCGAGCGCGGCGTGCCGAAATGCGGGTTCAGGCCGAGACCGGAAAACGCGAATTCGCTCATGTTGGTGCGGCCCACCAGCACCGCGCCGGCCCGCCTGAGCCGCGCGACGGCGGCCGCATCGGCCTGCGCGGGCGGCGCGCCGTCGAGCACGCGCGAGCCGGCGCGGGTCACCTGGCCCGCGACGTCGAACAGATCCTTCACCGACACCGGGATGCCGGCGAGCGGCGACAGCACGGTGCCCGCGGCGCGCAGCCGGTCGTGCGCGTCGGCGGCCGTGCGCGCGTGGTCGGCATCGACTTCGGTGAACACGACGGCGCCCTGGCCCGACGGGTCGGCGATCCGCTCGAGCGCGATGTCGACGAGCGCGCGGCTGGTGGTCCTGCCGGCGGCGAGATCGTCGGCAAGCTGGGCGAGCGGGGGAAACGGCGTGAAGGTGGTCATGGGCGGCTCAGGGACGAAGATGTTGGACAAGCGTGGCGCGAAACGAATCGATGTGGTGCTCGACGGCCGCACGCGCGCCCGCGGCATCGCGCGCGGACAGGCGCTCGAACAGTTCGCGGTGTTCGCGCTGGACGGCCGACAGATGCTGCGGCTGCGACAGCGTGACGAACCAGAAGCGCAGCGAGCGCTCGTGCAGCGCGCGCAGGATTTCCGCGAGCACGCTGTTGCGCGCGGCGGCGGCGATCGTCTGATGGAACGCGCGGTCGAGCTCCATCATCCGTTCGACGTCGTGCGTGTCGACGCACGCCTGTCCGTCGGCGAGCAGCGCGGCGAGGCAGGCGAGATCGTCGGGCGTCGCATGGCGGGCGGCGAGTTCGACGCAATGCGCTTCGTTGATGCGCCGCACGTCGACCACCGCGACGATTTCGTCGAGCGACAGCGGCTGCACCAGCAGCCCCTTGCGCGGCCTTACCGACAGCAGCCCCTCGAGCACCAGCCGGTGCACGGCCTGATGGACGGGCGTGCGGCCGATGCCGGTGCGGGCGACGAGTTCGGCTTCGTTCAGCGCGGCACCGGGCGGCAGGCGCATCGTGACGATGTCCCGCTGGATCAGCGCATATGCGCGCTCGGCGAGGCTGGCAGCCGGTGGCGCGGATCTGCCGCGGCCGGCATCGGGTACGGTGTTCATGCGAGAGCGGCGTTGATCGGCCGGCCGGACGCGGTCATCGCGCGGGCCGCCGACGGCGAGGACGATCGGTGGATAGTATTGTGATATATCACTGCTGTCCACCGTGCCGGGATCGTGCCGAAGGCGGGCGCTTCGCGGGTTCTGCGCGGAATGCGACGACTTGCAACAGTATCGACAGGATGTTGCTGGTTTACCGCGCGATCGTACGCTGACGCATAATGAATCCTCGTCAATCCAATACGCGCGAGCGACGTACCAGACCATCGTCATGAGCGAAACCACGCCTTCCCCGGCCGGTCTGCCCGGCACCTTTTCCGCTTCCCCCGATTCCCGCCGTTCCGAGCCGCCGCGAGCAGCCGATGTTCCCGCCGCTCCCGCTGCCCAGGCCGCTGCCGCCCACGACGTGGCCGACGACGGCGCCTCGCCCGTGACGGCTGCGTCTGAGCCGGGTGCCGCCGGCACGCCGGGCACCGCTGGCGAAGCGGCGCCGCCGAAGCCCGGCGCGGCGCCGCCCGGTTTCGGCGCGCAGCCGGATTTCGACACGCCGCGGCCGCCGCCCGCGAGCGCGCAGAACGCGCAGAATGCGCCGCCCGCGTACCTGAAACAAAGCGACACGCCGTGGTCGGTGGTCGGCCGGATCATCGCGGCGCGCGCGCGCCGGCTGTTCGACCGCGCCGGCCAGCGCATCACGCAGCGCACGCTGCGCATCGGCGTGTCTGCGCGGATCTTCCATCCCGAGCCGGGCGCCAAGGGGCTGCGCGGCAAGACGCTGCAGTATCTCGAGGAATCGATCGCGCATTGGGTGATGTCGCGCGACGTGCTGGTGTTCATGATTCCGACCGTCGGGCATCAGGGCATGCTGCACCCGAGCAACATCCGCCTGCGCGACTACGCGAAGCATCTCGACGGCCTGCTGCTGCAAGGCGGCGCCGACGTGTCGCCGCAAACCTACGCGGCGTCCGATGCGCGCCCCGAATGGCCGGGCGACCGCGTGCGCGACATGTACGAGCTCGAGCTGTTCCACGAGTTCGTCGAGTCCGGCAAGCCGGTGCTCGGCGTATGCCGCGGCTGCCAGCTGATCAACGTGGCGTTCGGCGGGTCGCTGTATCAGGACATCGCCAGCGACGTGCCGACCGCGAACGCGCACGTGAGCGAGCATTACGACCAGCATCGGCACGCGATCCGCTTTCCCGATTCGTCGACGCTCGCGAGCATGTTTCCCGGGCGCAGCGAGGCGATCGTCAATTCGATCCACCATCAGGCGATCCGCGATCTCGGCCGCGACCTGAGCATCGAGGCCGTGTCGGCCGGCGACGGCATCATCGAGGGCATCCGCTATCGCCGCGCGCCGTTCGTCGTCGGCGTGCAGTGGCATCCGGAGTTTCATCGCGCGGGCGGCGCCGAGCTGCTCGACTGCACGCCGCTGCTCGACGCGTTCCTGCGCGCCGCACGCGATACCCGCCTGTAAGCCCGCGTCGGGATGGCCGGCAGCAAGCCGGCCGCGGGACGATCAATTCGAGATGCGGCCGTCCGGTTTTGCACGATAATCGCGAGTCCCGATTCGTTCGCCGGAGTCTGACGTTGGCCTCTCGAGATTTTTCCCCTGCGCGTTGCGCCACGTGGGTCGTTGCAATCGCCGCTTGCGCGTACGCCGGTGCGGCGTGGTCCGACGATGCGAGCGCGCCCGTCGCCGGCACGCGCCCGGCGGTGACGAGCCTGAGCGGCGACGCGGCCTCCGCCGGACCGGCCACGTCGCCCACGGCGGCGGCCGATGCGATCGCGCAAGGCAACGTCGCCGAACTCACGCAATTGCTGCACGACGGGCGAATGGTCGAGATGCGCACGACCTACAACGGCAGCTATGGCGCGAGCCTGATGTTCGATTCGCGCGAGATGACCTACTACGTCGCGCTGTTTCAGGACAAGCAGCTGTGGCGCGTGATCAAGTCGCAGGACAAGAGCCGCGCGCAGATGGTGTACGAGAACTTCGTCCAGCAGACGGTGCAGCTCGCGGACGTCGAACTGCGCCGCACCGAACTGCAGGCGCAGAAGGCGTTCCTCGAACGCGTGATCGCACTGCAGGCGAATCGCGCGCAGCAACTGCAGGCCGATCTGAGCATCGCGCGCAGCCAGCAGGCAGAGGTCGCGCAGCGGCAACGCTCGGCACGCGAACAGGCGCAGGCGCTGCAGGTGGAGAAGCGCGCGGCGCAGTTGCAGTTGCGCGATCTGCAGGAGGAGGTGCGGCAACTCGAGCGTCAGGCCGAGACGGGGTTGCCCGCGCACAAGTGACGACGCGCCGGTCCGTGGATCGACGTACGAACGAAACCCGGCGAAGCATGCTTCGCCGGTTTTTTTGTTTGCGGGTCAGTCAGCGGGTGTACCGGTCGGGTGCGTCGGTCAGGCGGCGGTGCGACAACCGGGCGGTCCAGTCGAAACCGGTGGCGGGCATCGTGGCCCGACGCGCGGGGAGTTCCGCCTGCAACGCATCGGCCAGCGCGATCAGCGTGAGCAGATCGTCGGCTGCATCGTGCGATGCGTCGGGATGGGGCAAGCGGTGCGGGTGGTCGAGCGATGCCGTCTGCGACGTGTGGCCTGTGATCGGCCATGTGGCCGCAGGTCGCGTAGTGGCCGACGCGTAGCGTGGCGCAGATAGCGTGCGCACGATGTTCGATCGATGCGGCGGCGTGTCCGCTGCCGCGACCGACGCGAGCGGCGATGGTGCGGGCGCGGTGGCCGCGGCGCGCGCGCGGCGCGCTGCTTCCGATGATGTCGGCACGGGCTGCGCTGCGGCGCGCGGATGAGCCGGGACGACGACCGAGGCATTCGGCGCGATCGGCTCGGTCGTCGCGACGCGCACGGCAGCCGCCGCTGGCGCGGCGTGGGGCTGCATGACGGCGGCGTGCTCACGTGCGGGCTCCGGCGCGAAACGCGGGAACGGTTCATGCGTGGCGATCAACGCGCCGATGATGCCGAGCGCGCCGATGCTCCAGCACGCGGCGTGTAACGCCCGCCGATCGCGCGGGCGTCCGGCAGGACGAACGATGGACCGATCGGCGGTGGGAGCGACAGACGGCGGCTCAACGGTCAGCGGTAGCCAGCGGCACGCGCGATGCGGCGCGTCGATGTCGACGCATGAGGTCGTCAGCGTGGCGACGCAGCGCGTGCGGCGTCCGGCGCCGGACGCGGGACGGAACGTCCATTCGCGGCCGAACGACGGCACGCCGCCGAGCGGCGCGACGCGGGGGAGGGCGAGTTTGCCTTCGACGGGAACGGCGGGCGGCTGGATCATGGACGGATACGCAGTGCGAAGCGACCACCGCGCCGGACCCGGCGCGGATCGCCGCGCAAATTCTGACATTGTGGTGAGCCGATCGCGATCGGTCGATCAGACCGATCTGATTTTGGCGTGCCGACCGCCCCGTCTGGTACGACCCGTACGCAGCGACGCATGCCGCACGGCCGGCACCGCGGGCACAAGGCAATTGTCGGCTTCGCATGGCATTATTTTCAGACCACGCCGGCGACGTCCGTGCGCGCCGGGCCGGTGCGTCGCCCATCGCGGCCTTGCCACATCGCTGCATCGCCACGGCGCGAACGCCGCCCCATTCGAGTCGAGAGAAAAACATGTCCACCACCACGCCTGCCGTCGCGACGGAATCGAAGGTCCGCACCGTATTCCGTGTCGTCAGCGGCAACTTCCTCGAAATGTACGACTTCATGGTCTACGGCTATTACGCGTCGGCCATCGCCAAAACGTACTTCCCGAGCGGCAACGCGTTCGCATCGCTGATGCTGTCGCTGTCGGTGTTCGGCGCGGGCTTTCTGATGCGGCCCGTCGGCGCGATCGTGCTCGGCGCATATATCGACCATCACGGCCGCCGCAAGGGGCTGATCCTGACGCTGGGGCTGATGGCGCTCGGCACGCTGACGGTGGCCGCGGTCCCCGGCTACGCGACGATCGGCGTGCTCGCGCCGGCGCTCGTGCTGCTCGGCCGGTTGCTGCAGGGTTTTTCGGCGGGCGTCGAGCTCGGCGGCGTGTCGGTCTATCTGTCGGAGATCGCGACGAAGGGGCACAAGGGCTTCTATACGTCGTGGCAATCGGGCAGCCAGCAGGTGGCGGTCGTGTTCGCCGCGTTCGTCGGCGTGCTGCTGAACCGCATGCTGCCCGCCGACCAGATGACGGCATGGGGCTGGCGTATTCCGTTTCTGATCGGCTGCCTGATCGTGCCGTTCCTGTTCCTGATCCGGCGCTCGCTGAAGGAAACCGACGAATTCCTCGCCAAGCATCATCGTCCGACGATGGGCGAGATCATGCGCTCGATGCTCGAGAACTGGGGCATCGTGATCGCCGGGATGGGGATGGTGATCATGACGACGGTGTCGTTCTACATGATCACCGCGTACACGCCGACCTTCGGCAAGGAAGTGCTGCACCTGTCGTCGTTCGATGCGCTCGTCGTGACCGTGTGCGTCGGCCTGTCCAATCTCGTATGGCTGCCGTTGTCGGGCGCGCTGTCGGACCGCATCGGCCGCCGCCCGGTGCTGATCGCGTTCACGCTGCTCACGCTGCTGTCGGCCTATCCGGCCGTGCAGTGGCTCGTGGGGGAACCGTCGTTCCTGCGGCTGCTCGCGGTCGAGCTGTGGCTGTCGTTCCTGTACGGCTCGTACAACGGCGCGATGGTCGTCGCGCTCACCGAAGTGATGCCGGCCGACGTGCGTACCGCCGGCTTCTCGCTCGCATACAGCCTCGCGACGACGATCGGCGGCTTCACGCCGGCGATCTCGACGCTGCTGATCCACGAGACCGGCAACAAGGCCGCGCCGGGCCTGTGGTTGAGCGTCGCGGCGATTTGCGGGCTGATCGCGACGCTCGTGCTGTACCGCACGCCGGAGGCGCGCAACCAGTACAAGGCGGCCTGATGCCTCGCGTGTGACACGCCGAACGAACAACGGAGCGCCTTGCCGCTCCGTTTTTACTGTGAGCTCGGCCGTCAGGCCGCGCGTAGCGCGTCGGCGACTTTCGCCGCGACGTCGAGCCATTGCCCCGGCGCAGGCTGGCGGACGAGCCGTGCATGCGCGTACCACGGACAGTCGTCGCCGGTGAACCAGCGCCAGTCGGCCGCGAAAGGCAGCATCACCCACAGCGGCTTGCCGAGCGCGCCCGCGAGATGGGCGACGGCCGTGTCGATCGTGACGACGCCGTCGAGCCGCTCGATCAACGCCGCCGTATCGCCGAAGTCGTTCAGCCGGCCGTCGAGGTGATGCACGCGCGGATGCGCGTCGACGCGCGCGCGCTCGTCGGCGTCCAGGGCGGGCTGCAGCACGATCCAGTCGATGTCGGGCAGCGCGAGCAGCGGCGCGAGCGCATCGAACGGCATCGAGCGGTTTTCCTGCGCCTGTCGGCGCCCGGACCATGCGAGCCCGAACTTGCGCCTCGACTGCCCGCCGAGCGAGCCGCGAAAGCGCCGGCGCGCGCTGTCCGGCGCGTCGAGATAGCGCGCGCCCGCGGCGATGTCGCCCGGTTGCAGGCCGAGCAGGAACGGCAAGCTCATCAGCGTGCATCCGAGGTCCGCAGCGGGCGTTTTCGCGGCGTCCTGCGCGACCAGCGTGACGCGCCAGCGCGCGGCGGCAGGGGCGAGCAGCGCGACGAGCTCGCGCTGCACTTCGAGCACGACGCGCGCGCAGCGCGCGCGGGCGAGCGGTACGAAGCGGACGAACTGCAGCGTGTCGCCGAAACCCTGCTCGGCGCGAATCAGCAGCGTACGCGACGCGATCGGCTCGCCTTGCCAGCGCGGCAGCGTGCCGAGCGGCGTTGCGCCGGGCGTGTCGTGACGCGCTTCGTAGGCGGGCAGCCCGCGCGTGAAGTCGCCGAGCGTGAGCAGCGTGACGGCGCGGTGCAGCCGTGCGAGCGTGAGGTCAGGCGCGACGCGCAGCGCCTGGTCGAACGCGCGCAGCGCCATCTCGTGCGCGCCGAGCGCGTGATGCGCGTTGCCGAGGTTCAGCCACGCGAGGCTGAACGACGGATCGAGGCCGACCGCGCGCTCGTAACAGGGCAGCGCGTCGCGGTGGCGGCCCTGCGCGCTCAGTGCGTTCGCGAGCCCGAACAGGGCGAGCGGAAACGGCGGGTGCAGCGCGAGGGCCGCTTCGAATGCGGCGGCGGCCTCGGCATGGCGGCCGAGCGCTTCGAACGTGTTGCCGAGGTTGAAATGCGCGGCCACGAAGCGCGGCTCGGCGGCGAGCGCGGCCTGGAAGTGCGCGATCGCGTCGTTTGCGCGCCCCATCGCGTTCAGCGCCATCGCGAGATTGTTGTGCGCGCCGGCGTGTCCGGGGCGCAGCTCGAGTGCGCGATGGAATGCGGCGAGCGCGTCGTCGTGCCGGCCGAGCGCATTCAGCGCGTTGCCGAGATTGTTGTGGATCGAGGCGTCGTCGGGCGTGAGCCGCAGCGCGCGGCCGAACGCGTCGACCGCATCCTCGTGGCGCTGCAGCGCCGCATACGCATTGCCGAGGTTGTAGTGCGCGAGCGGAAATTCGGGCGCGAGCGTCAGCGCGTTGCGAAAGCGGTCGATCGCCTCGTCGAGCCGGCCGAGCGCCTTCAGCGCGTTGCCCAGGTTGAGCTGCAGCGCGGCGTCGCCCGGGCGCAACTCGACGGCGCGGCCGACGAGGTCGGCCGCTTCGGCATGCTGCCCCTGCTGATGCCGCAGCACGCCAAACAGATGGAGCGCGTCGGCATCGGCGGGATTGGTGGCGAGCGCGGCGCGATAGCCGTGCTCGGCCTCGGCGAGGCGGCCCGCGCGGTGCGCGGCATACGCTCGGTCGAATGCGGAATCCATGACGCTAGAACTGACGGAAAGCGCGTATTTTCCCACACTGCGCATGGCGGCCCCAGATCGGCCGATCGGCATATGGCCCCGTCACGCGGAGCGGCGTAGACTGGCAGGGTCGCGTGTCATCGAGGGTCTCATGGCTGACACACTGCTCGATATTCCACCCGTGCTGATCGTCGGCGCGGGTCCCACCGGCCTCGCCGCGGCGATGAGCCTCGCGCGTGCCCGCGTGCCGGTGCGCATCATCGACCGCCTCGCGGTGCCCGCCGCGCATTCCCGCGCGATCGGCATCCAGGCGCGCACGCTCGAGCTGCTCGAGCAGCATCGCGCGGTCGAACCGTTCCTCGCGCTCGGCCACCGGGTGCATGCGGCCGCGCTGCATGCCGATGGCCGCGTGATCGCACGGCTCGATTTCGACCCGCTGCACACGAGCTATCCGTACCTGCTGCTGCTCGACCAGAGCGTCACCGAGCGCTGGCTCACCGAGCATCTCGCCGGCTTCGGCGTGACGGTCGAGCGAGGCGTCGCGCTCGTCGCGTGCGAGGCGGACGGCACGTCGCTCGACGTGACGCTGCGCGGCGCCGACGGCCGCGAAGCGCGCTGCGCGCCGTCCTACCTGATCGCCGCCGACGGCGCCCACAGCACGGTGCGGCGTCTGCTGCGCGTGGGCTTCGCGGGGCGTGCGTTCGAGCAGACGTTCCTGCTCGCCGATTTCGCCGCGATTCCCGACTGGTCCGACGAAGAGATCCACCTGTTTACGACGCCCGACGGCATTGCCGGCCTGTTCCCGATGGGCGGCGGCCGCTACCGGCTCGTGGCCGATCGCCCGCCCGGCGGCGACCCGTCGCCCGACGCACCGGCACCGTCGCTCGACGAGTGCGACGCGATCGTGCGCGCGCGGATGGGTATATCGATCGCGCCGAGCGACCTCACGTGGTCGTCGTACTTTCATCTGCACAGCAGGATGGTCGAGCGGCTACGCCACGGCCGCGTGTTTTTCGCGGGCGATGCCGCGCACATTCACAGCCCGGCCGGTGCGCAGGGGATGAATACGGGGATGCAGGAAGCGTTCAATCTCGGCTGGAAGCTCGCGCGCGTGCTCGCCGCCGGCACGCCCGAGCGGCTGCTCGACACCTATCACGCGGAGCGCCATCCGATCGAGCGCGACGTGTTGCGGCAGACCGGTTTCATCACGCAGATGGTCGAAGCCGACCACGGCGCGGTCAAGCTGCTGCGCGATCACGTCGTGCCGCTGCTCGCGTCGTTCGGGCCGGTGCGCGACGCGGTGCGCCGCTCGTTCAGCGAGCTGGGCGTCCAGTACCGGAAAAGCCCGCTCACGCTCGAGCGCGTGCTCGACGGCGGGCCGCGGGCGGGCGAGCGTGCGCCCGATGCGCTCGTGCATGTGATCGACGGGCCGCTCGGCCGCGCGCCGGGGACCGCGCGGCTCTACGACCTGCACGATCCGGCTAGCTTTACGCTGCTGTTGCTCGAGGAGCCGCCCGGTATGGACATGGCAGATGTCGACGTCGACGCTGGCGCAGTGCGGCCGCCGTCGGCGGATGCACAGGCGCTCGCGCAGGGATTGGAGCGGATCATGCCGGGCGCCGTGCGTGCGTGGCGCATCGCCGATGCCGAAGCCGACGGCGCGGACGCGCTCGCGCAAGCGTACGGTCGCTCGCGGCCGTCGTTCTATCTGCTGCGCCCCGACGGCTACATCGCGGCGCGCGGGCGCACCGCCACCGACGCGAACGCGCTGCTGCGCCATTGCGAAAGCTGGTTCGCGGGCATGCCGCAGCCCGCGTAGCGACGCGCGTCAGACCTGCGTCAAACGCGCGTCATGGTTGCGTAACGGGCGCGTCACGCGTCCGTCACGCGTGAACGTCTGCCGGCACGAGCGACGCGCGATGCGCGGCGATCGCGTCGCGCACGATCGGCGCGGCGCGGCGTCCGGCTTCGCTCGACGGATCGTCGAGCGCGGCGAGTAGCGCGCGGCGCATCCGCGGTTCCCAGAAGCGCCGGATATGGTCGGCGATCCCGGTCAGCGCTTCGTCACGATCGGGCATCGACTCGAAAAAGGCGCCGATCTGGTTCGCCATCTCGATCAGGTGTGCGTGGTCCATGGCGTTCTCACTTGCCCGTCGTCGCAACGCCCGGCGCGCTGGCGCGGCGCTCGAGCAGCTCGAGCTGCTCCGAGTTGAAGCGTGCGTACGAGCGTTGCCAGTCGGACGGCTGCGCAACCGGCATCACCTGCACGGCTGTGACCTTGTATTCCGGGCAGTTCGTCGCCCAGTCGGAGCTGTCGGTCGTGATCACGTTCGCGCCCGATTCGGGGAAGTGGAACGTCGTGTAGACCACACCCGGCTGCATGCGATCGGACACGAGCGCACGTAGCACCGTCTGGCCCGCACGCGACTCGATGCCGACCCAGTCGCCGCTGTGGATCCCGCGGTCCTCCGCGTCGTGCGGATGGATCTCGAGGCGGTCCTCTTCGTGCCACTGCACGTTCTCGGTCCGGCGCGTCTGCGCGCCGACGTTGTATTGCGACAGGATGCGCCCGGTAGTCAGGATCAGCGGATAGCGCTGCGTGACCTTCTCCGGCGTCGGGATGAACTGCGTGATCACGAAGCGGCCCTTGCCGCGCACGAAGGTGTCGATGTGCATCGTCGGCGTGCCTTCCGGCGCCTCGTCGTTGCAAGGCCACTGGATGCTGCCGAGCGCGTCGAGCTTCTCGTACGACACGCCGGAGAAAGTCGGCGTGAGCCGCGCGATCTCGTCCATGATTTCCGACGGGTGCGTGTAGTGCATGTCGTAGCCGAGCGCCTGCGACAGCATCAGCGTCACTTCCCAGTCCGCGTAGCCGGCGAGTGGCGGCATCACCTTGCGCACGCGCGAGATGCGCCGCTCCGCGTTCGTGAACGTGCCGTCCTTCTCGAGGAACGTCGAGCCCGGCAGCAGCACGTGCGCGTATTTGGCCGTCTCGTTCAGGAAGATGTCCTGCACGACGATGCATTCCATCGCCGACAGCGCGGCCGCGACGTGCTGCGTGTTCGGGTCCGACTGGACGATGTCCTCGCCCTGGCAATAGAGCCCCTTGAAGCTGCCGTCGAGCGCCGCGTCGAACATGTTCGGAATGCGCAGCCCCGGTTCCGGCTGCAGCGTGGCCGACCATGCGTGTTCGAACTGGCTGCGCACGCTCGCGTCGCCGATGTGGCGGTAACCGGGCAGCTCGTGCGGAAACGAGCCCATGTCGCACGAGCCCTGCACGTTGTTCTGGCCGCGCAGCGGATTGACGCCCACGCCTTCGCGGCCGATGTTGCCGGTCGCCATCGCGAGGTTCGCGATGCCCATCACCGTCGTCGAGCCTTGCGCATGTTCGGTCACGCCGAGACCGTAGTAGATCGCCGCGTTGCCGCCGGCGGCATAAAGGCGCGCGGCTTCGCGCACCTGTTCGGCCGGCACGCCGGTCACTTCGGCGGTCGCCTCCGGCGAGTTCTCCGCGCGCGACACGAAGTCGCGCCATTGCTCGAACGCGCGCGTGTCGCAGCGCTCGGCGACGAACGCGTCCGCGACCAGCCCTTCGGTGACGATCACGTGCGCGAGCGCATTGATCATCGCGACGTTCGTGCCGGGGCGCAGCTGCAGGTGGTGCGTCGCCTTCACGTGCGGGCCGTCGACCACGTCGATGCGGCGCGGGTCGATCACGATCAGCTTTGCGCCTTCGCGCACGCGCCGCTTCAGCCGCGAGCCGAACACCGGATGGCCGTCGGTCGGGTTGGCGCCCATCACGACGATCACGTCGGCTTGGCCGATCGATGCGAAGGTCTGCGTGCCGGCCGATTCGCCGAGCGTCGTCTTCAGGCCATAGCCGGTCGGCGAATGGCACACGCGCGCGCAGGTGTCGACGTTGTTGTTGCCGAACGCCGCGCGCACCAGCTTCTGCACGAGGTAGGTTTCCTCGTTCGTGCAGCGCGACGACGTGATGCCGCCGATCGAATCGCGGCCGTACTTCTGCTGCAGCTTGCGGAATTGCGTCGCCGCGTAGGTGAGCGCCTCTTCCCAGCTGACTTCGCGCCACGGGTCGGTGATCTTCTCGCGGATCATCGGCTTCGTGATGCGGTCCTTGTGCGTCGCATAGCCCCACGCGAAGCGGCCCTTCACGCATGCATGGCCTTCGTTCGCGAGGCCGTTCTTGTGCGGCGTCATCCGCACGACCTGCGTGCCCTTCATCTCCGCCTTGAACGAGCAGCCGACGCCGCAGTATGCGCAGGTGGTGACCACCGAGTGTTCGGCCTGGCCGAGCTGCACGACGCTTTTCTCCTGCAGCGTAGCGGTCGGGCACGCTGCGACGCACGCGCCGCACGACACGCATTCCGACGCCATGAACGATTCGCTTGCGCCGGCGGCGACGCGCGACTCGAAGCCGCGTGCGGCGATCGTCAGCGCGAACGTGCCCTGCGTCTCCTCGCATGCGCGCACGCAGCGGTTGCAGACGATGCACTTCGACGGGTCGTACGTGAAGTACGGATTCGACTCGTCCTTCCGGTCGCGCAGGTGATTCGCGCCGTCGAAGCCGTAACGCACTTCGCGCAGCCCGACGACGCCCGCCATGTCCTGCAGTTCGCAGTCGCCGTTGGCGGGGCAGGTGAGGCAGTCGAGCGGATGGTCGGAGATGTACAGCTCCATCACGTTGCGGCGCAGCTTCTGCAGCCGGTCCGATTGCGTGCGTACCTTCATCCCGGCCTCGGCGGGCGTCGTGCACGACGCCGGATAGCCGCGCCGGCCTTCGATCTCCACCAGGCACAGCCGGCACGAGCCGAACGGCTCGAGCGAATCGGTCGCGCACAGCTTCGGTACGTTGACGCCGGCTTCGATCGCGGCGCGCATCACCGACGTGCCGGCCGGCACCGTGACCGCCTGACCGTCGATTTCGAGCGTGACGTCGGTGTCGGCATGGCGTTGCGGCGTGCCATAGTCGGTTTCGTCGAACGGATCGCGCGCGCGCGCCGCTGCGGCGCTCTTGCACGCGCATTGGCCCGAGCCGCAGCCGCCTTGGCGGACGTTCTGAGTGTCGAGGGACATGCAGGGCTCCTTCTGGGTCAGGCCGCAGCCTTGACCGGACCCGACGCGGCCGGCTGGCCGGCGGCGAGCCCAAAATCTTCGGGGAAATGGTCGAGCGCGGACAGCACCGGATACGGCGTCATCCCGCCCATCGCGCACAGCGAGCCTGCGAGCATCGTGTCGCAGAGGTCGCGCAGCAGCGTGATCTGCCGTTCGGACGTATCGCCGTTGCGGATCCGCGCGATCGTCTCCACGCCGCGCGTCGAGCCGATCCGGCACGGCGTGCACTTGCCGCACGATTCGATCGCGCAGAACTTCATCGCGTACTCGGCGAGTTCCGCGAGATTCGACGTGTCGTCGTGCAGCACGATGCCGCCGTGACCGACGACCGCGCCGATCGCCGCGTACGCCTCGTAGTCGAGCGGCACGTCCCACTGATGCTCGGGCAGGTAGGTGCCGAGCGGGCCGCCGACCTGCGCGGCGCGCGCGGGCCGGCCGCTCGCCGTGCCGCCACCGTAATCGAACAGCAGCTCGCGCAGCGTGACGCCGAACGCCAGCTCGACGAGGCCGCCGTGACGGATGTTGCCCGCGAGCTGGAACGGCAGCGTGCCGCGCGAGCGGCCCATTCCGTAGTCGCGATAGAACGCCGCGCCGCGCGCGAAGATCACCGGCGCGGTGGCGAGCGTGATGACGTTGTTGATCACGGTCGGCTTGCCGTACAGACCGGCGAGCGCGGGCAGCGGCGGCTTCGCGCGCACCACGCCGCGCTTGCCTTCGAGCGATTCGAGCAGCGCCGTTTCCTCGCCGCACACGTACGAGCCGGCGCCTTTCGCGACGTGCAGGTCGAACGCATGCGCGGAGCCGAGCACGTGCGCGCCGAGCCAGCCGGCTTCGCGGGCGCGCTCGAGCGCGGTTTCGAGCGTCTTGATCGCGTGCGGATACTCGCTGCGCACGTAGATGTAGCCGAGCGTCGCGCCCGTCGCGATGCCCGCGATGATCATCCCTTCGATCAGGCAATACGGGTCGCTTTCCATGATCAGACGATCGGAGAACGTGCCCGAGTCGCCTTCGTCCGCGTTGCAGACGATGTACTTCTGCGTCGCGGCCGCCTGCCGGACGGTGCGCCACTTGATGCCGGCCGGAAAGGCCGCGCCGCCGCGGCCGCGCAGCCCCGATTCGATCAGCGTGTCGCACGCGGCATCGCCGTCCATCGCGAGCGCGTTTTTCAAGCCGGCGAGGCCGTCGTGCGCGAGGTAGTCGTCGATCGACAGCGGATCGGTCAGGCCGATGCGGGCGAACGTGAGGCGCTGCTGGCGCGCGAGATACGGCAGTGCGTCGACGAGGCCGACGCCGCTCGGATGCGCGCCGCCGTCGAGCCAGTTCGCATCGAACAGTGCGGGCACGTCGGCCGCCGACAGGTTCGCGTAGCCGACGCGTCCGGCAGGCGTGCCGACTTCGACCAGCGGCTCGAGCCACAGCAAGCCGCGCGAGCCGTTGCGAATCAGCTCGATGTCGATGCCGCGCTGCTGCGCGTGCGCGACGATCGCGGCGGCGAGTGCGTCGGCGCCGAGTGCGAGCGCGGACGAATCGCGCGGCACGTAGATGCGGGTCGTCATGCGGCCTCCGGCGTGTGGGCGGCGGCCTGCGCGAGCAGCGCGTCGAATTTCTCCGGCGTGACCTTCGCGTGCAGCACGCCGTTGATCGTCATCGACGGCGATTGCGCGCACAGCCCGAGGCAGTACACCGATTCGAGGGCGACGTCGGGCGGCGCGTGTGCGTCGGCAGCATCGCCGTGCGCCGCGTCGAACCGGCAACCGGTGCGCGCCTGCGCATGCTCGGCCAGCGCTTCGCAACCCATGCTGCGGCACGCTTCGGCGCGGCACATCTGGATCGTCACGCGGGCGGGCGGCGCGGTGCGGAAGTGGTGATAGTAGGTGAGCACGCCATGCACTTCGGCGCGCGACAGGTTGAGCGCCTTCGCCAGCGGCGCGACGCAGCCGGCCGGCACGTAGCCCGCATCGTCCTGGATCGCATGCAGGATCGCGACGAGCGAGCGGCCGGCGCGCGCGTGACGCTCGACCAGCGCGTCGGGCGCAGGGGAATTCGGGGACATCGCTTGTGCTCCTCCAAAGTCTCATATGTGCCGGTAATTCATATAACGCACACCGTGACTTCGTTCTGATTGATTTCCAACAACGATAAGCGGAAGATTTCGTGGCCGCAATAGGAAATCGGAGTACATAAATGATTCGAATCGAATGCGACGCGTATTTGACCGTGCGCGACACGGCGGGCCGTTCGGCGAGCCTGTCGGACGTCGCGCCGTTGCTCGAGCTGGTGGCCGAGACGGGCAGCATCGCGCAGGCGGCGCAGGCGAAAGGGCTGTCCTACCGGCACGCGTGGGGCATGCTGCGCGCGCTCGAGGCGTGCATCGGCGGCGAGCTGATCGAGACGGCGCGCGGCAAGGGCTCGACGTTGTCGGAACTGGGGCGGGCCGTCGTCGACGCGCAGCGCCTCGCGCACACGCGCCTCGACGGGAATCTGCGGTCGCTCGCCGCCGAGGTGGCGAGCGACCTGAACCGCCGGCTCGCGCAGCGCGACGGTGCGGTGCGCATCCACGCGTCGCACGGCTATGCGGTCGCGGCGCTGGTGGCCGCGCTGGTCGACGCGCACGCGGCCGTCGACATCAAGTACCGCGAGAGCGTCGAGGCCGTCCGCGCGCTTGCACGCGGCGAATGCGAGCTGGCCGGCTTTCATCTGCCGCGTGGCGCGTTTCGCGAACAATGCGCGCAGATCTACCGGCCGTGGCTCGACGACACGCGCCATGTGCTGATTCATCTGACGCGCCGTCAGCAAGGATTGTTCGTGCCGCGCGGCAACCCGAAGCAGGTGCGCGGGCTGGCCGATCTGGCGCGCAACGATATCCGCTTCGTCAATCGGCAGCCGGGGTCCGGTACGCGAATGCTGCTCGATCTCGCGCTGCGCTCGATCGGCGTCGATCCGGAGCGGATCGACGGCTATGCGTCGGCCGAGCTCACGCACTCGGCGATCGCGGCGTTCGTCGCGAGCGGGATGGCGGATCTCGGCTTCGGCGTCGAGCCGGCCGCCCATCACTTCGGGCTCGATTTCATTCCGGTCGTCGACGAGGATTACTACTTCGCATGCGAGCGCGCGCGGCTGGCGTCGCGGCCGCTCGCCGACGTGCTCGCGTTGCTGCGCGATTCGGCGTTCGTCGAGCGCGTCGCGCATCTCGACGGCTACGATCCAGCAGCATGCGGCACGCTGATCGGCGTTGCGGCGGGGCTCGACGGGGACGCTGCCACCGTGCCGGGCGGCAACGGAAGGTAATGCACGCGCGTGCGGCGCGCGCTGCAGCAGCAGGGGATTTGCGCTACGCTTGCCGCTTGATCAACGTTCCAACAAGCACGCCGTTCAGGCGTCATCCCGCCATGAAACTTTCCGTTCCTCTCTCCGCGGCAGCGTTGACCGCGGGGCTTCTGATCGCCGCCACGCCGTTTGCGTTCGCGCAGAACTCCCCGGGCGTGCCCGGCGGGATTCTGAGCGATCAGTTCCGCCTGAACGAGCATCCGCAGATGCCGTTCGCGGCGTCGGCGCCGTCGCAGAAATATCAGAGCGGCAAGAAGTCTGCGCTGCGTCGCAAGGGCGACATCGGCGATCCGAACGGCTGCAACCTGAAGTGCCCGATGGATACGCAGTAACCACCGCTTCCCGATCGCAGCGCGCGTAGCCACAATGGCCGCGCAGCGCGCCGGTCTGCCGAGCCCCGCGAAGCCTGCCGCTTCGCGGGGCTCGCGTTTATGCGGCGCTGCCGGGCGGGTGCCGGCGCACTAATGGACTATAGGGTTAACCCGTAATCCTGAAAGAATGTCTTCCAGAAACGTGCCTTATTCTTAAGCAGTTGCCTACATACACTTCCATTTGTCGGCGATGAACGGGTGTTCATCGCAAGATCAGACAAATACGGAGGTAGGTCATCATGAAGTCGCTCGTTCAAGCTGTTGTCGTTGCTGCCGCTCTCGTCGCCCCGGTCGTGTCGTTCGCTCAGTCCGGCTCGGCACTCACCCGCGCCCAGGTTCGTGCGGAACTGGTGCAACTGCAGCAGGCCGGTTACAACACCGCCCGCGGCGAAGATCCGCATTATCCGGAAGCGATCCAGGCTGCGACCGCCCGCGTCGCCGAGCAGCAGCGCGCAGTCGCGCAGGCGCAAGGCGCCGATGCGAGCGGCTACGGTGCGCAAGTGCAGGGTGCGTCGGCATCGGGTTCGCGCGCGATCGGCGTGCGTCCGGCCAGCGTTGAAGAAATGAAGTCGCTGTATCGCGGCAGCTAAGCTGCGCACTGCCCGACGAAAGCGCGGGCCGGGAGCGACGAGGTGTCGTGCTCCCGGCCCGCGCCGTCGGGCAGACGCCGTTCGGCGCGGTCGATCGCCGCGCGAGCGGCTGCGGACGTCCGTCACCTCCTGCCGCCGGCGTACCGGCGGTATTCTGCCCGGCCCGTCCGGGGCTGGGCGCTTTTTCAAATGGCGCGTGACGTATCGTTCGTTGGCAACAAGCAACCCCGCAGACGCGTGTCGTGCGGGGTTTTGTTCGTCTGGACGGGAAGTTTGCGGGGCGCTGCGGGCTGGCTGTACTAGGGCAGCTGTGTTTCAACGCGGGCCGCGATCGGGCAGAGCGCCTTCCCGCATTGGAAGAGTTCGAGACACATCCGGCAGGACAGGGGCACGACACGGAAATCGCCGCGCGGCGAAATTTCGTTCCGCACGTGTGATTGCGGGCGCTCGGACCAGCCGAACGGCAATAAAAAACCCGCGAAGCGTGACGCTGTCGCGGGTTTTTCCTGGCAACGCGCCGAACTGCGTTGCCGTGTATTTGGTGGAGGCGGCGGGAATCGAACCCGCGTCCAGAAGCGCTCCACGACTAGTTCTACATGTTTAGTTCAGTCATTTGATTTAACCGCAGCGACGCGGACGAACACGCTGCACTACGGCGATTCGCTAAGTTTTCGACCCGGACGTCGCGACGCCGCCAAGGCTTAACTGACGTATATGACCTCTGTCGGTATTGCTACCGGTCTTGCGACACTAGCCCGTCAGTGAACTAGGCAGAGGACGGCGGCCGTTAGGCTGCCAGTGCGAACGTATCGTCGTTTGCAGTTACGTTTTTCCCATTGATTAACGAGGTGACGGGTCCTCGACATGCCCTAGCCGCTTCACAACCCCTGTCGAAACCAGGTCGCCCCCGCGGATAAGATCGACCATTATAGCCCAACATCGCGCAGCAGTTCGCGCAGTTGCAGCGTCGTGTCGACGAGATGCTGCGCCTGCCAGTCGGCCGGCGCAGCGCCGTCGCCGCAGTAGCCATACGCGGCTGCGACCGTCGCCATGCCGGCCGCGGTGCCGGCCTGAATGTCGCGCAGGTCGTCGCCGACATAGACGATCCGTTCGGGCGCGAGCGTCAGTTGTGCGGCTGCGTGCAGCAGCGGGGCCGGATGGGGCTTCGAGTGCGGCGTCGTGTCGCCTCCGACGATGCAGGCCGCGCGTGCCGCGAGGCCGAGCAGGTCGGCGAGCGGTGCGGTGAGGCGCATCACCTTGTTGGTGACGATGCCCCAGCGCACGCGGCGCGCGTCCAGTTCGTCCAGCACGTCGCCGATCCCCGGAAACAGCGCGGTGTGCACGCAGATGTCCGTCGCATAGTTGGCGAGGAACTCGTCGCGCATCGCGTCGTAGCCGGGCGTCTGCGGATCGATGCCGAACGCGCCGCCGAGCAGGCCGCGGGCGCCGGCCGACGCGAGCGGCCGCAGCACGTCGAGCGGCGTCTCGGGCAGGCCGCGCACGCGCTGCATCTTGTGGACGGCGGCGGCGAGATCGGGCGCCGTATCGGCGAGCGTGCCGTCGAGATCGAACAGCACGGCGTCGCACTGCGTCAGTCGCGGTGCGTCGAGCGTCGTGCGCTCGGTCGAAAGGGAGGTCGTCATGCCGGGTCGAGGATTACGCGCCGCGGCGGCACGCGACGAGATAGTTGATGTCGGTGTCGTTCGACAGCGCAAAGCGCTTGCCGATCGGGTGATAGGTGATGCCCTTGAGCTCGACGATGTGCAGATCGGTCGCGCGCACGAAACCGGCCAGTTCCGACGGGCGGATGAAGCGCGCGTAGTCGTGCGTGCCCTTCGGCAGCATCTGCGCGATGTACTCGGCGCCGATCACCGCGAACAGGTACGACTTGAGGTTGCGGTTCAGCGTCGAGAAGAACACCCAGCCGCCGGGCTTCACGAGCTTCGCGCAGGCAGAGACGACGCCGGCCGGCGACGGCACGTGCTCGAGCATTTCCATGCAGGTGACGACGTCGTAGCTGCCGGGCTCGCGCTCGGCGATCGCTTCGGCGGCGATCGCCTCGTAATCGACGGTGATGCCGCTTTCTAGGCTGTGCAGATCGGCGACGCCGAGCGCTTCGTTCGACAGGTCGATGCCTTTGACCTGCGCGCCGAGCCCCGCCATCGATTCGGACAGGATGCCGCCGCCGCAACCGATATCGAGCGCGCGCTTGCCGGCCAGATGCGCATGCGAGTCGATCCAGCCGAGCCGGACCGGGTTCAGGTCGTGCAAGGGCTTGAATTCGGCGTTCGGATCCCACCACCGATGGGCGAGGTCGCTGAATTTCTGGAGTTCGTGCGGATCGGCGTTGGTCATGTCGGCAAACGGGTACGGAAGGAGGGCGGTGCGTCGGTACGTCAGCCGCAAGTATATAAGCGGGCGGACAACGAGGCCAGCAAGCGCCTGGACGGGCATCAATGAAAAAGCCCCGCCGGAGCGGGGCTTTGGAGCAGTCGAAACCGCGGCTTACTGCGCCGGAACGGTCGTCTTCTGCACTTGCTGCGTACCGACCACTTCGACTTCCACGCGGCGGTCCGGTGCGAGGCAGGCGATCAGTTGCTTGCGGTTCTTCTGGTTGCAGCCCGTCGTAACCGGATTGCGCTTGCCCTTGCCTTCCGTGTAGATCTTGTTGGCCGGGATGCCCTTGCTGACCAGGTACGACTTGACTGCTTGCGCACGGCGCAGCGACAGACGGTCGTTGTACTTGTCCGAACCGATGCGGTCCGTGTAGCCGGTGGCGACGACCACTTCCGTGTTCATGCCCTCGATCTTCGATGCCAGTTCGTCCAGCTTCTGCTTGCCCAGCGGCTTGAGCGTTGCCTTGTCGAAGTCGAACAGCGCGTCGGCTTGGTACGTGATCTTCTGGCTCGAAATTGCCGGTGCAGCAGCCGGAGCGACCGGCGGTTGCGGTGCCTGGGCGACCAGTGCGCCATCGCACTTTGCGTTGGCGGTGGCCGGCGTCCAGAACGCGTCACGCCAGCAGAGCTCGTTCGTGCCGTTCATCCACACCCATTCGCCCGTACCGTTCACCCAGTTGTCGTTGACGGCTTGACGCGACGCCGGCACCGACTGTGCCGAAGCGGATGCAGCCATAACTGCGGTAGCTGCAATGAACGCGAGCTTTGAAAGTTTATTCATATTTCTCCTCTCGAAATTGAGATTACCGCAGGTTTACTGCGAGCCTGTTGACGGTGACAAGTCATACATTGCTCGAAGTATAACATTGGTGCGGCACAAAAAACGCGGCACCGCTCTGTGTAGACTTCGAGCAGCGTCTAACTTTCAGTGCGTTGGCATTTTGCCATATCGTTCCCTTCCTACGAAAAAAAATCCTCCCCACCCCAAGATCACCCCCACTTTGTGGTGCATGCGCAACACTCGCCTGCCGCAACTTTAAGAAATTGTCAAGAGTGGAGCGGGCAAATTGCGGGAAACGACGCCTATGTTTACCCGCTGCCGCGACGCCACGTCGCAGGACTCGCCCGCGCACCAAAGGAGGGCGCGATCGCGGCCGGGGCGGGCATCGCACCGCAGCTCCGATTTTTGCTGTTTACATATAGTTGGGGGGGCGCGAATTGGCTGCGGATGGGCGCATGTTAGAATCTCGCGTTGCGTTGCGCATGCAGCGCCCACGCGAAAGGCGTTCGCCGTCTTCGCTCCGAAACGATACGGATACATGGATCAATTCGCCAAAGAGACCCTGCCCACCTCCCTAGAGGAGGAAATGCGCCGTTCGTATCTCGATTACGCGATGAGCGTGATCGTCGGACGTGCCCTCCCGGATGTCCGCGATGGCCTGAAGCCCGTGCACCGGCGCGTACTGTTCGCGATGCACGAACTGAACAACGACTGGAACCGCGCGTACAAGAAGTCGGCGCGTATCGTCGGTGACGTGATCGGTAAGTACCACCCGCACGGCGATACGGCGGTGTACGACACGATCGTGCGGATGGCGCAGGACTTCTCGCTGCGCTACATGCTGATCGACGGGCAGGGCAACTTCGGCTCGATCGACGGCGACAACGCCGCGGCGATGCGTTACACCGAAATTCGCATGGCGAAGATCGGGCATGAGCTGCTGGCCGACATCGACAAGGAAACGGTCGACTTCGAGCCGAACTACGACGGCAACGAAACGCAGCCGTCGGTCCTGCCGTCGCGCATTCCGAACCTGCTGATCAACGGCTCGTCGGGCATCGCGGTCGGCATGGCGACCAACATTCCGCCGCACAACCTGAACGAAGTCGTCGACGCGTGCCAGCATCTGCTGAACAACCCGGGGGCGACGATCGACGAGCTGATCGAGATCATCCCGGCGCCGGACTTCCCGACGGCCGGCATCATCTACGGCGTGGCCGGCGTACGCGACGGCTATCGCACCGGGCGCGGCCGCGTCGTGATGCGCGCGGCCACGCACTTCGAGGAGATCGACCGTGGCCAGCGGATGGCGATCATCGTCGACGAGCTCCCGTACCAGGTGAACAAGCGCTCGCTGCTCGAGCGTATCGCCGAGCTCGTCAACGAGAAGAAGCTCGAAGGCATCTCGGACATCCGCGACGAGTCCGACAAGAGCGGCATGCGTGTCGTGATCGAACTGAAGCGCGGCGAAGTGCCCGAGGTCGTGCTGAACAACCTGTACAAGGCGACGCAGCTGCAGGACACGTTCGGCATGAACATGGTCGCGCTCGTCGACGGCCAGCCGAAGCTGCTGAACCTGAAGGAAATCCTGCAGTGCTTCCTGTCGCACCGACGCGAAGTGCTGACGCGCCGCACGATCTACGAACTGCGCAAGGCTCGCGAACGCGGCCACGTGCTCGAAGGTCTCGCAGTCGCGCTCGCCAACATCGACGAATTCATCGAGATCATCAAGGCCGCGCCGACGCCGCCGATCGCGAAGCAGGGGCTGATGGAGCGGTCGTGGGATTCGTCGCTCGTGCGCGAGATGCTCGCGCGCGCCGAGACGGAGAACGCCGCGGCCGGCGGTCGCGCCGCGTATCGTCCGGAAGGGCTGAACCCGGCGTTCGGGATGCAGGGCGACGGGCTGTACCGCCTGTCCGACACGCAGGCGCAGGAAATCCTGCAGATGCGCCTGCAACGCCTGACCGGTCTCGAGCAGGACAAGATCATCGGCGAGTACCGCGAAGTGATGGCGCAGATCGCCGACCTGCTGGACATCCTCGCGCGCCCGGAGCGGATCACGACGATGATCGGCGAGGAGCTGACGTCGGTGAAGGCCGAGTTCGGCGATGCGCGCCGCTCGAAGATCGAGCTGAACGCCACCGAGCTGAACACCGAAGACCTGATCACGCCGCAGGACATGGTCGTCACGATGTCGCATGCGGGCTACGTGAAGTCGCAGCCGCTGTCCGAGTACCGCGCGCAGAAGCGCGGCGGCCGCGGCAAGCAGGCGACGCAGATGAAGGAAGACGACTGGATCGAGACGCTGTTCATCGCGAACACGCACGATTACATCCTGTGCTTCTCGAACCGCGGCCGCGTGTACTGGGTCAAGGTGTATGAAGTGCCGCAGGGCTCGCGCAACTCGCGCGGCCGCCCGATCGTCAACATGTTCCCGCTGCAGGAAGGCGAGAAGATCAACGTGGTGCTGCCGGTCAAGGAATTCTCGGCCGACAAGTTCGTGTTCATGGCGACGTCGCTCGGCACCGTGAAGAAGACGCCGCTGGAAGCATTCAGCCGCCCGATGAAGAAGGGCATCATCGCGGTCGGTCTCGATGACGGCGATTTCCTGATCGGCGCGTCGATCACCGACGGCGCCCACGACGTGATGCTGTTCTCCGATGCCGGCAAGGCCGTGCGCTTCGACGAGAACGACGTGCGTCCGATGGGCCGCGAAGCGCGCGGCGTGCGCGGCATGCAGCTCGAGGACGGCCAGCAGGTCATCGCGATGCTGGTCGCGGGCAGCGAGGAGCAGACGGTGCTCACCGCGACCGAGAACGGCTACGGCAAGCGCACCCCGATCACCGAGTACACGCGTCACGGCCGCGGCACGAAGGGGATGATCGCGATCCAGACGTCCGAGCGCAACGGCAAGGTGGTCGCCGCGACGCTCGTCGACGCCGAAGATCAGATCATGCTGATCACGACTGCCGGCGTATTGATCCGCACCCGTGTGTCCGAGATCCGCGAGATGGGACGGGCTACGCAAGGTGTTACACTCATCAGTCTTGATGAGGGCACGAAGCTCTCCGGCCTGCAGCAGATCGCTGAAGCCGAAGAGGGTGAGGGCGAAGCCGACGAGGCGTCGGACGGCGAAGCCTGAACAACGGGATGAGACTCGAGCCGCCGCGGGCGTGAAGCGCCGCGGTTGGCGAGCAACCATTCATATTTCCACAAGGGAGTGATGATGCAAAAGCAATTCAAGCAACTGGTTCTGCTGGCTGCACTGGTGCCGACGTTCGCGATGGCGCAAGCGCTGTCGAATTCCGCACCGGCTGCGACCGCGGCAGCTGCGCCGATCGACGCCGACAAGAAGGCGGCGATCAAGGATCTGCTCGACGCGATCGACGCGCCGAAGCTCGTGTCGGCAATCGGCAACAGCGCCGAGATGCAGGCCAAGCAACTCGTTCCGGCGATCCTGTCGGACGCGCTGTCGGAAAACAAGACGCTGAACGACAAGCAGAAGCAGGCCGCCGTGCCGACGCTGCAAAAGAACGCAGTGCCGAAGCTGGTCGACGGCGCGGGCAAGGTGTTCGGCACGCAGCAGTTCCAGAACGATGCGATGTCGGCTCAGTACGACGCGTACGCGAAGTACTACAGCACGTCGGAGATCAAGGATCTGACGACGTTCTACAAGAGCCCGACGGGCCGCAAGTTCATCCAGGTTCAGGATCAGGTTGGCCGCGACGTCGTCAACGGCCTGATGCAGAAGTACATGCCGCAAGCGATCCAGGCAACGCGCACGCAGGCTGACAAGGAAGTCGCCGCGGTCAAGCCGGGCAAGTGAGCGGTCCGGGCGCGCCGCCCGGCCGTCCGGTCGGGTTTGGCGGGAGCCTGATGACAGTGCGATAATGGCCGTTTGCGCGCGAGCGCAAACGGCCATTCCTTTTTGTGGCGCGGTCTTTCTGCCGGCAGCGAGCCGGCCGCAAGCCGGTCCGCGTCCGTCCCGAGGTTATTCACGATGCGCGTCTTTAATTTCTCCGCCGGCCCAGCGGCGCTCCCCGAGGAAGTGCTGCGGCAAGCCGCCGACGAAATGCTCGACTGGCACGGCAGCGGCATGAGCGTGATGGAGATGAGCCATCGCGGCAAGGAATTCATGTCGATCCACGAAACCGCGCTGGCCGACCTGCGCGATCTGCTCGACGTGCCGGCCAGCCACCGGATCCTGTTCCTGCAGGGCGGCGGCATCGCCGAGAACGCGATCGTGCCGATGAACCTGCTCGGTTCGCGCAAGAGCGCCGACTTCGTCGTCACCGGTTCGTGGTCGCAGAAGTCGTTCAACGAAGCCAAGAAGTACTGCACGCCGCATCTGGCGGCCTCGGGCAAGACGGCCGACGGTTTCACGCGCGCCCCCGCGCGCGCCGAATGGCAGCTGTCGGACGATCCGGCCTACGTGCATCTGTGCACCAACGAAACGATCGACGGCGTCGAGACGTTCGAGATTCCCGACCTCGGCGACGTGCCGCTCGTGGCCGACGTGTCGTCGCACATCCTGTCGCGCCCGATGGACGTCGCGAAGTACGGCGTGCTGTTCGGCGGCGCGCAGAAGAACATCGGGATGGCCGGCGTGACCGTCGTGATCGTTCGCGAGGACCTGCTCGACCGCGCGCTGTCGATCTGCCCGTCGGCATTCGAATGGAAGACCGTCGCCGAGAACAACTCGCTGTACAACACGCCGCCCACCTACGCGATCTACATCGCGGGCCTCGTGTTCCAGTGGCTGAAGCGGCAGGGCGGTCTCGCGGCGATCGAGGCCCGCAACATCGAGAAGGCGAAGCTGCTCTACGACACGATCGACGCGAGCGGCTTCTATCTGAACAAGGTCGAGCCGGCGGTGCGTTCGCGGATGAACGTGCCGTTTTTCCTGGCCGACGAAACGCGCAATGAAGACTTCCTCGCCGGCGCAAAGGCGCGCGGGCTGCTGCAGCTGAAGGGCCACAAGTCCGTCGGCGGCATGCGGGCGTCGATCTACAACGCGGTGCCGCTCGAGGGCGTGAAGGCGCTCGTCGAGTACATGAAGGACTTCGAACGGCGCGACGCCTGACGGCGCGCTGTTCAAACAGCACGGCAAAACGCATGGACGACGAACTGAATTCCCGCCTGAAACCGCTGCGCGACCGCATCGATGCGATCGACGCGCAGCTGATCGCGCTCCTCAACCAGCGCGCTGCGGTGGCGCTCGAGGTGGGCGAGGTCAAGAAGCACTTCAACGCGCCGGTGTTCCGGCCGGAGCGCGAGCTGCAGGTCATCGCGCGCCTGCAGGACATGAGCGCCGGGCCGCTCGCGGGCGAGCACATCAGCGCGATCTGGCGCGAGATCATGGCCGCGAGCCGCGCGCTCGAGCAGACGATCCACGTCGCGTTCCTCGGGCCGGTGGGCACGTACAGCGAACAGGCGATGTTCGAGTATTTCGGCCAGTCGATCGAAGGACTGCCGTGCCCGTCGATCGACGAAGTATTCCGCTCGGTCGAGGCGGGCGCGGCCGCCTTCGGGATCGCGCCGGTCGAGAATTCGACCGAGGGCGCGGTGTCGCGCACGCTCGACCTGCTGCTGCAGACACAGTTGCTGATCAGCGGCGAACTCGCGCTGCCGATCCATCACAACCTGCTCACGCAAAGCGGCACGCTCGCCGGCGTGACGCGCGTCTGCGCGCACGCTCAGGCGCTCGCCCAATGCCAGCAGTGGCTCGCGGCGAACGCGCCGCAGCTCGAGCGGCAAGCGGTGTCGAGCAACGCCGAGGCAGCCCGTCTCGCGGCGGCCGACCCGAGCGTCGCGGCGATCGCCGGCGATCGTGCGGCCGCGCACTACGGGCTGCAGGTCGCGTTCTCATTGATCCAGGACGATCCGCACAACCGCACGCGCTTCGTGATCGTCGGCAAGCAGCCGGCGGGGCAGAGCGGTCACGACCAGACGTCGCTGATCGTCTCGGTGAAGAACGAGCCGGGCGCGGTGTTCAAGCTGCTCGAGCCGCTCGCGCGGCACGGCGTGTCGATGACGCGCTTCGAATCGCGGCCGGCGCGGGTCGGCACGTGGGAGTACTACTTCTACATCGACATCGAAGGGCACCGGGACGACGCGGCGGTGGCCGCCGCGCTCGCGGAGCTCGGCCAGAAAGCCGCGTTCCTGAAGATACTCGGTTCGTATCCGCGCGCGCGCTGATGCGCGGCGGCCCGTCGCCTGCCTCGCGCGGGCGACGCGGCGAGGCGGCGAAGGGGCAGCGCCGGCCGGGCCGCGCTGCCGACGGCGGGTTCGGGCGGTATCCGGCGCAGGTCGCGCCGGGTGTGCGCCCGGTGCCCGGGATCTGGACTTCCGTGCGCGGGCATCGTTCCGCGCGCGTCACTTGGCTCATGTCGTGTCAGGCTTTGCATTCAACAAACTGGTCATTTTCGGCGTCGGCCTGATCGGCGGATCGCTGGCGCGCGCGTTGCGCGAGCGTGCCTCGGGCGGGGCGGGCGAGATCGTCGGCGTGGGCCGGTCGCGTGCGTCGGTCGAGCGCGCGCTGGCGCTCGGCGTGATCGACCGCGCGGCGGCGCTCGACGACGACGCGCAACTGCGCGACGCGCTGGCCGGCGCCGATCTGGTGCTGCTCGCCGCGCCGGTCGCGCAGACGGAGCCGTTGCTCGCGCGCATCGCGCCGTGGCTGGACGCCGCGACGATCGTCACCGATGCGGGCAGCACCAAGTCCGACGTCGTCGCGGCCGCGCGCGCGGCGCTCGGTGATCGGATCGCCCGGTTCGTGCCGGGCCATCCGATCGCCGGCCGCGAGTCGAGCGGTGTCGAAGCCGCGTTGCCGGACCTGTACGTCGGCCGCAACGTCGTGCTGTGCCCGCTCGCGGAGAACGCGCCCGAGACCGTCGCGCGGATCGACGCGATGTGGCAGGCGACCGGCGCCGACGTGCGCACGATGAGCGCGGCCCAGCACGATCGCGTATTCGCCTCGATCAGCCATTTGCCGCACGTGCTGTCGTTCGCGCTCGTCGAGCAGATCCTCGGCGAGGCCGATGCGGAGCTGAAATTCTCATATGCGGCCGGCGGCTTCCGCGACTTCACGCGGATCGCGGCGTCGAGCCCCGAAATGTGGCGCGACGTGTGCGTCGCCAACCGCGCGGCGCTGCTCGACGAACTCGACGGCTACACGCGCGTGCTCGCACGGCTGCGCGCGGCGATCGACGCCGGCGACGGCGCCGCGCTCGAGGCCGTATTCACGCGCTCGCGCGCCGCGCGCAAGGCGTGGCAGGAGCGCGGCGCGCAGCCCGCTGCAGAACCGGTCAAGAAATAACAGGACGATTCACATGGACTATCTCGATCTCGGCCCGTACTCCAGTGCCTCCGGCACCGTGCGACTTCCCGGCTCCAAGAGCATTTCGAACCGCGTGCTGTTGCTCGCGGCGCTCGCCGAAGGCGAAACGACGATCACGAACCTGCTCGATTCCGACGACACGCGCGTGATGCTCGACGCGCTCGGCAAGCTGGGCGTGCGTCTCACGCGCGACGCCGACACCTGCGTCGTCGCCGGCACGCGCGGCGCGTTCACCGCGAGGACGGCCGATCTGTTCCTCGGCAACGCCGGCACCGCGGTGCGCCCGCTGACGGCGGCGCTTGCGGTCAACGGCGGCGACTACCGCGTGCACGGCGTGCCGCGCATGCACGAGCGGCCGATCGGCGATCTCGTCGACGGCCTGCGGCAAATCGGCGCGCAGATCGATTACGAACAGAACGAAGGCTTTCCGCCGCTGCGGATCAAGCCGGCGGCGATCACGGTCGACGCGCCGATCCGCGTGCGCGGCGACGTGTCGAGCCAGTTCCTGACCGCGCTACTGATGACCTTGCCGCTCGTGAAGGCGAAGGACGGCAAGATCGTCGTCGAAGTCGACGGCGAACTGATCTCGAAGCCGTACATCGACATCACCATTCGACTGATGGAACGCTTCGGCGTGACCGTCGAGCGCGACGGCTGGCAGCGCTTCGTCGTGCCGGCCGGGGTCCGTTACCGCTCGCCGGGGCGCATCATGGTCGAGGGCGACGCGTCGTCGGCGTCGTATTTCCTCGCGGCCGGCGCGCTCGGCGGCGGCCCGCTGCGCGTCGAGGGCGTCGGCCGGGCGAGCATCCAGGGCGACGTCGGCTTCGCGAACGCGCTGATGCAGATGGGCGCGAACGTGTCGATGGGCGACGACTGGATCGAGGTGCGCGGCATCGGCCACGATCACGGCAAGCTCGATCCGATCGACATGGATTTCAACCTGATTCCGGACGCCGCGATGACGATCGCGGTCGCGGCGCTCTTTGCGAGCGGCACGAGCACGCTGCGCAACATCGCGAGCTGGCGCGTGAAGGAAACCGACCGCATCGCGGCGATGGCGACCGAATTGCGCAAGCTCGGCGCGGTGGTCGAGGAGGGGCCCGACTATCTGGTCGTCACGCCGCCGCAGCGGCTCACGCCGAACGCGACGATCGACACCTACGACGATCACCGGATGGCGATGTGCTTCTCGCTCGTCAGCCTGGGCGGCGTGCCCGTGCGGATCAACGACCCGAAGTGCGTCGGCAAGACGTTCCCCGACTATTTCGACCGCTTCGCCGCGCTCGCCAAGGCCTGACCGACCGTACCCGATGAAATCGACCCGACCCTTTCACCCGACCCCCGTCATCACGATCGACGGCCCGACCGCTTCCGGCAAGGGCACCGTCGCGGCGCTCGTCGCCGCGCACCTCGGCTTTCACCTGCTCGACAGCGGCGCGCTGTACCGGCTCGCTGCGCTCGCGAGCGTGCGCTACGGGATCGACGCGCAGGACATCGACGCGCTCGTGAAGCTGATCGACGACCTCCACATCACGTTTCGCGAGGGCTGCGCGCAGCTCGACGGCGTCGATGTGTCGAACGACATCCGCGCGGAGGCGGTCGGCAACCGCGCGTCGGCGATCGCCGTGCACGGGCCGGTGCGCGTGGCGCTGGTGGCGCGCCAGCGGGCCTTCCGCAAGACGCCGGGCCTGGTTGCGGACGGCCGCGACATGGGCACCGTGATCTTCCCGGACGCCGTGCTCAAGGTGTTTCTGACGGCCAGCGCCGAGGCTCGCGCGGCGAGGCGGCATAAGCAATTGATGCAAAAAGGATTTTCTGCTAATATAGATGACTTGCTCCGGGATTTGCGTGAGCGTGACGCGCGTGACAGCAATCGCGCGGCCGCGCCGCTGAAGCCCGCGGCAGATGCCAAGCTGCTCGATACGTCGGCGCTTTCGGTCGATCAAGCGGTCGATCAGGTGCTGCAGTGGTACCGGGCGCTCGGCCAGCCGGCCTGAAAAGGCGGGCAGCAGTAGGTGCTGGGCGCGCGAGCGCTCAGCGTGTTTCAAACCCTTAACCCCGTATGGTTTCGATCTGGCTCTTTCAGCCTGCCATTCCGGCCGGCGTGGCACAGCGATCCATGCACAATCCGATTTTTATGTCCGACCTGCAAACCTCCACCCCGAATACCGAATCCTTTGCGGCTCTGTTCGAAGAGTCGCTGACCCGCCAAGACATGCGCGCCGGCGAAGTGATTTCCGCCGAAGTCGTGCGCGTCGACCACAACTTCGTGGTCGTCAATGCAGGCCTGAAGTCCGAGGCTTACATTCCGATCGAGGAATTCCTGAACGATCAGGGCGAGGTTGAGGTGCAGTCGGGCGATTTCGTGTCCGTCGCGATCGACGCACTCGAAAACGGCTACGGCGACACGATCCTGTCGCGCGACAAGGCGAAGCGCCTTGCATCGTGGCTGTCGCTGGAAAAGGCCCTCGACAACAACGAACTCGTCACCGGCACCATCACCGGCAAGGTGAAGGGCGGCATGACCGTGATGGTCAACGGCATCCGCGCGTTCCTGCCGGGTTCGCTGGTCGATACGCGTCCGGTCAAGGACACGACCCCGTACGAAGGCAAGACGCTCGAGTTCCGCGTGATCAAGCTCGATCGCAAGCGTAACAACGTCGTGCTGTCGCGTCGTGCCGTGATCGAGGCAACGCAAGGCGAAGAGCGCGCGAAGCTGCTCGAGACGCTGAAGGAAGGCGCGATCGTCAACGGCGTGGTCAAGAACATCACCGACTACGGCGCGTTCGTCGACCTCGGCGGCATCGACGGCCTGCTGCACATCACCGACATCGCATGGCGTCGCGTGCGTCACCCGAGCGAAGTCCTGTCGGTTGGCCAGGAAGTCACCGCGAAGATCCTCAAGTTCGACCAAGAGAAGAACCGCGTCTCGCTGGGCATCAAGCAACTGGGCGACGATCCGTGGGAAGGCATCTCGCGCCGTTACCCGTCGGGCACGCGCCTGTTCGGCAAGGTCACGAACATCACCGACTACGGCGCATTCGTCGAAGTGGAATCGGGCATCGAAGGCCTGGTCCACGTGTCGGAAATGGACTGGACCAACAAGAACGTCGCACCGTCGAAGGTTGTCCAGCTGGGCGACGAAGTCGAAGTCATGGTCCTCGAGATCGACGAAGACCGTCGTCGTATCAGCCTCGGCATGAAGCAGTGCAAGCCGAATCCGTGGGATGACTTCAGCCGCAACTTCAAGAAGGGCGACAAGATCACGGGCGCAATCAAGTCGATCACCGACTTCGGCGTGTTCATCGGTTTGCCGGGCGGCATCGACGGCCTGGTCCACCTGTCGGACCTGTCGTGGAGCGAAGCCGGCGAAGAAGCCGTTCGCAAGTACAAGAAGGGCGACGAAGTCGAAGCGATCGTGCTCGGTATCGACGTCGAGAAGGAGCGTATTTCGCTCGGCATCAAGCAGCTCGAAGGCGACCCGTTCAGCAACTACGTTGCAATGAACGACAAGGGTTCGATCGTCGACGGCGTGGTGAAGTCGGTCGATGCGAAGGGCGCCGTGATCACGCTGACGGGCGACATCGAAGGCTACCTGCGCGCTTCGGAAATCTCGCAGGATCGCGTCGAAGACGCACGCAACGTGCTGAAGGAAGGCGACAAGGTCAACGCGATGGTGATCAACATCGATCGCAAGTCGCGCGGCATCAACCTGTCGATCAAGGCGAAGGACTCGGCTGAACAACAGGAAGCGATCCGCGGCCTGCAGTCGGACTCGAGCGCTGCTGCGACCGGTACGACCAACCTCGGCGCGCTGCTGAAGGCGAAGCTCGACGGCCAGAACCAGTAAGCCTCGCGAGGTCTGCTGAAGTATGACCAAATCCGAGTTGGTCGCACAGCTGGCACTGCGATTTCCGCAACTTGTCCTCAAGGATGCGGATTTCGCGGTGAAAACGATGCTCGATGCGATGTCCGACGCTCTGTCGAAAGGGCATCGCATCGAAATTCGCGGTTTCGGCAGCTTCGGCCTCAACCGTCGCCCGGCGCGCGTCGGACGCAACCCGAAGTCGGGGGAGAAAGTGCAGGTGCCCGAGAAGTTCGTGCCGCACTTCAAGCCCGGCAAGGAATTGCGTGAGCGCGTCGACGGTCGCGCCGGTGAGCCGCTGAAAGCTGACGATCCGGACGACGAGCGTTGAGCGTCGTGCGGTTTGCCCGGAACCTGTCCGGCGAAGGCTGAAAAGAAAGCGCCCCTAGCGGGCGCTTTTTTCATTTCCGGCGGCGGCAGGACGACGCACTCCGAACGATCTGCGCTGACGCCGAAACGCATCCTTTACAATACGGGTCGATTCGGCGACGCGAAGGGGAGTCGCGCGCCGCGGCAAACCTCAACAAAGAGAGGGCTACATGAAGTTTATCGTCTGGCTGATCCGGGTATTGGTGTTCGTGCTGCTGCTGGTGCTCGCGCTGGCCAATACGCAAACCGCGACGCTGAATTTCGTTGCCGGCTACGCGTGGCAGGCGCCGCTGATCCTGATCGGTCTCGCGTTCTTCGTCGTCGGTCTGCTGGCCGGTCTGCTGTCTGCGCTGCCGTCGATCTTCCGGCTGCGTCTGGAGAACGGACGTCTCAAGCGGGATCTGCGCGCCGCGCGTGAAACCCCGGCGGTCGTCGACCAGCCGCCGATGCCGCCCGTCATTTAACACCGACGCCGCGCGAATTTTGCGCGGTTTTCGTCTCTGCTTCGATATCTCGCATGGATCTGGATTTCTGGTGGTTGCTCGCGATTCCTGTCGCGTTCGCGCTCGGATGGGCGGCGTCACGCTATGACCTGAAGAATCTCCTGTCGGAGAGCGCCAACCTGCCGCGCTCGTATTTTCGCGGCCTGAATTTTCTGTTGAACGAACAACCGGACAAGGCGATCGACGCGTTCATCGAGGTCGCCAAGCTCGACCCCGAGACGGTCGAGCTGCACTTCGCGCTCGGCAACCTGTTTCGCCGCCGCGGCGAGACGGACCGCGCGATCCGCGTCCACCAGAACCTGCTGAGCCGCACGGACCTGCCGGTGAACGAGCGCGACCACGCGCTGTACGAGCTCGGCCAGGACTTCCTGAAGGCCGGCCTGCTCGACCGGGCGGAGGAGGCGTTCCACCGCCTCGCCGACGGCGACTACGCGCTCGGTGCGCAGCGGGCGTTGCTGACGATCTACGAGATCGAAAAGGACTGGAACAAGTCGATCGACACCGCGCGACGCATCGAGTCGATGAGCGACAAGCCGCTCGGCATCGAAATCGCGCAGTTCCACTGCGAAATCGCGCAGGATGCGCTGCAGCGCAAGAACACCGCGGCGGCGGCCGAGCAGTTGAAGCTCGCGCTCGCGGCGAACCCGCAGAACGTGCGCGCGACGATCCTGTCGGGCGACGCGGCCGAAGCGGCCGGCGATCCCGCCGCCGCGATCGGTCACTGGAAGCGCGTCGAAACGCAGAACCCCGCCTACCTGCCGCTCGTCGCCGACAAACTGATGAAGGCGTACATCGCGCTCGGCAAGCCGGTCGACGGCGCGGAGCTGCTGATGGGCTATGTCGATCGCTATCCGTCGAACGATCTGCTCGACATCGCGTATCAGCACATCGCGGGCATGCGCGGCCAGGACGCTGCGCACGCACTCGCGCGCGCGCAGATGGAGAAGTCGCCGAACCTGTCGGGCATGCTGCACCTGCTGGATGCGCAGATCGCCGCGGCCGACGAGCCGCGCCGTAAGGAGCTTGAAATGATGCGCGCGCTGATCCGGCAGCGCACCAAGAATCTGCCGCGCTATACGTGCCAGAATTGCGGTTTCCGGGCACGGCTCTTCTACTGGCAGTGCCCCGGTTGCAGCGGCTGGGAAACCTATGCGCCGCGGCGCGTCGAACCTGCGATGCCGGGCTGATCCCGGCGAGCGGCGCGACGCGTGGCGGTTGCCGCCGGCTTCGGCCGGGCGGCCAAGTTAGTCAATTACCGGGACGTACCGGAACATCTATGAAAATCACCATCATCGGCACCGGCTATGTCGGTCTTGTCACGGGTTCCTGTCTCGCGGAGATCGGCCACGACGTCTTCTGTCTCGATGTCGATCCGCGCAAGATCGAGATCCTGAACAACGGCGGGATGCCGATTCACGAACCGGGCCTGCTCGACATCATCGCGCGCAATCGCGCGGCAGGGCGGCTGCGTTTCTCGACCGACATCGAGGCGAGTGTCGCCCACGGCGAGATCCAGTTCATCGCGGTCGGCACGCCGCCCGACGAGGACGGCTCGGCCGACCTGCAATACGTGCTCGAGGCCGCGCGCAACATCGGCCGCCACATGACGGGCTTCAAGGTGATCGTCGACAAGTCGACGGTGCCGGTCGGCACCGCGCAGCGCGTGCGCGCGGTGGTCGACGACGCGCTCGCGGCCCGCGGGCTCGGCGGCAGCGTCGCGCATCGCTTCTCGGTCGTCTCCAATCCGGAATTCCTGAAGGAAGGCGCGGCCGTCGAAGATTTCATGCGGCCGGACCGGATCATCATCGGCGTCGACCACGACGAGACGGGAAGCGTGGCGCGCGAGAAGATGAAGAAGCTCTACGCGCCGTTCAACCGCAATCACGAGCGCACGATCTACATGGACGTGCGCTCGGCCGAATTCGCGAAGTACGCGGCGAACGCGATGCTCGCGACGCGCATCTCGTTCATGAACGAGATGTCGAATCTGGCCGACAAGGTCGGCGCCGACATCGAAGCGGTGCGGCGCGGGATCGGCTCCGATCCGCGGATCGGCTATCACTTCCTGTATGCAGGCGTCGGCTATGGCGGCTCGTGCTTCCCGAAGGACGTGCAGGCGCTGATCCGCACGGCCGGCGAGAACGGCCAGCCGCTGCGCATCCTGGAGGCCGTCGAGGCGGCCAACTCGGCGCAGAAGGACGTGCTGATCGGCAAGATCGAACAGCGCTTCGGCGCGGATCTGAGCGGCCGCACGTTCGCGGTGTGGGGCCTCGCGTTCAAGCCGAATACCGACGACATGCGCGAGGCGCCGAGCCGCCGGCTCATCGCCGCGCTGCTCGCGCGCGGCGCGACCGTGCGCGCGTATGACCCGGTCGCGATCGACGAGGCGCGCCGCGTGTTCGCGCTCGATTTCGAAGCAGGCGCCGACGCGCTCGCGCGTCTGCACTTCGTCGATACGCAGGATGCGGCGGTCGCCGGCGCGGATGCGCTCGTGATCGTCACCGAGTGGAAGGAATTCCGCAGCCCGGATTTCACGCGCCTGAAAGCGGAGCTGAAGGCGCCGGTGATCTTCGACGGGCGCAATCTGTACGAGCCGGATGCGATGGCCGAGATCGGCATCGACTACTACGCGATCGGACGCCCGTATGTCGATCCCCAAACCGTTTCCCGTGGGTGAGCGCACGATGAGTTCTCTTCGCGAAGTGGTGCCGGTCCCGCGCGCGCAGCTGGCGAAGTCGCGCGTGCTCGTCGTCGGCGACGTGATGCTCGACCGCTACTGGTTCGGCAACGTCGACCGCATTTCGCCGGAAGCGCCGGTGCCCGTCGTGCACGTGCAGCGTCAGGAAGAGCGGCTCGGCGGCGCGGCCAACGTCGCGCGCAACGTCGTGACGCTCGGCGCGCAGGCGGGGCTGCTGTGCGTGGTCGGCTGCGACGAACCGGGCGAGCGGATCGTCGAACTGCTGGCCAGCAGCGGCGTCACGCCGCATCTCGAACGCGACGCGGCGCTGCCGACGACCATCAAGCTGCGCGTGCTGGCACGCCAGCAGCAGCTGCTGCGCGTCGACTTCGAGGCGACGCCGACGCACGAAGTGCTGCTCGCGGGCCTCGCCCATTTCGACACGTTGCTGCCGCAGCACAACGTCGTGCTGATGTCGGACTACGCGAAGGGCGGTCTGACTCACGTGACGACGATGATCGAGCGCGCGCGCGCGGGCGGCAAACCGGTGCTCGTCGATCCGAAGGGCGACGACTGGGCGCGCTATCGCGGCGCATCGCTGATCACGCCGAATCGCGCGGAGCTGCGCGAAGTGATCGGGCACTGGAAGTCGGAGGACGATCTGCGCGAGCGGGTCGCGAAGCTGCGCGCGGAGCTCGACATCGACGCGCTGCTGCTCACGCGTTCCGAGGAGGGGATGACGCTCTTCTCGGCGGCGGGCGAGCTGCATGCGCCGGCGCTCGCGCGCGAGGTGTACGACGTATCGGGTGCGGGCGACACCGTGATCGCGACGGTCGCGACGATGCTCGGCGCCGGCGTGCCGCTCGTCGACGCCGTGGTGCTCGCGAACCGCGCGGCGGGGATCGTGGTCGGCAAGCTCGGCACGGCCACCGTCGACTACGACGAACTGTTTCATTGAGCGATCGCCGCGGCCCGACCGAGCGCCGCGCGATCGTCTCGTCATTTTTCAGGCAGGATGACCATGACCCTCATCGTCACCGGTGCAGCCGGTTTCATCGGCGCGAACATCGTCAAGGCGCTCAACGAGCGCGGCGAGTCGCGCATCATCGCGGTCGACAATCTGACGCGCGCGGACAAGTTCCGTAACCTCGTCGATTGCGAGATCGACGACTATCTCGACAAGACCGAATTCGTCGAACGCTTCGCGCGCGGCGATTTCGGCAAGGTGCGCGCGGTGTTCCACGAAGGCGCCTGTTCGGACACGATGGAAACCGACGGCCGCTACATGATGGACAACAACTTCCGCTACAGCCGCGCGGTGCTCGATGCGTGCCTCGCGCAGGGCGCGCAGTTCCTGTACGCGTCGTCGGCGGCGATCTACGGCGGCTCGACGCGCTTCGTCGAAGAGCGCGAGGTCGAGGCGCCGCTGAACGTGTACGGCTACTCGAAGTTCCTGTTCGACCAGGTGATCCGCCGCGTGCTGCCGAGCGCCAGGAGCCAGATCGCCGGGTTCCGCTACTTCAACGTGTACGGTCCGCGCGAGACGCACAAGGGGCGCATGGCGTCGGTGGCGTTCCACAACTTCAACCAGTTCCGCGCGGAAGGCAAGGTCAAGCTGTTCGGCGAGTACAACGGTTACGCGCCGGGCGAGCAGACGCGCGACTTCGTGTCGGTGGAAGACGTCGCGAAGGTCAACCTGTTCTTCTTCGATCATCCGGAGAAGTCGGGCATCTTCAATCTCGGCACGGGCCGCGCGCAGCCGTTCAACGACATCGCGTCGACGGTCGTCAATACGCTGCGTGCGCTCGACAACCTGCCGCCGCTCACGCTCGCGCAGCAGGTCGAGCAGGGCTTGATCGAATACGTGGCGTTCCCCGATGCGCTGCGCGGCAAGTACCAGTGCTTCACGCAGGCCGACCAGACGAAGCTGCGCGCGGCCGGCTACGACGCGCCGTTCCTGACGGTGCAGGAAGGTGTCGATCGCTACGTGCGTTGGCTGTCCGGCCAGGTTTAAGCGCGCGCGTCGCATCGCTAGACTGGGTCTCACGGTCGGCAGCCGCCGGCCGCTTTCATCGGAGATCCAGCACATGATCAGGAAATGGTTGGCCGCCGCGGCGCTGTCCGGCGTGATCGCGTCGGCCTGGGCGGCCGTCGACGTCAACACCGCGAACGAAAGCGCGCTCGTCGGCATCAGGGGAATCGGCCCGGCGCGGGCCAAGGCGATTCTGGACGAACGCAGCGCACGTGGCCCGTTCAAGAGCGCGGACGACCTCGCATCGCGCGTGAAGGGAATGGGCGGCCATACGGTCGAGCGTCTTCAACAGGAGGGCTTGACCATCGGCGCGGCAGGCGCGGCCGTTGCGGGCACGGCTGCTGCCGGCAAGCCGGCAGCACCGAAGCCGGCCGCCGCGGCCGCCCGCACCCCACAGAAGTAGCGCACGCGCCACCACAAGATCCTTCAGGCGCCGTCGTTGGACGGCTTCCCGCGGCATGCCGCGGGTTTTTTGCGTGGCCCGTCGCGCGTGCGCGATCGCGCATCGCATCGCACCGGTATTCCATCGCCGCGAAGGGGTTGCCCGCGCGAGCGTCGGTGCTGGTTTACAATCGATCGATTGATCGGCCTCGCACTCACGGTATCCCATGGCTTACAAAACGATTGAAGACACGATCGGCAACACCCCGCTCGTGCAACTGGTCCGCCTGCCGGACGACGAGATTCGCGCGCGCAACAACGTCGTGCTCGCGAAGCTCGAAGGCAACAACCCGGCCGGCTCCGTGAAGGATCGTCCGGCGCTGTCGATGATCAGCAAGGCGGAAGCGCGCGGCCGTATCAAGCCGGGCGACACGCTGATCGAGGCGACGAGCGGCAACACGGGCATCGCGCTCGCGATGGCCGCTGCGATCCGCGGCTACAAGATGGTGCTGGTCATGCCGGAGGATCTGTCGGTCGAGCGCCGCCAGAGCATGGCCGCGTACGGCGCGGAAATCATCCTGACGCCGGTGAAGGGCGGCATGGAACTGGCGCGCGACCTCGCCGAGCAGATGCAGCGCGAAGGCAAGGGCGTGATCCTCGACCAGTTCGGCAACCCGGACAACCCCGTCGCGCATTACGAGTCGACCGGTCCGGAGATCTGGCGCGACACCGAAGGACGCGTCACGCACTTCGTGTCCGCGATGGGCACGACGGGCACGATCATGGGCACGTCGCGCTATCTGAAGGAGCAGAATCCGGCGATCGAGATCATCGGCGCGCAACCGGAAGACGGCTCGCGCATTCCGGGCATTCGCAAGTGGCCGGAAGCCTACATGCCGACGATCTTCGATCGCAGCCGCGTCGATCGCGTCGAGAACGTGAGCCAGGCCGCGTCCGAAACGATGGCGCGCCGGCTCGCGGCCGTCGAAGGCATTTTTGCCGGGATCTCGTCGGGCGGCGCCTGCGAAGTCGCGATGCGCATCGCGCGGCAGGTCGAGAACGCGACGATCGTGTTCATCGTCTGCGACCGCGGCGACCGTTACCTGTCGACCGGCGTGTTTCCTGCGTGATCGCGGCCCACGGCCGCACGCCGTCGAGCCGATGAAAAAAGCGCCGCATCGAGCGGCGCTTTTCGTTTGTGCGAACGCTGCTTATTGCGCAGACGGGTCCGTGTCGGCGGGCGGCAGCGGCAGTGCGCCGCTCGCCTCCATTTGCGCTTTCACCGCTTCGCCGAGCTGATACACGCTGAGCGCGTAGAAGAAGCTGCGGTTGTAGCGCGTCAGCACGTAGAAGTTCTTCAGCCCGAGCATGTACTCGGTCGCGTGTCCCGGCGACGGCAGGTCGACCACGGTGACCGGCGTACCGGCTTCGGTCGTGATGTTGACGGTCGGCTCGTTGAGCGTCATGCCGGCGCGCAGCAACTGCGACAGCGCCCAGTGCGGTTCGGGCTGACCGTCGGCGGCGGCTTGCGCGATGCCGAGGCTGCCGGTGTCCGGCGTGATCCGCCAGACCACCGGGCGATCGGTTTCCCAGCCGTGCTGCTTCAGGTAGTTCGCGACGCTGCCGATCGCGTCGGCAGGACTACTGCGCAGATCGACGTGGCCGCCGCCGTCGTAGTCGACCGCGTATTCGCGGATGCTGCTCGGCAGGAACTGCGGAATGCCGATCGCGCCCGTGTACGAGCCGAGCACGGTGGTCGGGTCGAGCTGGCTGTCGCGCGTCCAGACGAGGAAGTCCTCGAGGTTCTTGCGGAACGTCGCCTGGCGGCTGTCGCGATTCGGCGTGTCGGGATAATCGAACGTGAGCGTCGTCAGCGCATCGAGCACGCGGAAGTTGCCCATGTAGCGCCCGTAGATCGTTTCGACGCCGATGATGCCGACGATCACTTCGGGCGGCACGCCGAACTCTTGCGACGCGCGCTGCAGCGTCGCACGGTTCGCCTTCCAGAATTTCACGCCGGCATTGATGCGGATCGGCTCGATGAAGCGCGAACGATAAACGCGCCAATTCTTCACCGACGGCGTGGGCGCGGGCTTCACGAGCTTCACGGCGGTCGCCGAATAGCTGACGCGCGAGAACAGCGCATGCAGGCTCGCGGCGTCGAAGCCGTTGCGGCTCACCATCTCGTCGATGAATGCATCGACCTTCGCGTTGTTCGCGTAGCGCTGCGGAACGATTTCTTCTTCGAAGGTCTGGCCTTGCGGCGCCGGCTGCTGCGGTTGGGCCTGCGCGACGAGCATGCCGGCGGGCTTCGTCGGCTGCGTCTGCGCGTGCGCGGGCGAGACCGCGGCCGCGGCGGCGAGCGCAGCGGCGACGAGTGGAGCGCGAACGTGCAACAGCGTGGAGAGAAGGGCGGCGGGCTTGCTGGAATTCATGTCGAAGCGGGCGGACAGGGCGGTGGGGTACGGTGCAGTATACCCGACGCATCCCGCGCGCCGGGACGTGGCGGCGCAGCGTTGTGGTAAGTTAGCGGCGAATTCGCGGCAAGACGATGGACATCATTGATGGAGACCTGCGGCGCACCCGACGCCGCGGATGACAGCTTATGGCAACCGCCTTCTATACGCACCCCGACTGCATGCTGCACGAGATGGGAGAGTGGCATCCGGAATGCCCGGCCCGATTGTCGGCGATCCAGGATCAGCTGATCGCGAGCCGCATCGACGACCTGATCGTGCACGAATCCGCGCCGTTCGCGAGCGAGGTCGCGTTGGGTCGCGTGCATACGCAGGCTCATATCGACTATATCCGCAGCATGACGCCGGTCGACGGCTACGTCGAAATCGATCCCGACACGCTGATGAATCGCGACACCTGGCGCGCCGCGTTGCGCGCGGCCGGCGCCGCGATCGCGGCGACCGATGCGGTGATCGAGGGCCGCTACGCGAATGCGTTCTGCAGCGTGCGGCCGCCCGGTCATCACGCGGAGCCTGCGCGCGCGATGGGCTTTTGCTTCTTCAACAACGTGGCGATCGCCGCGCGGCACGCGCTCGACGTCCACGGCCTCGAACGCGTCGCGATCATCGATTTCGACGTGCATCATGGCAACGGCACCGAAGCGGCGTTCGCGAACGACGAGCGCGTGCTGATGTGCAGCTTCTTCCAGCATCCGTTGTACCCGTTCTCGGGCGCCGACCATCAGGCGCCGAACATGGTCAACCTGCCGATGCCCGCGCGCAGCAACGGGATGGCGGTGCGCGAAGCGGTCGACATGTTCTGGTTGCCGCGGCTCGATGCGTTCAAGCCGCAGATGGTGTTCGTGTCGGCCGGCTTCGACGCGCATCGCGAGGACGACATCGGCAATCTCGGGCTCGTCGAGGCCGATTTCGAATGGCTGACCGCGCAGATCGTCGAGGTCGCGCGCCGGCACGCGCAGGGCCGCATCGTCAGCTGCCTCGAGGGCGGCTACAACCTGTCGGCGCTCGGGCGCAGCGTCGTCGCGCATCTGCGCGCGCTCGCCGGCGTCTGACGCGCGCGGCGAGCTGCCGCGCATCGGCAAGCGGTCGCGGCTGCGCAGCTTGCCGGCCGCGACCGCGCCGCGCGACCTGCG
Organism: Burkholderia vietnamiensis LMG 10929; assembly: GCF_000959445.1. Taxonomy (NCBI): domain Bacteria; kingdom Pseudomonadati; phylum Pseudomonadota; class Betaproteobacteria; order Burkholderiales; family Burkholderiaceae; genus Burkholderia; species Burkholderia vietnamiensis. The sequence goes on along the minus strand of NZ_CP009631.1, from coordinate 3,135,645 downwards.
CGGCTACCGGCGGGCGCAGCGCGTCCACGCAGCCCGCGCGACCTCAGCCGGCCGGCGCGTGCGCGTGAATCCACGCGATCAGCGCATCGATCACGCGCTCGCGCTCGAGATCATTCATCGTTTCGTGGAATCCGCCTTCGTAGAGCGTCAGCGTGCGATCGGGCGAGCCGACGTGCGCGCCGAACGCGCGGCTGCCGTCGGGTTCCGTCAGCTTGTCACTGGTGCCGTGATAGATGAGCACCGGCACGCGCAGCGAGCCGCGGCCGCGTTCGATGCGCGCCATCGCGTCGAGGAGTTCGGCGCCGGTGCGCGCGGGCACCGCGTCGTGGTGCACGAGCGGGTCGGCCCGATTGGCCGCGACGATCGCCGGATCGCGCGACAGCAGCGCCGCATCGATCCTGATCGCGGGGAAGCTCGGCCACACGCGGCTGATGAAGCGGCTCATCGCCAGCATCCAGCGCGGCACGTCGCGCCCTGGCGCGAGCGCCGGGCTCGACAGCACGAGGCCAGCGAGCGTGTGGCCACTGGCCGGCAGGCGTTCGATCGCATACAGCGCCGCAATGGCGCCGCCCATGCTGTGCCCCATCAGGAAGAGCGGCGTATTGCCGCGCGCGGCTTCGGCAACCAGCGCATCCGCGTCGTTCAGGTAATCGTCGAAGCGCTCGACCCACGCGCGCTTGCCCGGCGACCGGCCGTGCCCGCGCAGGTCGATCGCCAGCACCGAGATGCCCGCCGCGTTCAGCCGTGCTGCCAGCCGCTCGTAGCGCCCCGCATGTTCGGCGAGGCCGTGTACGAGCGCGACCGACGCGCGCGGCGGCGCGCTGCCGTCCGCGGCCGGCCAGCGGTACGACGCCAGTTCGAGCCCGTCCGCGGTGCGCAGCCGGCCCATTCGCGCCGGGGGACACGCGGCCGGATCCCCGGCTGCGATGGCGGCTGCGGCGGCTGCAGCGTCGGGCGGCGTGATGGCGCTCATCTGGCGGTCTCCTTGTCGATTGATATTGGTGTTCCGGATCATAGTCGCGGCCTTCGCGCGCGGGAGCCGCGGCGCGCCTCTAATTTCACTGGGTTATGAAAAGAGCGAAATTGATTATTAAGGGGAATGAGGTGTTTGCGGTAAAATCGCCGGCTATTCCAGATGCATCTGGCGGCTGACCGGCGACCCTCGCCTGCCGGCCGCCGTTTTGTTTACATGATCGAATTACGCAATCTGTCGCAGCGTTTTCCCGGGCCGTCCGGCTGGGTGGACGCATTGCACAACGTCAACCTGTCGATTCCGCAGGGCGAGGTGTTCGGCATCATCGGCCGCAGCGGCGCCGGCAAGAGCACGCTCGTGCGCACCATCAACCTGCTCACGCGGCCCACCGAAGGCAACGTCGTCGTCGGCGGGCGCGATCTCACGGTGCTGCCGGCCGGCGCACTGCGCGAGGCGCGCCGCGAAATCGGCATGATCTTCCAGCACTTCAACCTGCTGTCGTCGCGCACGGTGTTCGACAACGTCGCGCTGCCGCTCGAACTGGCCGGCGCGAGCCGTGCCGAGATCGAAGCCGCCGTGCTGCCGCTGCTCGAGCTCGTCGGGCTGTCCGCGCAGAAAGACCGCTATCCGGCCCAGATCAGCGGCGGCCAGAAGCAGCGTGTCGGCATCGCGCGCGCGCTCGCGAGCAAGCCGAAGGTGCTGCTGTCGGACGAAGCGACGTCGGCGCTCGATCCCGAAACCACGCGTTCGATCCTCGATCTGCTCAAGCGCATCAACCGCGAGCTGGGCCTCACGATCGTGCTGATCACGCACCAGATGGAAGTGATCAAGCAGGTATGCGATCGCGTCGCGGTGCTCGACGCGGGCCGCGTGGTCGAGCAGGGGCGCGTGATCGACGTGTTCCTGCAACCGCATCACGAAGTGACGCGCGCGCTGATCGGCGACGTGATCGCGCAGGAGCTGCCGCCGGCGCTGAAGGCGCGCGTGGCCGAGCGGATGAAGACCGGCAGCGGGCATCTGTTGCGGCTCGCGTTCACCGGCACGGGCGTCGACCAGCCGATCCTGTCGGAAACGATCCGCCGCTACGAGCTCGATTTCAACATCCTGCACGGCCAGATCGACGAGATCCAGGGTCAGGCGTTCGGGTCGCTCGCGGTGCTCGCCGGCGGCGAGCCGGGCAAGGTCGGGCAGGCGCTCGCGTTCCTGCGCGAGCAAGGTGTCGTGGTAGAGGAGCTTTCGTATGTTGAGTGAGATGTTCGATATGTTCGTGCAGTCGTTCTGGGAGACGCTGATCATGGTCGGCATCTCCGGGGCGGTCGGTGCGCTCGTCGGGCTGCCGCTCGGCGTGCTGCTCTATCTGACCGACCGCCAGGGCGTGCTGCAGAACCTCGGCGTGAATCGCGTGCTCGGCGGCCTCGTCAACGCGGTGCGCTCGACGCCGTTCATCATTCTGCTGGTCGCGGTCATTCCATTTACGCGGCTCGTCACCGGCTCGTCGATCGGCACGGCCGCGGCCGTCGTCCCGCTGACGCTCGCGGCGGCGCCGTTCATTGCGCGGCTCGTCGAGACGGCGTTGCGCGAAGTCGATCGCGGGCTGATCGAGGCCGCGCAGTCGATGGGCGCGACGACGTCGCAGATCGTCTTCAAGGTGCTGCTGCCCGAGTCGCTGCCGGGCATTGTCGCGGGTCTGACGATCACGTTCGTGTCGCTGGTCGGCTATTCGGCGATGGCCGGCGCGATCGGCGGCGGCGGGCTCGGCGATCTCGGGATCCGCTACGGCTACCAGCGCTATCTGCCGGAAGTGATGTGGACGGTGGTCGCGATCCTCATCGTGTTCGTGCAGATCGTGCAATCGTTCGGCGACTGGCTCGTACGCCGGCTGAGCCACAAGTAAAAAGACCTTCATCCTTCGGGGGAGACGATGCAACGACGCTTCATGCTCAAGTTCGCGGCCGCCATTAGCGCGGCTGCACTGTTCGCGAGCGCGCATGCGCAGGCCGAAACGATCAAGGTCGGCGTGACGGGCGGCCCGCACGCGCAGATCATGGAATACGTGAAGAAGGTCGCGGCGCGAAGCGGCCTCGACATCCGCATCGTCGAATTCTCCGACTACGTGCAGCCGAACGCGGCGCTCGCCGCGGGCGACCTCGACGCGAACAGCTATCAGCACGACCCGTATCTGCAGGCGCAGGTGAAGGACCGTGGCTACAAGCTGATCAAGGTCGCGGATACCGTCACGTTCCCGATGGGCATCTACTCGAAGCGCGTGAAGTCGCTGGCCGAGCTGGCGCCCGGTGCGCGCGTCGCGGTACCGAACGATCCGACCAACGGCGGCCGCGCGCTGCTGCTGCTGCAGAAGCAGGGGCTGCTGAAGCTGCGCGCGGATGCGGGGCTGAAGGCGACGCCGCTCGACATCGTCGACAATCCGCGCAAGCTGAAGATCGTCGAGCTCGATGCGGCGCAGATCCCGCGCTCGCTCGGCGACGTCGACGCGGCCGCGATCAACACCAACTACGCGATGGAAGCCGGGTTGAAGCCGAAGCAGGACGCGATCGCGATCGAGGGCCCGAACGGTCCGTACGCGAACGTCCTCGCGATTCGCGAAGCCGACCGCGCGCGACCGTGGGTGGCGAAGCTCGTCGCGGCCTATCGGAGCCCGGAAGTGAAGCAATTCATCGAACAGAAGTTCGGCGGCGCGGTGATCGCCGCCTGGTAAGCAGTCAGCGCGAGATGCAGGGCGCGCCCGGTGCCGATTAGAGTCGATGATCCAAATCCCGGGCTTTGCGCCCGGGTTTTTTCTCTTTTAAAATAGAACGATCGTTCGCTATTACCGGCGCGCCGTCGAGGAGCGCTATCCTCGGCGGCCATGATGGGCCCGCTTGGCCGCGCAATCACGGGGCCTCGCTATAGAATGGCCTCTGGTCGTATTCGTAACTTTGGAGCGTGTGCATGAAAATCCTGGTGCCAGTGAAAAGAGTGGTCGATTACAACGTGAAGGTCCGCGTGAAGTCGGACAACACGGGCGTCGACATCGCGAACGTGAAGATGTCGATGAACCCGTTCGACGAAATCGCCGTTGAAGAGGCGGTGCGCCTGAAGGAAGCGGGCGTGGCGACCGAAGTGGTCGCGGTTTCGGTGGGCGTGACGCAGGCGCAGGAAACGCTGCGCACGGCGCTGGCGATCGGCGCGGACCGCGCGATCCTGGTCGAGTCGACCGACGGCGTCGAGCCGCTGGCCGTCGCGAAGATCCTGAAGGCGCTGGTCGACAAGGAGCAGCCGCAGCTGGTGATCCTCGGCAAGCAGGCGATCGACGACGACTCGAACCAGACGGGCCAGATGCTGGCTGCGCTGGCAGGTCTGCCGCAGGCGACGTTCGCTTCGAAGGTCACGGTCGCCGATGGCAAGGCCACGGTCGCACGTGAAGTCGACGGCGGTGCGGAAACGCTGTCGCTGACGCTGCCGGCGGTCGTCACGACCGACCTGCGTCTGAACGAGCCGCGTTACGTGACGCTGCCGAACATCATGAAGGCGAAGAAGAAGCCGCTGGAAACGGTCAAGCCGGAAGACCTCGGCGTGGACGTGACGCCGCGTCTGAAGACGCTGAAGGTGGCCGAGCCGCCGAAGCGCGCGGCCGGTGTGAAGGTGCCGGACGTGAAGACGCTGGTCGAGAAGCTGAAGACCGAAGCCAAGGTGCTGTAAGAGGGAGCGGAAAGAAATGACGATTCTGGTGATTGCAGAACACGACAACGCGTCGATCAAGGCCGCGACGCTGAACACGGTCGCAGCGGCAGCGAAGATCGGCGGTGACATCCACGTGCTGGTCGCAGGCCACAACGCGCAGGGCGCGGCGGACGCGGCAGCGAAGATCGCAGGCGTGTCGAAGGTGCTGCTGGCCGACGCGCCGCAGCTGGAAGCTGGCCTGGCGGAAAACGTCGAAGCCACCGCGCTGAACATCGCGAAGGATTACTCGCACATCCTGGCGCCGGCGACCGCGTACGGCAAGAACGTCGCGCCGCGTATCGCCGCGAAGCTGGACGTCGCGCAGATCTCGGACATCACGGCCGTCGATTCGGCCGATACGTTCGAGCGTCCGATCTACGCAGGCAATGCGATCGCGACGGTGCAGTCGAGCGATCCGATCAAGGTCATCACGGTGCGTGCGACCGGTTTCGACCCGGTGGCGGCCGAAGGCGGCAGCGCAGCGGTCGAGAAGATCGACGCGGCGGCAGACGCCGGCAAGTCACAGTTCGTGAGCCGTGAAGTGACGAAGCTGGACCGTCCGGAGCTCACCAGCGCGAAGATCATCGTGTCGGGCGGCCGCGGTCTGGGCAGCGGCGAGAACTACACGAAGGTGCTGGAGCCGCTGGCGGACAAGCTGTCGGCAGCACTCGGCGCTTCGCGCGCGGCGGTCGACGCCGGCTACGTGCCGAACGACTATCAGGTCGGCCAGACCGGCAAGATCGTCGCGCCGCAGCTGTACATCGCGGTCGGCATCTCGGGTGCGATCCAGCACTTGGCCGGCATGAAGGATTCGAAGGTGATCGTCGCGATCAACAAGGATCCGGAAGCGCCGATCTTCAGCGTGGCCGACTACGGCCTCGTCGGCGATCTGTTCACGCTCGTGCCGGAGCTCGTGAGCGCGCTGGGCTGATGCTGCGCGCCGCTGCGGCGGTGTGCATGTTCGAAGAGGGGGCGCGATGAGCGCCCCTTTTTTGTTGTGGTGTCGCTCGAGACGAGCGGTTGTCGTTGGCCGGGCAGGACCGCGATCGTATGGTGCCGTGTGGAACGGATCGTCGTGCACGCGCAATTGGCGGCGTCGACGCGCTCGACGGGCGACGAGCGCATGCGCCGGTTGGCTGTAGCCTCGTGGCGGGTCGCCGCTCGCACCGCCATTTTCGCTCGCCGAAACGAGAAAGGCGCCCGAGGGCGCCTTTCTTGCCGATGCAGCGGGCCCGTATCGCCACGGGCCGTTCCGGCTTACGCGTATGCGGGACGCGTCTGGCCGGCCACTTCGTTCAGGTAGCGATGCACCGACAGGTCGTCGGCCTGGATCGCCGGCTTCTTGCCCGAGATCAGGTCGGCGAGCAGCTGGCCCGAACCGCACGACATCGTCCAGCCGAGCGTGCCGTGGCCGGTATTCATGAACAGGTTCGACACCGGCGTGCGGCCGACGATCGGCGTGCCGTCCGGCGTCATCGGGCGCAGGCCCGTCCAGAACGTCGCCTTCGACGTGTCGCCGCCGCCGGGGAACAGGTCGTTCACGCACATTTCGAGCGTTTCGCGGCGCGCGGCGCGCAGCTTCTTGTCGAAGCCGACGATCTCGGCCATCCCGCCGACGCGAATGCGCTGGTCGAAGCGCGTGATCGCGATCTTGTAGGTCTCGTCGAGCACCGTCGACACCGGCGCGGCCGCCTCGTTGACGATCGGCGCGGTGATCGAATAACCCTTCAGCGGATAGACCGGGATCTTCATCAGCTTCGACACGAAGTTGGTCGAGTACGAACCCAGCGCGACGACGTATGCGTCGGCGCGCACCGTCTCGCTGCCGCATTGCACGCCGGCGATCTTGCCGCCTGCGATCGCGAGCGCGTCGATCGGCGTGTTGTAGCGGAACTTCACGCCGAGCGATTCCGCGAGCGCCGCGAGGCGCGTCGTGAACAACTGGCAATCGCCCGTTTCGTCACCCGGCAGGCGCAGGCCGCCGGTGAGTTTGTGCGATACGGCGGCGAGGGCCGGTTCGGCATTCTTCAACTCGGCCGGCGACAGCAGTTCGAACGGCACGTTCGCTTCGCGCAGCACCGCGATGTCCTTCGCCGCGCCGTCGAGTTGCTGCTGCGAGCGGAACAACTGCAGCGTGCCGCCCGTGCGGCCTTCGTACTCGATGCCCGTATCGGCGCGCAGCGCCTGCAGGCAATCGCGGCTGTATTCGGCGAGACGCACCATGCGGCCCTTGTTGACTGCATAGCGCTCGGGCGTGCAGTTGCGCAGCATCTGCCACATCCATTGCAGCTGGAAGCGCGTGCCGTCGAGGCGGATCGCGAGCGGCGCATGCTTTTCGAACATCCACTTGACCGCCTTCAGCGGCACGCCGGGCGCGGCCCACGGCGCCGCATAGCCGGGCGAGATCTGGCCCGCGTTTGCGAAGCTCGTATCGAGCGCCGGGCCGGCCTCCCGGTCGATCACCGTGACTTCATGACCGGCGCGCGCAAGGTAATACGCGCTCGCCACGCCCACCACACCGCTGCCCAGAATGACGACTCGCATAGCTGCTCCAGATGGAAGGAATCAGGTCGAGGCCGGGCGCACCTGCGGCTCCGTGTAACCTCTAGCTGATCTAGTTGTTTGCGCTATGGTATTGTTGAATATGTAGGTTTTGTTATTGTATTTTTCAGATTTTCAGCACAAACACATGAGAACGCAACGTCAGCCGGTACGCACGCTCGACAAGCTCGACCGGCGCATCCTCAAACTGCTCCAGAACGACGGCCGGATGGCGATGAAGGACCTCGCGGAGCAGGTCGGACTGACCGTGACGCCGTGCATCGAGCGCGTGCGGCGCATGGAGCGCGACGGCGTCATCACCGGTTATCACGCGCGCGTCGATCCGAGCCAGCTCGGCGCGGCGCTGCTGGTGTTCGTCGAGATCACGCTCGGCCACAAGGGCGGCAACATGTTCGAGCAGTTCCGCCGCGAAGTGATGAAGATCGACGAGGTGCTCGAGTGCCATCTCGTGTCGGGCGACTTCGATTACCTGATCAAGGCGCGCATCGGCGAGATGGCCGACTATCGCAAGCTGCTCGGCGACATCCTGCTGCAACTGCCCGGCGCCGTGCAGTCGAAGAGCTATGTCGTGATGGAGGAGATCAAGGAGACGATGACGATTCCGGTCGGCGAATGACCGCGGCCGCGCCGGCGTAGTCGGTTCCGTTCGGCTCCTCCTTGGCATGCTTCACCCAATACTGTATAAATGTACAGTATTGGGTGAAGGCGAATGGGTGAGCGCATGGACGGTCGATCCGACAACGAATTTCCGATCGCGCCGCCCGTGCCCCGCAAGGGGCGCGGCGCGGTCGACAACCTGCAAGGGCGGTACGAGACGGCGCTGCGCGAGGCGGTGGACGATGGCTGGACGCACGAAGCGGACGATGCCGATCTCCCCGCGCCGTTGCGCACGCAGGTGTTCGAGGAGCGGGCCAAGAGCATCCTCACGCGCAATCAGTCGCCGGACATTCCGTTCAGCGTGTCGCTCAATCCGTATCGCGGCTGCGAGCACGGCTGCATCTACTGCTTCGCGCGGCCCACGCATAGCTATCTCGGCCTGTCGCCCGGTCTCGATTTCGAGAGCCGCATCTACGCGAAGGTCAATGCCGCCGAATTGCTCGAGCGCGAGATCGCGCGCAAGCGTTTTGTGCCCGAGCCGATCGCGCTCGGCGTCAACACCGATGCGTATCAGCCGGTCGAACGCGATCTGCGCATCACGCGCAGCGTGATCGAGGTGATGCACGATCACGGGCTGCCGTTTGCCGCGATCACGAAGTCGTCGCTGATCGAGCGCGATCTCGATCTGCTCGGGCCAATGGCCGAGCGCGGTCAGGTCATGGCCGCAGTCACCATCACGACGCTCGACGCCGATCTCGCGCGCACGCTCGAGCCGCGGGCGGCGACGCCGGCGCGCCGCCTGCGCACGATTCGCGCGTTGCGCGACGCCGGGGTGCCGGTGGGCGTCAGCATTGCACCGATGATTCCGTTCGTCACCGAGCCCGACATGGAACGCGTCCTCGAGGCCTGTGCGGATGCCGGCGCGACACATGCGAGCTACATTGTGCTGCGGCTGCCGTGGGAAGTCGCGCCGTTGTTCAAGAACTGGCTGGCCGCGCATTTCCCGGACCGCGCCGAGCGCGTGATGAATCGCGTGCGCGACATGCGCGGCGGGAAGGAGTACGACTCGGATTTCTCGAAGCGGATGAAGGGCGAGGGTATCTGGGCCGATCTGTTGCGTCAGCGCTTCCGCCAGGCCGTCAAGCGGCTCGGGCTGAATGAGCGCGGGAACGGCGTTCTCGACATGTCGCGGTTTCGCGCTGCGGCGCCCGCGCGCGTGAGCGCGCAGCTGGCGGCGGCGAGCCGCGCGAAGCCGCGCGACGATACGCAGCTGAATCTGTTCTGAACTGAACGCGCGCGGCGGCGCTTATTGCGAAATCTGCTTGGCGGCTTCGACTTGCGACTCGAAGTACGTCTGGAACGACAGGGCGAGTGCGGTCATCAGCAGGAACGCGCCGATCAGCAGCGAGAAGATCACGACGAAGATCACCGTCCAGCCGGAGCGGCTGTGCTTGCCCGTATCGGCATTGAATTGCGCGTCCCACTTTTCGTCGGGGCGCAAGCCGTATACCAGCGCGGCGAGAAACGCGGCCAGCAGCGAGATCGCGCCGGGCACGGCGAGCCACCAGCCGAGGCCCGCGCTGCGCTGAGTCGCGGCGAGCAGCATGAACCCCGGGATTCCGATGATCGTCGCGAGCAGATGCGCCCAGCCGTACACGTCGCGAAAGCCGTACAGATAGAAGCGGTGCGCGCCGAGCGAGCCGAACAGGAACGCGAGGGCGGCGGTGAGCGTCTTCGAGCGAAAGCGGCGGGACGGGGCGGTGCTGCTGGACATGGGCGGCGGCGGAATTATCGTGGGGATCGGTGGCCGGCGTACCGGCCTGGGCGCGCGGCCCGGCACGCATTCTACGATGCGCGATCGGGTGCGGTCACTGGTTGCCTGCGTCAAGGTGCCGCATAGGTGACGCGGTAGATGGCGCCCGCGTAATCGTCGCTGATGAGCAGCGAGCCGTCGGGCAGCGGCAGCACATCGGTCGGGCGTCCCCATACGGAGCCGTCCGCGCGCAGCCAGCCGGTGACGAACGGAGTCTGACGCGCGTGGCTGTCGTCGGCCGACACCACCACGCGCATCACGCGGTAGCCGGCCTTCGTGCTGCGATTCCACGAACCGTGTTCGGCAATGAAGATGTTGTTGCGGTACGACGCGGGAAACATCGGCCCCGTGTAGAAGCGCATCCCGAGCGCCGCGACATGCGCGCCGAGTTTCAGCACCGGCGGCACGTAGCGGCGGCACACGTCGGGGCCGCCGAATTCGGGGTCGGGGGTGTCGCCGCCGTGGCAGTATGGAAAACCGAAGTCGAGGCCTGCGCGGGGCGCACGATTCAGTTCATCGTCCGGCAGGTCGTCGCCCATCAGGTCGCGGCCGTTGTCGGTGAACCACAGGTCGCCCGAATCGGGATGCCACGCGAAGCCGACCGTATTGCGCACGCCGCGCGCAAATACCTCGCGGCCGCTGCCGTCGGCGTTCATGCGGGCGATGAGCGCGTATCGGTTGCGATCGGCGGCGCACACGTTGCACGGCGCGCCGACCGGCACGTAGAGCTTGCCGTCGGGCCCGAACGCGATGAATTTCCAGCCGTGATGGTGATCGGTCGGCAGTGCGTCGGTCACGACCGCCGGCGCGGGTGGCGCGGCGAGGCGGTCGTCGATGTGTTCGATGCGCAGGATGCGCGACACAGCGGAGATGAACAGCGTGCCGTCCCGATAGGCGACGCCCACCGGCATGTCGAGGCCGGTGGCGACCACGTGGCGGGCGACGATCCGGCCGTCGCGCATCACGAATGCATGCACGCGGCCTTCCCGCGTACCGACATATAGAATGCCGCGCGGCGACCACGCCATTTCGCGGGCGGCCGGGACCGCGTCGGTCAGCAGCTCGACGCGAAAACCGGGCGGCGCGACCAGTTCGCGCACCGGCGGCGCGGCGCAGGCCGTCGCAGACGCGACGCACAGCACGAGACCGGCCAGCAAGCCGGCGAGATGGGGCTGCGTGCGGTGTGCCGGGATGGCGCGAAGGGGCGGCATGGCATCGGGCGGCGTCACGGACACGACGATTGTATGCCGGCCCCACAACGCGTCCGTCGAATTTTTGCGCGTAAGTGTTTGTTGTGGCGTTGGTTTCCGGCTATAATCGCACGTTTCAGTAGTTTCGAACCCGGTTTTCCCGAAGGATTTCATATGGTTATCATCCGTCTGGCTCGTGGCGGCTCGAAGAAGCGCCCGTTCTACAACATCGTCGCTACCGATTCGCGCAACCGTCGTGACGGTCGCTTCATCGAGCGCGTCGGCTTCTACAACCCGGTCGCCACGAAGGGCGAATCGCTGCGTATCGCTCAGGATCGTCTGACGTACTGGCAAGGTGTTGGCGCGCAACTGTCGCCGACCGTCCAGCGTCTCGTGAAGGAAGCGCAAAAGGCGCAGCCGGCTGCCTAACATGGCGCGGCGTACCGGTCGTACCGGCTGCAAGGAGCATTGATGTCCGGTCGCGATTCCGGTAATGCAAGGCGCGGGCGAGCGTCGTTTGGCGCATTCGTCCGCAAGCCGGTCGAGCGCGGCGCTGCCGCGAGCACCGGTGCGGCTGCCGAGCAAGGTAGCCTCGAAGCGGCGCAGGACTGGCCCGACGATGCAGTCGAGGTCGGCGCCGTGGTCGACGCGTACGGCCTGAAAGGCTGGATCAAGGTGGCGGCGCATGCCGACGCCGGTCGCGGCGGCGATGCGCTGCTCAGCGCGCGTCGCTGGTGGCTCGAACGCGGCGGAGAGCGGTTGTCCGTCCGCATTCTGCAGTCGAAGACGCACGGCGACACGGTCGTCGCGCAACCCGCGGGTGTCGACGACCGCGATGCCGCGCTGGCTATGCGCGGCTTTCGCGTGTTCGTGCGCCGGGAAGATTTCCCGGCGTTGGCCGCGGACGAATTCTATTGGGTCGACCTGATCGGCCTCGAGGTGGTCAACGAGCAATCGGTGTCACTCGGGAAGGTCAGCGGAATGATCGACAACGGCGTGCATTCGATTCTGCGCGTCGAGTATCCGACGATCGGCAAGGATGGTGCGCCGGCCACCGACGAGCGGCTGATTCCGTTCGTCGGCGTATATGTCAAAACGGTGGATCAGGCGGCCCGTCGCATCGTCGTCGACTGGGAAGCCGATTACTAAATGAACCAGGCTACGGAGCGCGCGGTGCAGTTCGATGTCGTCACGCTCTTTCCCGAGATGTTCCGTGCGCTGACCGACTGGGGTATCACCAGCCGGGCCGTGAAGCAGGAGCGCTTCGGGCTGCGCACCTGGAATCCGCGTGATTTCACGACGGACAACTACCGCACGATCGACGATCGTCCGTACGGCGGCGGTCCGGGCATGGTGATGCTCGCAAAGCCGCTCGAGGCTGCGATCGGCGCCGCGAAGGCGGCGCAGGCGGAGCAGGGCATCGCGAGCACGCGCGTGGTGATGATGTCGCCGCAGGGCGCGCCTTTCACGCACGAACGTGCGGTGCGCATGGCGCAGGAGCCGGGCGTCGTCGTGCTGTGCGGCCGTTACGAGGCGATCGATCAGCGTCTGCTCGACCGATGTGTGGACGAGGAGATCAGTCTCGGCGATTTCGTGCTGTCCGGCGGCGAGTTGCCGGCGATGGCGATGATGGATGCGGTCGTGCGTCTGCTGCCCGGCGTGCTGAACGATGCGCAGTCGGCCGTGCAGGACAGCTTCGTCGACGGCTTGCTCGATTGTCCGCATTACACGCGCCCCGAGGAATACGAGGGGATGCGCGTGCCGGACGTGCTGCTCGGCGGGCATCATGCCGAGATCGAGAAGTGGCGGCGCCAGGAAGCATTGAGAAACACGTTGCGGAAGCGGCCGGACCTGATCGTCCGGGCGCGCCGCGAGAAGTTGCTGAGCCGCGCCGACGAGGCGTGGCTTGCGAACCTCGCACGCGAAGCGAAAAACGCCTCCTGAGGCGGTTTCGCGGGCGGGAAATGGCGGTGCCGGGCATGCGTGCGCGGCACCTGATGTGAATCCATCCTCTATCGGGGCCAGGCCTGGAAGCAGGCGGGCGCAAACGCCGACAAGATGGCTTTAGGAGTCAGTGATGAATCTGATTGCAAAACTTGAGCAGGAAGAGATCGAGCGCGCGCTCGCCGGCAAGACGATCCCCGAATTCGCCCCGGGCGACACGGTGATCGTGAACGTGAACGTGGTTGAAGGTAACCGCAAGCGCGTTCAGGCTTACGAAGGCGTCGTGATCGCGATTCGCAACCGCGGCCTGAACTCGAACTTCATCGTCCGCAAGATCTCGTCGGGCGAAGGCGTCGAGCGTACGTTCCAGACCTACTCGCCGCTGCTGGCGAGCATCGTCGTGAAGCGTCGCGGTGATGTGCGTCGTGCGAAGCTGTACTACCTGCGCGAGCGTTCGGGCAAGTCGGCTCGAATCAAGGAAAAGCTGGTGTCGAAGGATCGCACGGCAGCCGCTTCCCAAGAGTAAGAGCTGTAAGGAAAAAGCACCCAACCGGGTGCTTTTTTCATTCTGGCGCGACAATATGCTCGATACGACACGCGAACCCGAGAGTCCCATTGAATCGCCGCCCCATCATTGATCCCGAAGTGCTGCCGGTCGAAGGCACCGGCGCCGGCTTGCCGTCCATCGATTCACGGTTGCTGACGCCGTCCGGCCTGCGCGAACGATTCGCGCGTACGCTCGAATGGAGCGTCGAGCCGGGCGAGGCGCGGCTGCAGGAAGGCGTCGACCCGCGTAGCGCCGCCGTCCTCGTGCCGCTCGTGGCGCGCGAAACCGGCCTCACCGTGCTGCTGACCCAGCGTGCCGATCACCTGAACGATCATGCCGGACAGATCAGCTTTCCCGGCGGGCGTCGCGAGCCGTACGACCGCGATGCGGTCGCCACTGCATTGCGCGAGGCCAACGAAGAAATCGGGCTGGCCGCCGAGCCGGTCGAGATCCTCGGTGCGCTGCCCGACTACCTGACCGGCACCGGCTTCTGCGTGACGCCCATTGTCGGGCTCGTGCATCCGCCGTTTACCGTGCAGGCCGACACGCTCGAGGTCGCCGAGATCTTCGAGGTGCCGCTGGCGTTCCTGATGAGCCCCGCGAACCACCAGGTGCGCGTGTTCCGATGGGAAGGCGGCGAGCGTCGTTTTTTTGCGATGCCTTATCCGAGCGTCGAAGCGGCCGGGCATTACTTCATCTGGGGCGCAACTGCCGGCATGTTGCGCAATCTGTACCGCTTCTTGGCCGCCGGCTAGCGTCGCGCCTAGCCGCGCGCCCGTGCACCGCCGTCGCGAGCCCGCGCCGACAGCATGCTGCAGCTTACGCTGTGCTATCGTTATGCAAAAAAGTGACATAACTCCGAAGACGGCGCACGCATGACTTTCTTTTCGGTTCTCCTCGCTCTCATCATCGAACAGGTACGCGCGTTGTCGCCGAGCAATCCGGTGTTCGCGCTGTTCCAGTTTCATGCGGAAACCGTCGCACATGGCCTCGACGCCGGCAAGCAGAAACACGGCGTGCTCGCATGGCTCGCAGTCGTGCTGCCGTGGGTGCTGATCGTCGCGCTGGTCTACTTCCTGTTGTACAAGGTGAGCTTCGTGCTCGCCTTCATCTGGAACGTCGCCGTCGTCTATTTCACGCTCGGCTTTCGCCAGTTCAGCCATTACTTCACCGACATCCATCTCGCGCTCAACAACGATGACGTGCCGCGCGCGCGTGAGATCCTGCACGAGTGGACGGGCCTCGATACGGTCGACATGCCGGTCAGCGAAATCGTCCGGCACACGCTGATCCATGCGGTCGTTGCATCGCATCGGCACGTGTTCGGCGTGTTCTTCTGGTACGTGCTGCCGCTCGGTCCCGCGGGCGCCGTGCTGTACCGGATCTCCGAATATCTCGCGCGCAGCTGGTCGACGCCGGGCGACGAACGCACGGCTGCGTTCTCGACCTTCGCGCAACGCGCGTTCTTCGTGATCGACTGGATTCCGTCGCGGCTGACCGCGCTCGGCTTCGCGATCGTCGGCAACTTCGAGGATGCGATCTACGCGTGGCGCAATCACACGCGCCAGTGGCCCGATGCGAACGACGGCGTCCTGCTCGCCGCCGGCAGCGGCGCGCTGGGCGCGCGTCTGGCCGGGCCGCTCGCGGAGCCGTCGAGCCTCGACGCGCTCGCGGTCGGCGACAGCGGTCCGGTGACGGTC
Organism: Burkholderia vietnamiensis LMG 10929; assembly: GCF_000959445.1. NCBI lineage: Bacteria > Pseudomonadati > Pseudomonadota > Betaproteobacteria > Burkholderiales > Burkholderiaceae > Burkholderia > Burkholderia vietnamiensis. The sequence goes on along the minus strand of NZ_CP009631.1, from coordinate 3,120,599 downwards.
GGCGACGACTGCACGCCGCGCACGTTGCAATCGGCGGTCGGCCTCGTGTGGCGCGCGGTGATCCTGTGGATGATCCTGCTGCTGATGCTGACGCTGGCCGTGTGGGTTTCGTGACAGTAATCCCCGCTGCGCGATGAACCAAGGCCGGCTCGATGCCGGCTTTTTCGCTGTGGCGCGGTGCGGTGCGTTCAGTCGGCGAGCGGATCGCGGGCGGCGCCGCATTGCCAGCACGCGGTGAACTGCGCGCCGAGCGTTTCGCCGCATTGGCGGCAACGCCACGGCGCGGCGTCGGCGGGCGGGCCATCGGCGGCCGCGTCGAGCAGCCGCCGCGCGAGCGCGTCGTCGCGTTCGTCGTCGAGCCACAGCTCGGGCGCGCACGCGTCGGCGGGCAAGCCGCCCAGCGCGCCGGTCGCATAGCGGTTGTGCAGTTCGCAGCCGATGCCGGCTGCCTGCAGCACGTTGGCCCAGTGCTGCGCGGTCGCGAGATCGGGGGCCTTGAAACGCATCGCGGCTCCTGTCGGTAAAGGCCGGCCTTTCCGGGCCGGACGTCTTCCCGTCCGCCGCGACGTCAGCGGACGATCTGGCTTGCCTCGTGCACCAGCTGCGCGTACAGCGCATGGCGCGACGGAGCAATGTGGCCGTCGGACACCGCGGCGAGAATCGCGCATCCGGGCTCGTGCAGATGATGACAATTATAGAAACGGCAATCGCCGAGCAACGGCCGGAATTCCGGGAACGCGCGCTCGAGGCGCCCTTCGGTCAGATGGTACAGGCCGAATTCCTGGAAACCGGGCGAGTCGATCAGCGCGCCGCCGCCGTCGAGCGGATAGAGGCGCGTGAACGTCGTCGTGTGGCGACCGCTGTTCAGCGCCGCCGAGATCTCGCGCGTCGCGGCTTCGGCATCCGGCACGAGCAGGTTCACCAGCGTCGACTTGCCCATCCCCGACTGGCCGAGCAGGATCGTCGAATGTCCGGCCAGGTGCGGCATCAGCTGCGCGCGCGCCTCGTCGGGCGCGCCCTTGACCGACAGCTCGAGCACGTCGTAGCCGAGCGCGCGATAGGGCGCGAGGCGCTCGCGCGCGACCGGCAGCGCCGCCTCGACGTCGATCTTGTTCAGCACGACGAGCGGCTTCAGTTCGTTCGCTTCGGCCGCGATCAGCGCGCGGCCGAGCAAGTCCTCGCTGAAGTACGGTTCGGTCGCGAGCACGATCAGCAACTGGTCGAGGTTCGCGGCGAACAGCTTCGACTTGAACTGGTCGGAGCGGTACAGCAGGTTGCGCCGCTCGCCGATCTCGACGATCACGCCCTGATCGGCCGACGCATGCTCGTACACGACGCGGTCGCCGACCGCGATCTCGCTCTTCTTGCCGCGCGGGAAACACTGGAGCATCGGGCCGCCGTCGTCGGGGGCGACGATGTAATGGCGCCCGTGTGCGGCGATCACGCGGCCTTCGACGCGCGCTGCGCCGGACGCGCGCGCGGCGGGCTTGCGGGAAGTCGGTCGGCTCATGCGTGTCGCATCAGGCGATCGATCCGCTGCGAAGCCGGCGGATGCGAATAATAGAAGGCCGTGTAGACGGGGTCGGGCGTCAGCGTCGACGCATTGTCCTCGTAGAGCTTCACGAGCGCGCTGACGAGATCCTGCGCGTCGGTCTGGCTCGCCGCGAACGCGTCGGCTTCGAACTCGTGCTTGCGCGACGTGAGGCTGCTGAACGGCGTCGCGAAGAACAGGAACACCGGAATCGCGAGGAAGAACAGCACGAGCGCGGCGCCTGCGTTGCTCGAGTCGAGCGACGGCGTGACGCCGAGCCCCGTATAGAACCACGCGCGCTGCGCGAGCCAGCCGAGCAGGGCGAGCAGCACGAGGCTCAGCACGAACGACACGAGCATGCGCTTCATCACGTGGCGACGCTTGAAGTGGCCGAGCTCGTGCGCCAGCACCGCTTCGATTTCCTGTCCGGACAGCCGCGCGAGCAGCGTGTCGAAGAACACGATCCGCTTCGAGGCGCCGAAGCCGGTGAAGTACGCATTGCCGTGCGCCGAGCGGCGGCTGCCGTCCATCACGAACAGCCCCTTGGCCGCGAAGCCGCAACGCTTCATCAGCGCTTCGATGCGGGTGCGCAGCGCGTCGTCCTTCAGCGGTTCGAACTTGTTGAAGAGCGGCGCGATGAAGGTCGGGTAGATCAGCAGCACGAGCATCTGGAACGCGACCCAGACGACCCAGGTCCACAGCCACCACAGGCTGCCGGCCTGGTTCATCAGCCACAGCACGACGAACAGCAGCGGCAGGCCGAGCACGGCGCCGAGCAGCGTGTTTTTCAGCATGTCGGTGAAGAACAGGCGCCGCGTCATCCGGTTGAAGCCGAAGCGCTGCTCGATGCCGAACTGGCGGTAGTACTCGAACGGCACGTCGATGACGCTCGTGATCGCGAGCACCGCGGCGACGAGCGCGACCTGCTGGCCGTAGCCGCGACCGAACCAGCCGGTCAGCAGCGTGTCGAGCGCGCCGACGCCGCCGAGCAGCGTCAGCCCGACCAGCACGGCCGCGCTGACGACGATCTCGGCCATCGCGAGCCGCGTGCGCTCGACCGTGTAATCGGCCGCACGCTGGTGGGCGCTCAGCGCGATGGTCGCGCTGAATTGCACGGGTACGCCGTTGCGGTGCGCGGCGACGAAGCGGATCTGCCGCGACGCGAGCCACAGCTTGGTGACGACCATCGCGAGCACGGCGATCGCGAACAGCAGGGTGAACGAAAAGGGTGACATCGAAGGCGCCAAAGGGTTCTATGCGAGAATTATATGTTCTTGCGGACCGGGGCCGCTCACGCGATGCCGGCCGCCCGGGCGGCGCCATGCGCCGTCCGCCATTTGCCAGGATGACTCATGACCGATATCGCCGCTTCCGCCAGCCAGCCCGCGCTCGTGCGCAACGAACTGAACCTCGTCTGGCTCGACATGGAGATGACCGGCCTCGATCCGGATAACGACCGCATCATCGAGATCGCCGTCGTCGTGACCAATTCCACGCTCGACATCGCGGTGGAAGGGCCCGTGTTCGCGATCCACCAGAGCGACGAAACGCTCGCGAAGATGGACGACTGGAACAAGTCCACGCATGGCCGTTCGGGGCTGATCGATCGCGTGCGCGCGTCGACCGTGACCGAGGCGCAAGCCGCCGCGCAACTGCAGGCGTTTCTGGCCGACTACGTGTCGCCCGGCAAATCGCCGATGTGCGGTAACTCGATCTGTCAAGACCGCCGCTTCATGGCGCGCTGGATGCCGGAATTCGAGCGCTTCTTCCACTACCGCAACCTCGACGTCAGCACGCTCAAGGAGCTGTGCCGCCGCTGGCAGCCCGCGATCTACAAGGGCTTCCAGAAGCGTGCGATGCACACGGCGCTCGCCGACATCCACGAGTCGATCGACGAGCTGAAGTACTACCGCGAGCACTTCCTGATTCCGGCCGCGCCCGCATCGGCCGCCTGAACGGCGCCGCGCACGCGGCGCGCGTTCAGCGCCGTGCGCTTTTCGGCCGGAACGCGGCGACCACCGCGTCGTCGGTCTCGACGTACGGGCCGCCGATCAGGTCGATGCAATAGGGCACCGCCGCAAAGATGCCGGGCACGGTCGACTTGCCGTCGGCATCGCGCAGCCCTTCGAGCGTTTCCCGGATCGACTTCGGCTGACCGGGCAGATTGATGATCAGTGCGGCGTGGTCGGCGGTCTCGCGGATCACCGCGACCTGCCGCGACAGAATCGCAGTCGGCACGAAGTTCAGGCTGATCTGCCGCATCTGTTCGCCGAACCCCGGCATTTCCTTCGTCGCGACGGTCAGCGTGGCTTCCGGCGTCACGTCGCGGCGCGCGGGGCCGGTGCCGCCGGTCGTCAGCACCAGATCGCAGCCGGCGACGTCGACCAGCTCGGCGAGCGTCGCGGAGATCGTCGGCGCGTCGTCCTGGATCAGCCGCGTCTCGGCGCGCCACGGCGAGCGCAGCGCGGCCGCGAGCCATTCCTGCAGCGCCGGAATCCCCTTGTCCTCGTAGACGCCCGCGCTCGCGCGGTCGCTGATCGACACGAGGCCGACCACGAGCTCGTCCGGGTGATTACGCTTCGTCGTCATGGTCGTCTCCGGCTTCGCCGGCCGCTTCGTCCGCATCGGCGTCGGCGTCGTCCGACCCGCTCGCGGTCTTGATCCACTGGAACAACTCGCGGAAATAGCGCGGCGGCTTGCCTTGCTGCGCTTCCTTGCGGGCATTGCGGATCAGCGTGCGGCCTTCCTGGATGTCGGCTTCCGGGTGCTGGCGCAGGAATTCGGTGAGCGCGTCGTCGTTCACGAGCAGCTGCTCGCGCGTGCGCTCGATCCAGTGCAGGCGCGCGGTGGCAGCCTTGTTGACGCCGCGCTGCGCGTCGAGCGCGGTGCGCAGCGCCGCCGTTTCGTCGTCGGTCAGCGAGCGCATCACGCGGCCGACGTACTGAAGCTGGCGGCGCTTGCCTTCGTGATCGGTGATCCGGCGCGCCTCGCGCACGGCGTCCGCGAGGGCTTCCGGCATCGGCATCCGCTTGAGCGCGTCCTTCGGCAGGTCGACCAGCGCCTGGCCGAGCTCCTGCAGCGCGTGCATCTCGCGTTTCAACTGGGATTTGCTGGGGCGATCGTAGCCGTTGTCGACGTCGTCGTCGGCATGCTCGATCGGCTGGATTCGGGTTTTGCGTGTCATGGGCGGCATTGTATCGCGGCGCGCATGCCCCAAGCTTGTCGGTGCGCGGCCGCGGACCTTGCTATGATCGCGGGATACGCAACATTTTGATCATGCGGGCGTGTCGCCCGCCACCGGATATCACGACGATGGCAGCCAATCTCGACGTACAAGCGCGCTATTTCCCGCACACGCAGGACCAGCTCAAAGAAATTGCCTCGGACATCCTTCGCCATGCGAAGGCTCTCGGCGCGACCGACGCCGCGACCGAAATCTCCGAAGGCGACGGCCTGTCGGTGTCGGTGCGCCGCGGCGAGGTCGAGACGATCGAGCACAACCGCGACAAGATGGTCGGCGTGACGGTGTTCATCGGCAAGAAGCGCGGCAACGCGAGCACGTCGGACTTCTCGCCGGCCGCGATCAAGGACACGGTCGCCGCCGCGTACAACATCGCGCGCTTCACGGCCGAGGACGATGCGGCCGGCCTCGCCGAAGCCGAGCTGCTCGAGACCGACCCGCGCGATCTCGATCTCTATCACCCGTGGGCGCTGACGGCCGACGAAGCCGTCGAGCTCGCGCGCCGCGCGGAAGACGCCGCGTTCGCGGTCAGCCCGCAGATCCGCAACTCGGAAGGCGCGAGCGTATCGGCGCAGCATTCGCAGTTCGTGCTCGCGACGTCGCGCGGCTTCCTCGCCGGCTATCCGTACTCGCGCCACTACATCGCCTGCGCGCCGATCGCCGGCAGCGGCCGGCACATGCAGCGCGACGACTGGTACACGTCGAAGCGCAGCGCCGTCGATCTCGCGGCGCCCGAAGCCGTCGGGCGCTACGCGGCCGAGCGTGCGCTCGCGCGGATGGGCGCGCGCCGTCTCGACACGCGCAAGGTTCCGGTGCTGTTCGAGGCGCCGCTCGCGGCCGGCCTGCTCGGCGCCTTCGTGCAGGCGGTGAGCGGCGGCGCGCTGTACCGCAAGACGTCGTTCCTGGTCGACAGCCTCGGCAAGCCGGTGTTCGCGCCGCACGTGCAGGTCGTCGAGGATCCGCACGTGCCGCGCGCGATGGGCAGCGCGCCGTTCGACGAGGAAGGCGTGCGCACGCGCGCGCGCAGCGTCGTCAAGGACGGCGTCGTCGAGGGGTATTTCCTGTCGACCTATTCGGCGCGCAAGCTCGGCACGCAGACGACCGGCAACGCAGGCGGCTCGCACAACCTCGCGCTGCGCAGCTCGAACACGCAGCCGGGCGACGATTTCGACGCGATGCTCAAGAAGCTCGGCACCGGTCTGCTGCTGACCGAACTGATGGGGCAGGGCGTGAACTACGTCACCGGCGATTATTCGCGCGGCGCGGCCGGCTTCTGGGTCGAGAACGGCGTGATCCAGTATCCGGTCGAGGAAATCACGGTCGCGAGCACGCTGCAGGAGATGTTCCGCCACATCGTCGCGATCGGTGCGGATTCGCTCGTGCGCGGCACGAAGGAAACCGGCTCGGTGCTGATCGAGCAGATGACGATCGCAGGGCAGTAAGCGGCGCGGCGTCGGCCGCGACCAAATGAAAAGCCCGACCGGCGCGCATGCACCGGTCGGGCTTTTTGTCGTGTGCCGCGCGTCAGTCGCGCTTGCGCGCGTAGACGACGAACGCGTAGCCGAACGTGTTCGGCGCGGCGGCCTGATGCGGGTCGCGCGAGACTTCGCGCCAGTGCGCGGGGTCGGGCGCCGGGAACGCCGCGTCGCCGTCGAAATCCGCATCGATCTCGGTGACGATCAGCTTGTCCGCGAGCATCAGGCCTTCCGCATAAAGCTGCGCACCGCCGATCAGGAACGCTTCGGCGGCGCCGTCGCGCGACGCGAGCGCGAGCGCGTCGGCGAGCGACGTGACGGTGTCGCAGCCGTCGAAGCGGCGCGCGGGATCGCGCGTCACGACGATGTTGCGACGGCCCGGCAGCGGGCGGCCGATCGACTCGTGGGTCTTGCGGCCCATCACGATCGGCGCGCCCATCGTCGTGCGCTTGAAGAACGCGAGGTCTTCGGGAAGTTTCCAGGGCAACTGGTTGTCGCGGCCGATGATGCCGTTGCGGGCACGCGCGACGATCAGGGTCAACGTCGTCATGAAGGTCGGGGAGAAGTGAAGCGGAATGGCGCCGATTCTACCGGAACGGCGGCGCCGTCAGCGCCGTGCCGATGCACGCGCATCGGCGCCGCCGCGCGTCGAATAAAAAGAGTGCCCGCCGGGGGACGGACACAGAAAAGCTGCGCGTCGCGACGGCGACGCGGGTCGCACGGTCTGCAGCGGGCGTTCGATACGGGATGCTCATCGAGTGGCCGGCATGCGAGGTCGTGTACCGGCTATTGATGCGTGCGATGCGTCGTGCCGCCGGCCATCGCGTGCTGCGTATCGACGGGCAGCGGCAACGGAGCGGGCGGTGGCGTCGGCCGCGCGAGTTCGTCCCACAACGTCACCGACAGCGCGTCGGTCGACCGCGCTTCGACGGCGGCGACCAGCTCGAAGCCACCCGCGCCGTCGTGCCGCAGGCCGTCGCCGGCCGGCACCGCGCGCTCGTGCATCGCGCGTTGTTGCGCGCACACCGATGTGAACGGGCACGCGAGCGCGAACGCAATCACGAGCCGCACGCAAGGCAATGAAAAACGTGTTCGCATGGCCACCTTCTCCGCTTCGTAATGATTCAGCGAAATGCATGCCATCGAACGCGATCGGTTGTCGCGCCTGCGATTGAGCGATATGCATCGTGAATGGCGCGCGAAAATGCCGGGAAATGTTTCAGTCGTGAAACGGCGGGGCTCGGGAATACTGCGGATTCAATCGACTCGCTTCACGGATGAAAATCAGTGCGTGTGTCGATGCATTGGATGGCCGCCGCGTAGCGGTTTTATGCAGAGGATTGACTTGCATCGACCATCGAGCGATTTGGCCGTTCGCCGCTTCGCGCTGCAACCGACCTGTCGTATTCAGCGCCTATAACAAGCTGTGTTGATCAGAAAAATAGTGGACGCGAGATAAGCGCCATCATGCGCGGCCCGACGTGGTCGCGTATCGGCATGGCGAATCGAGCTGCTTCGGCTGCCCCGATTCGATCCTTTTCGCACGTCGCTTGACGTGTGCGGCAATCGTTAGACGGTTGATGAACGGGGTGAGCACATGGAAGCCGAGCAGCGGCACGTAATCTATTTCTCGCGCGAGCCGGACGATGCATTGCGCGGCTATTTCGACGAACGCGGCTGGCGCGTCGATCTCGCGGAATCGGTGCGCGACGTCCGCCGGGTCGTGCAGCACGGCGTTGCGACGGCCGGCCTGCTCGATTTCTCGCCGGGCTTCAAGCCCGCCGAGCTGCGCGAGCTCGAGGCGTGCCTGAGCATCCAGCACATCGGCTGGATCGCGGCGACCCGGCGCGGCCAGTTGCAGGACGCCACGCTGCGACATCTGATCCGCGACTATTGCTTCGACTACGTGACGATGCCGTACGAGACGGCGCGTATCGTCGAGACCGTCGGCCATGCGCACGGGATGATCGCGCTGGCGGACGCGGCGGCAACGGCGGCGGCGCCGGTGGGCGCCGGGCGTTCCGAAGGCGAAATGGTCGGCACCTGCGACGCGATGCTCGGGTTGTTCAGGACGATCCGCCGTGTGGCCACCACCGATGCGCCCGTGTTCATCTCCGGCGAATCGGGCACCGGCAAGGAGCTGACTGCCGCGGCAATTCACGAGCGCTCGACGCGCGCGCCGGGGCCGTTCGTCGCGATCAACTGCGGCGCGATTCCGTCGACGCTGCTGCAGGCCGAACTGTTCGGCTACGAGCGCGGCGCGTTCACCGGTGCGACCCAGCGCAAGGTCGGCCGCGTGGAGGCCGCGAACGGCGGCACCCTGTTCCTCGACGAGATCGGCGACCTGCCGTTCGAGAGTCAGGCGAGCCTGTTGCGGTTTCTGCAGGAGGGCAAGATCGAGCGGCTCGGCGCGCACGTGTCGGTGCCGGTCGACGTGCGCGTGATTTGCGCGACGCACGTGGACATGGAAGCGGCGTTGCGCGAAGGGCGCTTTCGCGAGGACCTCTACCATCGTCTGTGCGTGCTGAAGATCGAGGAGCCGCCGCTGCGCGCGCGCGGCAAGGACATCGAGTTGCTCGCGCGTCACATGCTCGAACGTTTCAAGGGCGATGCGCACCGCCGGCTGCGCGGCTTCTCGCCGGATGCGATCGCCGCGCTGTACGGCTACGCGTGGCCGGGCAACGTGCGCGAGCTGATCAATCGCGTGCGCAGGGCGATCGTGATGTCGGAGGGGCGGATGATCACCGCGGCCGATCTCGAGCTGAACGAGTTCGCGGTGCTCGCGCCCGTGTCGCTGAACGAGGCGCGGGAGGCCGCCGAGCGGCAGGCGATCGAGCAGGCGCTGCTGCGTCACCGCGGCCGTTTTGCGGACGCGGCGCGCGAGCTCGGCGTGTCGCGCGTCACGCTGTACCGGCTGATGTGCGCGCACGGGATGCGCGACCGCGGCGACCCGCTCGGCGGCTTCACGCCGCCGCTGCCGGAGGTTTCTCGCCACGCTTGCTAAAATTGGCGGGTACGGCCGCCCCCGCGGCCGAAGGAACCCGCATGAAACAGTACCTCGACCTCGTTCGCACCATCCTCGACACCGGCACCTGGCAGGAGAACCGCACGGGAATCCGTACCATCAGCATGCCCGGCGCGATGCTGCGCTTCGACCTGCAGCAAGGCTTTCCGGCCGTGACGACGAAGAAGCTCGCGTTCAAGTCGGCGATCGGCGAGCTGGTCGGGTTCCTGCGTGCATCGCGCAGCGCGGCCGATTTCCGTGCGCTCGGCTGCAAGGTGTGGGACGCGAACGCGAACGACAATGCGCAGTGGCTCGCGAATCCTTACCGTCGCGGCGTCGACGATCTCGGCGACGTGTACGGCGTGCAATGGCGGCAATGGCCCGGCTACAAGGTGCTGGACGCGAGCGCCGACGCGCAGATCGCCGACGCGACGCGCCGCGGCTTCCGCGTCGTCACGCAGTTCGACGAAGACGGTGCGCCGAAGGTGTTGCTGTACAAGGCGATCGACCAGCTGCGCCAGTGCCTTGACACGATCATCGAGAACCCGTCCGACCGTCGCATCCTGTTTCACGCATGGAACCCGGCCGTGCTCGACCAGATCGCATTGCCCGCCTGCCATCTGCTGTATCAGTTCCTGCCGAACGCCGCGAAGCGCGAGATCTCGCTGTGCCTGTACATCCGCAGCAACGACGTCGGGCTCGGCACGCCGTTCAACCTGACCGAAGGCGCCGCGCTGCTGTCGCTGGTGGGGCGGCTGACCGGCTATACGCCGCGCTGGTTCACGTACTTCATCGGCGACGCGCACATCTACGAGAACCAGCTCGACATGCTGCAGCAGCAGCTCACGCGCGAGCCGTACGACAGCCCGCGGCTCGAGATCGCCGAGCGCGTGCCCGACTACGCGAAGACGGGCGTCTATGCGCCGGAGTGGCTCGAGCTGATCGAGCCGTCGGACTTCTCGCTCGTCGGCTATCGGCATCATGAGCCGCTGAGCGCGCCGATGGCGGTCTGAGCGGCGACGCAAGGCCGTACGCCGCGTAGCGCGGCGCGCACGACGGAATGACGAAGGCCCGACCGGGAACGGTCGGGCCTTTTCGTTTGCTGCGCCGCCGGTTACTGGCGGTGTCGCTCCTCGTGGGCGGCGGGCGGTGGGTTGCTCGGATGCGGCGCTTCGACGTGCGGCGCCGGCTGCGGGCGAGGCTCCACGTGCGGCGCGGGCATCGACGGTCGCGGCTCCATGCGCGGCGCCGGTTGCGGCCGCGGCATCTCATGCACGACGGGCGCCGGCGGCCGGTACTCGCTCACATGCGGCGGCGCGACTTCGCGGTGCGGCGCGGGCTGCGCGAAGTCGGCGCGCGGCTGCGGCGCGGGCGCCGGGCGTTCGGCGCGCGGTTGCCCATGCTGGGCCGGCGCCGCGAAATCGGCGTGCGGACGCGGCTGCTGCATCTGCGCGGACGTGTCGAAGCGGGGCTGCGGTGCTTCGTGCGGCGTGGGCTGCCGCTCGCCCGGTTGCGCGCCGGCCGGGGTTTGCGGACGCGGCGTCGGCGCTGCAGCGCGGACCGGCGGCAGCGCGTTCTGTCCGGCAGCGTGCAGCGCCGTCGGCGGGTTCGGGCGCTGCCGGTCCATCGGAGTATGCGGCTGCATCCAGACGGGCGCAGGCGCAGCTGCGGCATGCGCGCCGTCGTGCGCGGCCGGGCTGTTGCCGGCCGTCGGCGGATGCGGGACGCCATTGCCGGCGCCCACGGCCTGATGCTGAGCGGGGCCGGGCGCTTGGGCCGCGGCGCCGTTCGCGAAGTGCGCGGCGTTCGGCGCTGCTGCGTTCGGCGTCCGCTCGCCGTTGGGCATGCCCGGCGCAGGTTCGCTCCGTGCGCCCGGTTCAGGCGCGCCCGGCATACGTGCGTTCGGCGTCGGCACGCCGGGCCGGGCCGCTTGTGCCATCCCCGCAGCCGGCTGGCCGGCAGTCGCCCCATGCGCGGGCTGCACGACCGGCCCGTGCGGATTCACGAGCTGCACGTTGCGCATCGCCCACGCGCCGCCGGCCGGGTTGCCCGGCACGTGGACCGGCCGCGGCGTGTAGTCGGCCGGCACGCTGGTCTTCACGACCGGCGCACCCGCACCGGGCACGCGCGCTCCCTGGCGCGCGAGCTGCGCGGCCGCCTGGTCGCGATAGGCGGGCGGCACGGCCGGATTGCGCGTCGCGACGAACGGGTGTTGTCCGAGCGCCGCCGGCGGCCGGTAGGCGGCCGTGCGCAGACCGCCGGTGAAGCTCTGCCGCACCGGCGCAATGCCCGGCGTACCCGGCATCACGTGTGCGTTGCGCCATTGCCGCGGGTCGACGTGCTGTGCGACGCGCGCGACCGGCTGACCGTGGACGAACGCGGCGGCCGGCACGGCGGTGATCGCATGCGGCGCGCGGAAGTTCACGTAGGTCTTGTTGATGTTCGTGATGTTCACCGTCTTGTTGACCGTCACGTTGTTCACGACGATGTTGCGGTTCACGCGCTCGTAGTAGTGCGGGCTCCAGCCGCCCCAGCCGGGATGCCACGGTTCGCCCGGCCCCAGCGCGAACCACGCGCAGCCGGCCGCCGCGATGCCGCCGACCGTCAATGCGACGCTCCAGTCGGGCCCGCCGCCGCCGCCCACGAACGCGACGAGCGCCGGCGCATAGGCGGGCGGCTGGCTGACGACCATCGGGCCGGGCACCCAGGCCCAGCTGTCGTCGACGTAGGCCCAGCGGCCGTAGTGGTACGGCGCGAAGCCCCACGGCGCATCGTCGACCCAGGTCCAGCCCCACGGCGCCTGCCAGATCCAGTGCCCGTCGTGATACGGCGCCCAGTCGGCCGGCGTGTCGTTCGGCACCCATACCGCACCGTAGTTCGGCGTTTCGCGCCACGTGCCGTTCGCGTCGAGATCCTGGTAGCCCGGAATGTCGCGCGACACGTAGCGGGCCGACACCGAGCGTTGCTCGGCCGCGTCGCGGCTCGCGGCCCACTGGTCGAGCGGGTCCGGCGCCGGCGCGGCCGCTTGCTGGGCGACCTGCAGGTCGGTGCCGGTGAACACGACCTGCTGTCCGGGCGACAGCGGGTACTGGCCGTTGCTGCCGTAGACGGTTGCGTTGCCGCTGCGCACGGTGACCGTCGTGCTCGCACCGTCCGGCGCGACGTCGACGCGATAGTCGCCGGGGCCGGCGATGCCCAATGCGAGGTTCGGCGTGTCGATCTCGTACGAGCCGCCGGGCGGCAGATTGCGCACGTGCGTCGACACCGTGCCGAGCCCGACTTTCAGCTGCGTGGTCGTGTCGTCGAGGTTCAGTACCGACAGGCTCGTCGATTCGCCGAGACGCACCGCCGTCGAGCCGATATGCAGCTCCGAGCGCGCGCCGGCGTCGTTCCACAGCTGGTCGCCGGTCGTCAGCGGCCGGTTCACGGCCGCATACGACCACGTATCGGTGCCGGCCGGCTCGGTCGTCACGGCGCCGGACAAATAATCGAGCCGCGCGACGCGGCCGGGCGGATCGCCGCCCGCTTGCCGCGCGGCGGCCGCATACGGCGGCGCGGCGGTGGATTGCGCAAACGCGGCGGGCAGGCTCGCCAGTGCGGCGAACGCGAGCAGGGCGCAGCGGGCGGTACGCCTGAGCGTGAACAGGGAGTCCATCATGAGCGTCATCGTCGTTGTCTCGGCGCGTCGATTCGTGCCGTCCAGCTCACGATATCCGCTCGGGCTGTTTCAGTGCTCGGTGTTTTGTAAGTCCGACCGCATCCGATGTAACAAAACCTGTCCAGCGGCCGCGGTTGTCGTCTGCGCGCAATGTGCGCGTCAAGCGGACGTAAGCCAGTCGTCGAAAACGCGCTGGCCGGACACGGTGACGCGCAGCACGCGCGGCCGCGCGGTGCGCTCGATCCAGCCGTGTGCGCAGAAGCTGTCGAGCAGTGCCGCGCCGAGCGCGCCGCCGAGATGCGCGCGGCGCTCGCTCCAGTCGAGGCAGCCGCAGGCGAAGCGGCGCCGGCGCGCGCGCTGCTGCGCAACGTCGATGCCCCAGCGCGCGAGCGCGTGGGCGCCGACGTCGGTGGTCTCGATCGCGTCGCCGGTCGCGTGCAGCCAGCCGCGGGCAGTCAGGCCGTCGAAGATGCGGACCGCGAGCTCGCCGGCCATGTGGTCATAGCAGGTGCGCGCGTAGCGCAGCTCGGCCGGCACCGTACGCGACGGCGGCGGCACCGGACGGTTCGGCGCGGCGGCGCGCGCCACGTTCGCGAGCGCCTCGAGCGACGCCGCGACGTCGGACGACGCGAGCCGGTAATAACGATGTCGGCCGCGGACGTCGAGCGCGAGCAGCCCGCTGTCGGTCAGGCGCGCCAGATGCGCGCTTGCCGCGGACGGCGACAGCCCCGCGATCATCGTCAATTCGCCGGCCGGCCGCGCGCTGCCGTCCATCAGCACCCACAGCATCGCCGCGCGCCCGGGATCGGCGAGCAATGCGCCGATCCGGCTCAGGCCGGGAAAGTGGTGATCGTCCTGATCGGTCATCGTCGTGCCTCGTCGGAGCGGGTGGAGTCACTGCAGTGTAGTGGCAGCATCGATTCGATGTTTCGGGCTCGGCTGAAATGTCGGATGCGACGGCTGACGTACCGCCGTGTACCGCGGCGGCCGCCGGCCGCGCCCGCGTAGAATGGCCGCACGCGGCGGCAGTGGGCCGCCGCATGGGATGCGATCTGACGATGAAGACGATTTTTTGCCTGGTGGCGGCCGCGCTCCTCTGCGCCGCCTGTGCGCAGGGCGGCAGCGATGCCGCAGGCGGGCGGGGCGGCAGCATCGAGATGTACGGGACGATCGATCAGGGAGTCACGCTGCGCCACTGATGCGGAGGCTGTCGATGCCGCTCGCGAAGCCGCTTTCGGGCCGGTGCGCGGCTGGGTGGGAGGTTTGATGGGAAGCCCGACACGAGGCCAGATGCGAGGGGCTGATGTGAGACCCAACGTGTCCCCTGATGCGCACCCGATGCGCACCTGCACAGCGCACACTGCCACGATGCCGACGCCCCCAGCCCGCCCGCGACGCATTGCCGCAGTGCAACGTATAATGCGCCGACCGCAGCACCCCGTAGCCTGGAGCCCCCACGATGTCGCAATCTTCCCCCGTACCCGCCGCCCTCGACCGCACCGAAACCGTGTTCCGCTTCCTGGCCGAGCCGTCGTCCGTGAACTTCGGCGGCAAGGTGCACGGCGGCGCGCTGATGAAGTGGATCGACGAGGTCGCGTATGCGTGCGCGGCCGTGTGGTCGAGCCGCTATTGCGTGACGGTGAGCGTCGGCAACATCCGGTTCCAGCGGCCGATTCTGGTCGGCAATCTGGTCGAGCTGAAGGCGCGCGTCGTCGCGACGGGCCGCACCAGCATGCACATTCACGTGTCCGTGCACGCCGGCGATCCGAAGGGCGGCGTGCTGCGTCAGACGACGGACTGCCTCGTCGTGTTCGTCGCCGTCGACGAAAACGGCAACCCGGTGCCGGTGCCGCCGTTCGTCCCCGAGACCGCCGAGCAGAAGGTGCTCGCGAAGTATGCGAGCGACGTGCGCGCCGCGCTCGACAAGATCATCGAGATGAAGCCCGAGGAAGTGGCGAACGGCACGGTCTGACGGCTGCGGGCGCAGCCGTCGCGCCGCGCCCGCCGCGCCCGTCGCCACATCGCGCGAAACCCGCGATCAGCGCGAACCGATCATCTGCTCGGGCCGCACCCATTCGTCGAATTCCGCTTCGGTGAGGTAGCCGAGCGCGAGCGCGGCCGCCTTCAGCGTCGTGCCTTCCTTGTGCGCCTTCTTCGCGATCTGCGCGGACTTGTCGTAGCCGATGTGCGGATTGAGCGCGGTCACGAGCATCAGCGATTCGTTCAACAGCAGGTCGATGCGCGCCCGGTTCGGCTCGATGCCGACCGCGCAGTGGTCGTTGAAGCTCTGCGCGCCGTCGGCGAGCAGGCGCACCGACTGCAGCACGTTGTGCGCGATCATCGGCCGGAACACGTTCAGCTCGAAGTTGCCGCTCGCGCCGCCGACGTTTACCGCGACGTCGTTGCCGAACACCTGGCAGCACAGCATCGTCACGGCTTCCGACTGCGTCGGGTTCACCTTGCCCGGCATGATCGAGCTGCCCGGCTCGTTTTCCGGAATCGACAGCTCGCCGAGCCCGCAGCGCGGCCCGCTCGCGAGCCAGCGCACGTCGTTCGCGATCTTCATCAGCCCGGCCGCGACCGTCTTGAGCGCGCCGTGTGCGAACACCAGCGCGTCGGCGGCCGCCATCACCTCGAACTTGCTCGGCGCGGTGACGAACGGCAGCTTGGTCAGGCGCCCGATCTCGTCGGCCACGCGCACCGCGAATTCCGGATGCGCGTTCAGCCCGGTGCCGACCGCGGTGCCGCCGAGCGCGAGCTCGTACAGGTGCGGCAGCGC
The DNA here is from genome assembly GCF_000959445.1 of Burkholderia vietnamiensis LMG 10929. Lineage (NCBI taxonomy): Bacteria > Pseudomonadati > Pseudomonadota > Betaproteobacteria > Burkholderiales > Burkholderiaceae > Burkholderia > Burkholderia vietnamiensis. The sequence goes on along the minus strand of NZ_CP009631.1, from coordinate 3,104,911 downwards.
CGATTCGACGTGCCGGATGCCCTGATCGAGTTGCGCGACATAACCGGAGAACTCCTGGCCGAGCGTGAGCGGCGTCGCGTCCTGCAGGTGCGTGCGGCCGATCTTCACGATATCGGCGAACGCCTTCGACTTTGCGTCGAGCGTCGTGCGCAGCGTGCGCAGCGCGGGCAGCAGGTGGTTGACGATCGCGTAGGCGGCCGCGACGTGCATCGCGGTCGGGAACACGTCGTTCGACGACTGGCCGCGGTTCACGTCGTCGTTCGGATGAACCTTGCGCGCTTCGCCGCGCTCGCCGCCGAGCAGCTCGCTCGCGCGGTTCGCGATCACTTCGTTCAGGTTCATGTTGGTCTGCGTGCCGGAGCCCGTCTGCCACACGGCGAGCGGGAATTCACGCGGATGCTTGCCCGCGATGATCTCGTCGGCCGCATCGATGATCGCGCGCGCCTTGTCGTCGGCGAGGACGCCGAGCGCCTGGTTCACGGCGGCCGCGGCGCGCTTCACGATCGCGAGCGCGTGGATCAGCTCGGGCGACTGCTTCTCCGTCGAGATCCGGAAATTCTGCAGCGAGCGCTCGGTCTGCGCGCCCCAGAGCCGGTCGGCGGGCACGGCGATCTCGCCGAACGTGTCGCGTTCCATCCGAACTGCTTCGTTCATGATGCACTCCTGTCGGAAAGGGAAGGGCCGCGCGTCGCGCGGCGTCGGGCATGGCGTGGTGTGGCGTGATGCGGCATGGCATCGGGCAGCCGCGCCGCCGGCGCGGCGTCGCGGATGCGCCAGCGGACAAGCATAGCGCCGGCCGCGATTTCGCGTCGTGTCGCGCTTCAGCGCGGCGCGGCGATCAGCGACGACGTCTTCAGATGGAAGCGCCACGCCATCAGCACGGCGACGCTCGCGAGGCCGGCCGCGAGGCCCCACCACAGGCCGCGTGCGCCGAGCCCCGCGTGAAAGGCGAGCCAGTACCCGGTCGGAAAGCCGATGCCCCAGTAGCCGAAGGTCGCCGCGAGCATCGGGATGCGCGTATCGCGCAGCCCGCGCAGCGCGCCGGAGCCCACCGTCTGCATCCCGTCGACGATCTGGAACACCGCGGCGATGCCGAGCAGCGACGCGGCGAGCGACACGGTCGCCGCGTTGGCCGGGTCGTCGAGGTGCAGATACAGGCCGACGATCGCGTGCGGCGCGAGGATCAGCACGAGCCCCGACAGCGACATGAACGCGACGCCGAGGCCGAGCGCGACGAAGCCCGCATGCCGCGCGGCGACCGGGTCGCCGGCGCCGATCCAGTAGCCGACCCGCACGTTGGCCGCCTGGCCGATCGCGAGCGGCACCATGAACGCCACCGACGCGACGTTCAGCGCGATCTGGTGCGCCGCAAGCGCCGTCGCGCCGAGCACGCCGACGGTCAGCCCGGTCGCGAGAAAGAGCGTCGATTCGACGCCGTACGTGATCGCGACCGGCCAGCCGATGCCGATCAGCTCGCCCATCATCGGCAGCTTCGGGCGCGCGGCGCTCACGAAGTGGCGGAACCGCGCGCGGCCGTGCAGCAGCCAGATCAGCGCGAACGCGGTGAGCCAGATCGTGATGGTGGTCGCGACCGCGGAGCCGAGGAAGCCGAGCCTCGGCAGGCCGTATGCGCCGTGGATCAGGCCGTAGTTCAGCACGGCATTGACGCCGATGCCGCCGATCGACACCCACAGCAGCCGCCGCGCGGCGCCGATCGCCGGCAGGAAGGCCCGCATCAGCCCGACGCCGATCAGGCTGCCGAGCGCCGCGAAGCGCAGGATGCCGGTGTATTCGCCGACGTGCTGCGCGAGCGTCGGCGGCTCGTGGAACATCAGCAGGAGCGGTTCCGACAGCGACAGCGCGACGACCGCCGGAATCGCGAGCAGCACCGACAGCACGAAGCCGGTCCAGTAGATGTGCGGCACGCGATGTTCGGCCTGCGCGCCGCGCGCATGCGCGACGCTCACGCTGACGGACGACAGCACGCCCTGCAGCACGGTCACGATGACGAAGAAGAAATTCGCGCCGAGGCCGCCGGCCGCCAGCGAATCGGGGCCGAGCGAGCCGAGCAGCACGGTGTCGGTGACGCTCATCGCCATCTGCGAGAGCTGCGCGATCGCCAGCGGTGCGGCGAGGCGCGCGGTATCGACGGCATGGCGGGAGAGCGACGGCGGCGCGGCGGCCGTCCGCGTGAGACCGGAATGCGACATGGGATGGGCGCTCGCGCGGCGACAGGCCGGCGCTGTCCGTATTTATTTTGAGAGACGCCTAGCTTACGGCTTTCTTCGAATGGTGTCGAACGCGCGCGCCGATGGCCATGTCGGGCTCAGGGGCACCGCTACGCGTCGTGGACCGCGATGCGCGTGTCGCCGAACAGCACGACCTGGCCCGCGCGAATCTTGCAGGTCTTGCGCAGTTCGACCACGCCGTCGACCTTCACCGCGCCGGACGCGACGAACATCTTCGCCGTTCCGCCGCTGTCCGCGAGACCGGTGATCTTGAGCAGGTTGTGCAACTCGACGTATTCGCCGGTCAGCGTGAAATCCAGATTGGGCATGACGAAGGTGGCGCGGGCTGCGCGGGAGGAATCGCCCCGCATCATACGGCAGCAACGCGGGCCGCGCGAGTGCGCCGGCCTGTTGTTAGCGTCTGTGAGCGAGACGTCAGCAAATGAAACGGTGGGTAACAGTCTGAGAGATTCGAGAACCGGTGCCGCCGGGCGCGGGTCTTTCATCGTGCCTGCTGCGTGTTGCGGCAGGTCACGCGACGGAGCGCATCGATGCGTTCCGCGCCCGCAACTTCTCGAGGAGGATAGTCATGTCCAAGATTCATACGATGCTGATCGGTGCCGCGCTGACGGTGTTTGCCACTTCGGCCGCGTTTGCCCAGACGGGCACGGCCGCGCAGGGCACGGCCGGTGCCGGCGTGCAGACCCAGGCGCCGGGCGCGGGCGAGGGCGCCGGTGCGGGCATGCAGGGCGGTGCCGGCGCGAACGCGTCGGGCAACGCGGTCGGCGACGGCGCGACCGATACGGCGGCTTCGTCGGTCCATTCGACCAAGAAGCACATGAAGCACACGACGAAGTCGGCCAAGCATCGTGCCGGCACGACCAAGTCGAAGGTCGGCGACGAAGCCGTGGAAGGCGGCGCTTCGGCTGCCGGCGGGACGCAGTAAGCGGTGTCGGGCCGCCGCTCGCCGCTCGCCCCGGACGGCGCGGCGTGACGATGTGACGACGTGGCGGCGACACTCGCGCGGCCCGGTTTGCTTGATGCGAGCCGGGCCGCGCTTCATTCGGGCAGACCGGCGCTCAGGGCCGCCGCTGTTCCGGCCCCGGCCCCGGTGCCGGGCGCGCGGCGACCGGCGCGAAGACGCTGCGCAGCCACGCGGCGAGCCGCGCGAACACGTCGTACGGCTCTTCGACGAAGATCTCCGGCTTCAGGAGCCGCAGATATTCCATCAGCTGCTGCGCTTCCTGTTTCTGGAACGATCCGTGCGACAGCGCGAGCCGCAGCAGCCCGCGCAGTTCGCCGAGCTTGTCGCGCGCCGCGCTGCCGACGCTCATCTCGCACGCGAGCTTGGCCTCGTAGATGCGCTGCCGCAGCGATTCGGCGAGTCGCCACGCGGGCGTCTGCATCATTTCCTCGAGCGCCTGGATGTCCTGCACCGCGCTCTTGATCTGCGCGGCCATCGGATCGACCAGCGACGCATCGCCCTGCGCCTCGGCGACGATCGCCTTGGCCCAGTCGCGGCACGCCTTCGCGAGTTCGTCGGGCGTCCATTCGGCGCGCGACGCGAAGCCGAAGCCGAACTCGCCGGCCTGCCGCATCAGGATCGCGACGACGTCCGGGAATTCCTTGTCGAGCGTGCGTTTCGCCCACGCGTACTGACCGCCTTCGAGCATCCGCTGCACCGCGTGCTCGGTCAGCGGCACCATGTTGTCGAGCAGCTTGGCGCGCAGGAAGTCCTCGAACGACGGCGTCGCGAATTGCGGGTCGAGTTTCAGCGACACGCGCACGAATGCGTCGTAGTCCTTGCGCAGGGACGCAAGCGTGTCGTCCTTGAGGGAAAGAGTGATCTGGCCCATGAATGGTCTCGATGGCGGCCCGTGCGGACCGGTGGCCGCCACTGTCCGCCGGTACGGGTGCGGCGTCGGCGGACCGGTTCACGCCGAGGCCGATGGCGGGTCTTCATCCGCTATATCGGCCCGTACGACGAAAACTTGAGCACCGCCGGCGACGCTCGTCAGGCCGGCAGCCAGTGGGGGATTACGACCCCTTGCCAGAAGAAGAACACCGCGAGCCCGACCGCGATCGTCACGAGCGGCCGGCGGGTCGTCGCGGACACGAGCACGGCCGCGAGCGCGCCGACGAGCTGCGGGTTGCGCCAGGTGAGCTCGGCCGTGCCGCCGTGCGGGGCGACGGTCATCGGCACGATGATCGCGGTCAGCACGGTGACGGGGACGAAGCCGAGCGCGGTCCGCACCAGCGGCGGGAAGGTCAGCCGCTCGCCGAACAGGAACAGCGTCGTGCGGATCGCATAGGTGATGGCGGCCATGCCGAGGATCAGCAGCGCGTAGCTCACGATGCGGCCTCCGTGCGCGAATCGGGCCGCGCGCGCTCGCGCGCGAGCGTGAGCGCGACGCCGACCGCGACGCCGGCGGCAACCGCGCCCAGCAGCCCGAGCTTGTACGGCCAGCCCTGCCAGAAGTACGCGAGCGTGCCGGCCGTCGCGGCGGCCGCGAAGTAGCGCAGCGTGCGCAGCTGCGGGACGACGATCGAGATGAAGGTGGCCGCCATCGCGAAGTCGAGGCCGAGCGACTGCAGGCCGGGGAACGCCGCGCCGAAGCCGATGCCCGCGAGCGTCCAGACCTGCCAGTTCAGGTACATCGCGAGGCCCGAGCCGAAGAAGTAGTGGGGGCCGATCGTGCCGGGCTTGAAGTGCCGGTAGTGGGCGTACGCGACCGCGAACACTTCGTCGGTCATCAGCGCGCCGAGCGTCGCGCGCCAGCGCAGCGGCAGGTGGGCGACATAGGGCGCGAGCGTCGCGCTGTACAGCAGGTGGCGCAGGTTCACGATCAGCGTGGTCGCGAGCACGACGACGAAGCTCGCGCTGCCGGCGATCAGGCCGAGCGCGATGAATTGCGCGGAGCCCGCGAACACCGTGAGCGACATCAGCGCGCCGTGCCACGCGGCGAGCGGGCCGCCGGCGACCAGCGTGCCGAAGATCACGCCGAACGGGGCGGCGCCGATCATCATCGGGATCGTGTCGCGCGCGCCGTCGAGCGATTCGGTCAACGCACGGCGCGGCGGTGCGGAGGAAGTGGGTGTCGGGTTCAAAGTGCGCGTCTCCATGACGACGGAGGATAGCGGGGCGAGGCGTGTCGCGGCTTGTACGTTCTTGCGGCGGCGCGGGGCGCTGGCGCGGGCGCCGGTGGGCGGCGCAAGACGCGTGCCGAGTAGGATGGGGGTTTGGTTGTGCTTGGTTCGGTTGCGGTGGAGGCGCAGTCGGCGGTAGTGGTGGACGCCGAAGCGAACCTGAACTGGAACTGGAAGCGAAACCGGAATCCGAGGCGAAACCGGCGCCGTAGGCGAACGAGGCGTATGCCTCAGCGCGCCTGCCAGCGCCCCGGCGGGACGCCGAACATCCGCTTGAAGTGCCGTGTGAAGTGGCTTTGATCGACGAAGCCGGTGGCCGCGGCGACGTCGGCGACCGATGCGCCCGCGCGCAACGGCGCAAGCGCGCGCTGCAGCCGCAACTGGTTGCGCCATGCGTGCGGCGGCATCCCGATCGTGCGCGTGAACAAGCGCGCCGCGTGAAACGGCGACAGGCCGACGGCCTGCGCGACGTCGTCGAGCGTGACGCTGCACGTGAGATCGGCGGCGAGCCGTTCGCGCATGGCGTCGACGCGCGGCTCGTCGGCCGCGAGCGCGTGCGGTTGCAGCCGCACGTCGGCATGACGCGCGATCAGCGTCGACAGCGCATCGAGCAGCGCCGTTTCGGCGGCGAGCGGATCGTAGACCGGGAGCGCGCCGGCGTGCGCGGAATGCAGGGCATCCGCCGAATCCACGCGTTCACCCGCCACGCACTCGCTCCCGGCCTCCATCATTCGGTGCGCGCGCGCGAGTCGTGCCGCGAGATCGGTGTCGCGGATCACGCCGTTCGGGAACCACGGCGCGTCCTGCGGCCGGCCGACGATCGTGCTGGCCAGCGTGCGCAGGTAAGCAACCGGCACGTAGCTGACGCGATAGCACCACCCTTCGTCGGTCGCGCGCGAGCCCGTGTGGACTTCGCCGGGATTGATCACCGGCACCGTGCCGGTTTCGGCGACATGGCCGCTGCCGCGGCACATGTAGCGCTCGGCGCCTTCCAGGATCACGGGAATCGTGTACGCGTCGTGCCAGTGCGGCGCGAACGTGTGGTTGCGATAGGTGGCCGTGAGCAGGTCCGCGTCCGGCAGCAGCGGCGTGCGCCAGTAGCGGGCGGAATCGGGAAGGCGGGCAGCGGGCATGGTGGGGCGCGAAGCGGTCGATCCGACAGTGTATCGTTCGTGCGCGCGGCCCGCGTGCGCCTACTTGACCGGAATCGTCGTGCCGGCCGGCATCGGCACCGCGGTGACGGCGTTCTTCGGGCTGCCGCTGACGACGCGATCGCTGTAGGTCAGGTAGACGAGCGTGTTGCGCTTCGTATCGACGACGCGCACGACGTGCAGCGTCTTGAAGATGAACGACATGCGCTCGCTGAACACGTCGGTCTGCTGCTTGAGCGGTTCCTTGAAGCTGAGCGGCCCGACTTGCCGGCACGCGATCGACGCTTCGGTCGGATCTTCGGCGACGCCCAGCGTGCCCTTGATCCCGCCGGTGCGCGCGCGCGACACGTAGCAGGTGACGCCGGTCACGAGCGGATCGTCGTACGCTTCGACGACCACGCGATCGGAGCCCGTCACGCGAAAGTGGGTGTTGACGCTGCCGACTTCCTCCGCGTGCGCGAGCGGCGCGGCGGCAACGGCGGATAGCAGCAGGGCGGAACGAGCGGCGTAAAGGAGGCGATGCTTCATCGACGTGGCCGGATGCAAATGGGAGACAGAGACTCTAGCATGCGCCGCCGCGGCGAACGGGCGCCGGAAAGACAAAAGGCCCGTCGAATGACGGGCCTTTCATTGTCTGGCTCCCCGACCTGGGCTCGAACCAGGGACCTACGGATTAACAGTCCGGCGCTCTACCGACTGAGCTATCGGGGAATAAATCGGTACATCTGCATGTGTGTTCGGTGACCAACAAAAAACCCGTCCACTTTCAACGGGCCTTTGCTTTTTGGCTCCCCGACCTGGGCTCGAACCAGGGACCTACGGATTAACAGTCCGGCGCTCTACCGACTGAGCTATCGGGGAACAAACATCAACAGCAGAGAAACGAGATTTTATGGAGTGGCTTCTGACCTGTCAATACCTTTGGGCGGCGACATGCAAAATTTTTTGCGGCGCCGCTGCTGGATCAGCGCTCGAGCAGGTGCAGCTTGTCCTGCACGTCCTTCCACTCGTCCGCGTCGGCCGGTGCCGGTTTGGTCTTGGTGATCGACGGCCAGTTCTTCGCCAGTTCGGCGTTCAGCGCGGTGAACTGCTGCTGGTCGCCCGGAACGTCTTCTTCGGCATAGATCGCGTTGGTCGGGCATTCGGCGACGCACACTGCGCAGTCGATGCACTCGTCCGGATCGATGGCGAGAAAGTTGGGACCTTCACGGAAGCAATCCACCGGGCATACATCCACGCAATCCGTGTATTTGCACTTGATGCAGCCTTCGGTCACAACGTGAGTCATTAAAACGCTCCTGCTTGGCGGTATATATGGGGTGGCGTTTGCGCCAAAAGCGGCATTGTAACTGAAGCGCAAAACCCGCATCGCGTGCTCGACTTTCCGGCTTATATCGTTTCGTGATTAGTTTATGGGGCGATGGCGGACCTGCGCGGCGACGGCGCCGCCGCACGCGCGCGCCGGACGGCTTCACGATGGTCCGTCCCGCATTCGGGTAACATGGCCGGCAGACCGGGCGGCGCGCCGTGCGCCGGGGCCTTGTCACGATATTGGCGGTGCCGCAAACATGATCATTACTTCGCTGCTCGACACGGATCTCTACAAGTTCACGATGATGCAGGTCGTCCTGCATCACTTTCCTGCCGCAACGGTCGAGTACCGCTTCCGGTGTCGCACGCGCGGCGTCGATCTCGTGCCGTACATCGACGAGATCCGCGACGAGGTGCGCGGCCTCTGCGCGCTGCGCTTCACCGACGTCGAGCTCGACTACCTGCGGCGCATGCGCTTCATCAAGAGCGACTTCGTCGATTTCCTCGCGCTGTTCCACCTCAACGAAAAGTACATTTCGATCACGCCTTCGCCGAAGGGCAACGGCGAGATCGACATCGTGATCGAAGGGCCGTGGCTGCATACGATCCTGTTCGAGATCCCGGTGCTCGCGATCGTCAACGAAGTCTATTTCCGCAACACGCAGCGCGAGCCCGACTACCGCGAAGGCCGCGAGCGGCTGCGCGACAAGATCAAGCTGCTCGGCGCGAAGCCCGAGTTCGCCGACTGCAAGATCGCCGACTACGGCACGCGCCGCCGCTTCTCGAAGGTGTGGCACGAGGAAGTCGCGCTGACGCTGCGCGACGGGCTCGGCCCGCAATTCGCCGGCACGAGCAACGTGTTCTACGCGATGAAGCACGACCTCACGCCGCTCGGCACGATGGCGCACGAATACCTGCAGGCGTGTCAGGCGCTCGGGCCGCGGCTGCGCGATTCGCAGACCTACGGTTTCGAGATGTGGGCGAAGGAGTATCGCGGCGACCTCGGGATCGCGCTGTCGGACGTCTACGGGATGGACGCGTTCCTGAACGACTTCGACATGTACTTCTGCAAGCTGTTCGACGGCGCGCGCCACGATTCGGGCGATCCGTTCGACTGGGGCGAGCGCATGCTGCGCCACTACGAGGCGAACCGCTGCGACCCGCGCACCAAGGTGCTCGTGTTCTCGGACGCGCTCGACATCCCGAAGGTCATGCAGCTGTACGAACGGTTCCGCGGCCGCTGCAAGCTCGCGTTCGGCGTCGGCACCAACCTGACGAACGATCTCGGCTACGTGCCGCTGCAGATCGTGATCAAGATGGTCCGCTGCAACGGCCAGCCGGTCGCCAAGCTGTCCGATTCGCCGGGCAAGAGCATGTGCGACGACAAGGCGTATCTCGCGTACCTGCGTCAGGTATTCGGGATCGCGCAGCCGGTCGGCGACGACGCTTCGCAGTAGGCGTTCGCCGCACGGCGACGTGCGGCGCGGCGGGGGCGGCCGGTATAATCCGACGGTATCGCACGCCAACGTCACGAGGACCGTTCATGGACACTTCCGCTGCCCGTCGCCAGATCCTCGCACGCATCCGCGCGGCGCAAGGACGCGCGCCCGAACCCGATGCAGCGGAGCGCGACGGCGTCGCCGACTATCTCGCCCGTCATCCCGAAGGCCCGCGCCCGGCGCCGCCGGCCGACCTCGTCGCCGCGTTCGTCGCCGAAGCGGCGCGCCTGTCCACCACCGTCGACGAAGTCGCGACGCTCGCCGACGCACCGGCCGCCGCCGCACGCTATCTCGGCGCGCACGGGCTGCCGCTGCAGGCCGTCGCCTGGCGCACGCTCGCCGAACTCGACTGGGCCGGCGCCGGCCTGTCGGTCGAATGCCGCAAGCCGCGCGACGGCGATCTGGTCGGCCTGACCGGCTGCTTCTGCGCGACCGCCGAAACGGGCTCGCTGGTGCTGCTGTCCGGCCCCGACACCTATGCATCGGCCGGCCTGCTGCCGGAGACGCACATCGCGATCGTGCCGGCTTCGCGCATCGTCGCCGGTCACGAAGATGCGTTCGCGCTGATCCGTGCGGAGCGCGGCGAGTTGCCTCGCGCGGTCAACTTCATCTCGGGGCCGTCGCGCACCGGCGACATCGAGCAGACCATCGTGCTCGGCGCACACGGCCCGTACCGCGTGCACGCGATCATCGTGCGCGGCGCATGACGCGCCGGCCGCATCTCACCTCACTCGTAGAAGGACGTTCTGCATGAAACGACATGCCGCCTGGGCGGGCATGGCGTCGGGCGCCGCGCTTGGCGCGGTTCCGGCGCTCGCATCGGCCGCCACGCTCGACGGTGCCACGCTGTCCGCGCTGTGGGGCATCCCGTTCGCCGGGATTCTGCTGTCGATCGCGGTGTTCCCGCTGATCGCGCCCGTGTTCTGGCATCACCATTTCGGCAAGATCGCCGCCGCGTGGGCGGTTGCGTTCCTGGCGCCGTTCGCCGTTGTGTTCGGCGCCGGCACCGCGTTCGGTACGCTCGTGCACGCGCTGCTCGAGGAGTACATCCCGTTCATCGTGCTGCTGACCGCGCTGTACACGGTGGCCGGCGGCATCTGCGTGAACGGCAACCTGCACGGCACGCCGAAGCTGAACACCGCGATCCTCGCGCTCGGCACGCTGCTCGCGAGCGTGATGGGCACGACCGGCGCGGCGATGCTGCTGATCCGCCCGCTGCTGCGCGCGAACGACAACCGCAAGCACGTCGTGCACGTCGTGATCTTCTTCATCTTCCTGGTCGCGAATGCGGGCGGCTCGCTGTCGCCGCTCGGCGATCCGCCGCTGTTCCTCGGCTTTCTGAACGGCGTGAGCTTCTTCTGGACGACCACCCATCTGGCGCTGCCGATGCTGTTCATCTGCGCGCTGCTGCTGACGCTGTTCTTCGTGCTCGACACGTACTTCTACCGGAAGGGCTGCGAAGAGCGGCCGGCCGCGCTCGATCCGACGCCCGACGACGTCGCGCTGTCGATCGACGGCAAGATCAACTTCGTGCTGCTCGCGGCGGTGATCGGCCTCGTGCTGATGAGCGGCATCTGGAAGCCCGACGTCGCGTTCGACGTGTGGGGCACGCACGTCGCGCTGCAGAACCTCGTGCGCGACGTCGCGCTGATCGTCGTGGCGCTCGCGTCGCTCGCGCTGACGCCGCGCTCGGCACGCGAGGGCAATGCGTTCAACTGGGCGCCGATCGAGGAAGTCGCGAAGCTGTTCGCGGGGATCTTCGTAACGATCGCGCCGGTGATCGTGATCCTGCGCGCCGGCGCCGACGGCGCGTTCGCGCAGATCGTCCATCTCGTCACGGGCGCCGACGGCAAGCCGATCGACGTGATGTACTTCTGGGCAACGGGCTTGCTGTCGTCGTTCCTCGACAACGCGCCGACCTACCTCGTGTTCTTCAACCTCGCCGGCGGCGACGCGCAGGCGCTGATGACGACCGGCGCGACGACGCTCGCCGCGATTTCGGCGGGCGCGGTGTTCATGGGCGCGAACAGCTACATCGGCAATGCGCCGAACTTCATGGTGAAGGCGATCGCGGAGTCGCGCGGCGTGAGGATGCCGAGCTTCTTCGCGTATCTCGGCTGGGCGTTCGCGGTACTGGTGCCCGTGTTCCTGCTGACGTCGTGGATCTTCTTCACGGCGTAGGCGGGCAAATTTCAACCCAGCGTGCACGGCACGGCGGCGCGCGACGCGCCGCGTGCCGGCCGCGGCATGCGGAGATGGCGATGCAGAAGATCCTGGTCGCACGCCCGATTTTTCCGGACGTGATCGAACGGCTCGAACAGTATTTTGAAGTCGACTGGAACAACGGCGACGCGCTCGCGCCCGATGCGCTCGCCGCCCGGCTCGCCGACAAGGACGGCGCGCTGACGGCCGGCGACCCGATCGGCGCGGCCGCGCTCGCGGCGGCGCCGCGGCTGCGCGTCGTGTCGAACATGGCGGTCGGCTACAACAACTTCGACATGGCCGCGTTCAACGCGGCGAACGTGCTCGGCACCAACACGCCGGACGTGCTGAACGAGTCCACCGCCGATTTCGGCTGGGCGCTGATGATGGCCGCCGCGCGCCGGATCGCCGAATCCGAACACTGGCTGCGCGCCGGGCTCTGGCGCAAATGGGCGTACGACGGCTTTCTCGGCAGCGACATCTACGGGTCGACGCTCGGCGTGATCGGGATGGGGCGCATCGGCCAGGCGCTCGCGCGCCGCGCGCGCGGCTTCGGGATGCAGGTGATCTATCACAACCGCTCGCGCGTCGCGCCGGAAATCGAGGCGGAGCTCGCCGCGCAGTACGTATCGAAGGACGAGCTGCTGGCGCGCGCCGATCACGTCGTGCTGGTGCTGCCGTACACGAAGGAGAACCACCACACGATCGGCGCGGCCGAGCTGGCGAAGATGAAGCGCACCGCGACGCTCACCAACATCGCGCGCGGCGGCATCGTCGACGACGCGGCGCTGGCCGTCGCGCTGCGCGACGGCACCATCGCCGCGGCCGGCCTCGACGTGTTCGAAGGCGAGCCGAGCGTGCACCCGGCGTTGCTGGAAGTGCCGAACGTCGTGCTGACGCCGCACATCGCGAGCGCCACCGAAAAGACGCGCCGCGCGATGGCGAACCTCGCCGCCGACAACCTGATCGCCGCGCTCGGCGAAGGGCCGCGCGCCGGCCAGCCGCCGAATCCGATCAACCCTGACGTGATCGGGAAGCCGCGCGCATGACCACGACGTTGTTGTTGGCGGCGATCGTCGTGCTGGCCGTCGCGCTGTCGGTGGCGGTGTTCGCGATGCTGCGCGGCGGCGGCCGCGACGATGCGGTCGTGCTCGGCGATCAGATCGAGGACGCCGCGCATGCGCAGGCGCTCGCAATCGAGCGGCTCGAACGCGAGCTGCGCGGCGAGATCGTCGACAACGCGCGCGGCTCGCGCACCGAGCTGGCCGGCAGTTTCTCGCAGCTGCAGCAGACGCTCGCGACGCAGCTCACGAGCATCGCGACCGTGCAGAACAACCAGATCGACGGCTTCGCGCAACAGCTCGCTAAGCTCGTCGCCGGCAACGCGCAGCAGTTCGACGCGATGCGCGAAAGCGTGCAGCGCCAGGCGCAGCAGGCGCGCGAGGAGCAGACGGTCGCGCTGCGGCTGTTCGGCGACACGCTGAACCGGCAGCTCACGCAACTGACCGAGGCCAACGACCGCCGGATCGGCGAAGTGCGCGCGACGCTCGAGCAGCGGCTGAAGGAAATCGAGACGAACAACGCGGCGAAGCTCGAGGAGATGCGCCGCACCGTCGACGAGAAGTTGCATGCGACGCTCGAACAGCGGCTCGGCGAATCGTTCAAGCTCGTCTCGGACCGTCTCGAGCAGGTGCACCGCGGGCTCGGCGAAATGCAGACGCTGGCGGCCGGCGTCGGCGACCTGAAGAAGGTGCTGACCAACGTGAAGACGCGCGGCACGTGGGGCGAGGTGCAGCTCGAGGCGTTGCTCGAGCAGATGCTCACGCCCGACCAGTACGCGAAGAACGTCGCGACCGTGCCGAAGAGCAGCGAACGCGTCGAATTCGCGATCCGGCTGCCCGGCCGCGACGCCGGCACGCGCGATGCGGCGCCGGTATGGCTGCCGATCGACGCGAAATTCCCGCGCGAGGACTACGAGCGGCTGATCGACGCGCAGGAGCGCGCCGATGCGGCGGCCGTCGAAGAAGCGGGGCGTGCGCTCGAAGCGCGGGTGCGGATGGAAGCGCGCACGATTGCCGAGAAATACGTCGCACCGCCGCACACCACCGATTTCGCGCTGCTGTTCCTGCCGACCGAGGGGCTCTATGCGGAGATCCTGCGCCGGCCGGGGCTGACCGACCTGCTGCAGCGCGACTACCGCGTGACGGTGGCCGGGCCGACGACGTTGACGGCGCTGCTCAACAGCCTGCAGATGGGGTTCCGCACGCTCGCGATCGAGCAGCGTTCGAGCGAGGTGTGGCAGGTGCTCGGCGCGGTGAAGAGCGAGTTCGGCAAGTTCGGCGATGTGCTCGCGCGCACGAAGGCGCAGCTCGAAACGGTCACGCGCTCGATCGAGGCGGCCGAGCAGCGCACGCGCGTGATGGGCCGCAAGCTGAAGCAGGTCGAGGCGTTGCCCGATGAGACGGCCGCTGGCCTGCTCGGCGCGCAGGCCGCCGACGGCGCCGATGCCGACGATGCGTAGAGCGAAGCCCCACGCGCGCGGCTGAAGCGGGTTGAAGCGGGCTGAAACGAACGACGGGCGCCGTGGCGCCCGTCTTCTTTTTGCGGCAGCGATGGCGCGCGTGGCTGCGTGGCGGCTATCGCTGCGCGTTCAGCGTGCGGCGAGCGCGTGAAGCGCGTCGCCGGTCATGCGCACGATGCGCCAGTCGGGCAGCACGGTCGCGCCCATCTTCTCGTAGAAGTCGATCGCGGGGCGGTTCCAGTCGAGTACCGACCATTCGAAGCGCGCGCAGCGGCGCTCGACGGCGAGCGCGGCGAGGTGCCGCAACAGCGCGGTGCCGAGCCCCGTGCCGCGTTGCGCCGGCTGCACGTACAGATCCTCGAGATACAGGCCGCGACGGCCGACGAACGTCGAATAGTTGTGGAAGAACAGCGCATACGCGACGATCGCGCCGTCCAGTTCGGCGACCAGCGCCTCGGCGGCCGGCCGTTCGCCGAACAGCGCGTCGGCCAGATCGGCCTCGGTCGCGACGAACAGGTGCGTGAGCTTCTCGAACTCGGCGAGCTCGCGCATCAGCGCGACGATCGCGCCGACATCGCGCGCTTCTGCCGGGCGGATCGCCGCTGCGCCGCTCACGCTTCCTCCGGCGGGTCGGACAGCACGATCTCGATGCCGCCGAAACGCGACGCGACCCAGTTGTACGCGTGGCATGCGATCCACAGCAGCACGAAGCCGAGGATCGCGTTCAGCAGCAGCGCGCTGAGGATCGTGCTGAGCTCGACCATCCCGTAGCGGATGTATGCGACCAGGATGCCGAGCAGCACGATCGGCACGCTGAACGTCAGGTAGACGAGGATCAGCGCCTTCGCGGTCTGCCCCGCGGCGATCGACGAGATTTGTTTCTTCATGTGTGGATTGCCCCCGTAGAGATATACCGATTGGAATTCAGATCAGGCCGTCGAGCGGCAGGATGTCGACCGGGGCGCCCGCGTCGACCGCCGCGCAGTCGTGGCCCAGGACGATGAAACAGTTCGCGGCCGCGAGGCCGCTCAGCGATGCGGAGCTTTGCGAGCCGGCCGGTGCGACGTGCCAGCGGCCGTCGGCCGCACGCGTCGCGATGGCGCGCAGGTATTCGGTGCGGCCCGGCCGCTTGTTCAGCCGCTGCGTGCTGAATGCGGCGTACATCGCCGGCGGCGGTGTCTGCGCGCCGGCCAGCGCGAGCAGCGCCGGGCGCACGATCGCGTAGAACGTCACGGCGGACGCGACCGGGTTGCCGGGCAGCCCGAAGAACAGCGTATGGCCGGCATCGCCGGCGGCGCGTGCGAGCGTGCCGCACGCGAGCGGCCGGCCGGGCCGCAGTGCGAGGCTCGCGAACGTCACGTCGCCGAGCCGCGTCATCACGTCCCGCGTGAAGTCCGCTTCGCCGACCGATACGCCGCCCGACGTGATCACCGCGTCGGCGCCTGCGGCGACCGCATCGCGCAGCGCGCGTTCGAGCGCCGCCGGATCGTCGCGAACGATGCCGAGATCGAGCGCGTCGAGGTGCAGCCGTTCGAGCATCGCGACCAGCATGGCGCGGTTGCTGTCGTACAGCGTGCCGTCCGCGCGCGGCTGGCCCGGTTCGCGCAGCTCGTCGCCGGTCGAGAACACGGCGACCCGCACGC
This sequence comes from Burkholderia vietnamiensis LMG 10929, assembly GCF_000959445.1. Lineage (NCBI taxonomy): Bacteria > Pseudomonadati > Pseudomonadota > Betaproteobacteria > Burkholderiales > Burkholderiaceae > Burkholderia > Burkholderia vietnamiensis. The sequence goes on along the minus strand of NZ_CP009631.1, from coordinate 3,089,209 downwards.
GGCGGCGCACCGTGACCTCGCGCAGCCCGAACGACGCGAGCAGGCCGAGATCGGACGGACGCAGGATGCGGCCGGCGGCCAGCGCGCATGCGCCGCGCGCGAGATCCTCGCCGGCCTTGCGGCAATTCGCGCCGCGCGCGACGTCGTGCGCGGCGAAGCGGACGACGTCGCCCGCCACGCGCACGCGTTCCTGCGGAATGACGGTGTCGCAGCCGGCCGGCATCGGCGCGCCGGTCATGATGCGGATGCAGGCGCCGGGTGCGACGACGCCGTCGAACGGATGGCCGGCGAGCGCCGTGCCGGCGACCGTCAGCGCGATCTCGGCCGATGCGGCCGATGCGGCGGCCATGCTCGCGCCGCCGTCGAACGCATAGCCGTCCATCGCGGAATTGTCGTAAGCGGGAATGTCGAACGGCGCGTTCACGTCGGCCGCGAGCACGCGGTCGAGCGCATCGTGTAGCGACACGATGTCGCACGCGTCGACCGGCACCGCGAAGCGGCACGCGAGCGCCTGCGCATCGGCGAGCGACAGCGGAGCAGCGGAAGCGGGTGCGGGTGGGGAGGCGGACGAGGGTTGCGTGATCATCGGTCGGACTGCGCCGCAAGGCGTATCGGGTTCGTGGCCGGTGGCGCGAAAGGAGCGCCTGAGCGCGGACGCGCATGCGGCGGGCGGAAAACGCGGCCGATGCCGTCAGCGGCGGGCCAGCGCGGCGAGTTCCTGCCAGGAGTTGGCATTGTAAAACGCACGCTCGTCGCGAAACTCGACTTCGACCGTCTTGTGGCGTGCGTACCACGCACGCACCTTGCGCTCGCCGGCTGCGAGCGCGGCGGCGAGGTCGTCGGCGAGCGACGTGCGCAGCAGCGCGAAGGTCGGCTGCGGCGAGCGCGCGTGCTGGGCGTCGACGGTCACGGCCATCGCGATGTCGGCCCGATGCGCGTCGAAGGCTGCGTGCAGTCGCGCGACGAGGTCGGTCGGCAGGTAGGGCGTATCGCATGGCGCACAGACGACGAGCGGCGCGCGCGCCGCGCGCATGCCGGCGAGCAGCCCGGCGAGCGGGCCCGCGAAGTCCGGGGTTTCGTCCGGCACGACGCGCGCTCCGAACGGCGCGCCGAGTTCGGCATAGCGAGCGGCGTTGCGATTCGCGCTGATCACCATCTCGTCGACCTGGCCGGCGAGCCGGCGCAGCACGTGCAAGGCGAGCGGCGTGCCGTCGAGCAGCTGGAGGCCCTTGTCGGCCCCGTCCATGCGCGTCGCGCGTCCGCCGGCGAGCAGCAGGCCGGTGATCGAAGGCGTGACGGAAGCGGGCATCGTGACGGGGGAGGCGGGGCGCGGCGCGTCAGCCGCCGATGTACGACATTTCGACGCGCTTGCCCGCGCTGTCGGGCGCGGCGCTGCCGGCGGCGCTGCCGCGCAGCTGCGAATAGCGGTCGGTGCGGGCCTGCCAGATGCGGGCGATCGCAGTCGCGATCTCCGCGTCGCTCGCGCCGCCGCGCACCAGCGCGCGCAGGTCGTGGCCGCTCGATGCGAACAGGCACAGGTACAGCTTGCCTTCGGTCGACAGCCGCGCGCGCGTGCAGTCGCCGCAGAAGGCCTGCGTGACGCTGGAGATCACGCCGATCTCGCCGCGGCCGTCCGCATAGCCCCAGCGCTGCGCCGTCTCGGCGGCCGTGTGAGGCTCGAGCGGCACGAGCGGAAAGTGCTCGGCGATGCGCGCGACCACCTCCGCCGACGGCAGCACTTCGGTCATGTTCCAGCCGTTCGACGTGCCGACGTCCATGTATTCGATGAAGCGCAGGATCACGCCGGTGCCGCGAAAACGCTCGGCCATCGGCACGATCTCCGTGTCGTTGGTGCCGCGCTTCACGACCATGTTGACCTTGACCGGCGCGAGGCCCACGGCCTGGGCGGCGAAGATGCCGTCGAGCACGTCGGCGCTGGCGAAGTCGGCGTCGTTCATGCGCTTGAACAGCGCGTCGTCGAGCGCGTCGAGGCTGACCGTCACGCGCGTGAGGCCGGCATCCTTCAGCGCGCGCGCCTTGCGCGCGAGCAGCGAGCCGTTGGTGGTCAGCGTGACGTCGAGCGGGCGGCCGTCGTGCGTGGTGAGGCGCGCGAGGCGTTCGATCAGGAATTCGAGGTTCTTGCGCAGCAGCGGCTCGCCGCCGGTGATCCGGATCTTCTCGACGCCGTGTGCGACGAACAGCCGCGCCACGCGCTCGATCTCTTCGTGCGTGAGCAGCGCGCTGTGCGGCAGGAACGGGTAGTCCTTGTCGAACACGTCGCGCGGCATGCAGTAGACGCACCGGAAGTTGCAGCGGTCCGTCACCGAGATGCGCAGGTCGCGCAGCGGCCTGGCGAACCTGTCGGTCAGCGCGCCGTCGGGCATGTGCGCGACGCCGGAGATATCGGGCATCGCGCTGACGTCGGCGAGGGGAATGATGCGTCGGGACATATCTAAAGAAGTGCGAGCCGGGCTTGTATTCTAGCCGCAAGCGGTGTTTCGGGCTGGTGAGCGCAAACCCGTGGTACGAAAAAGAAAAAGCCCGCCGAAGCGGGCTTTCTCGGGCTGCGACGCGCTTAACGCTGCGACGTCTCGACCTGCTGCATCGGGGTCGAATCGGCCGGCGGCAGCGGCTTGCGTTCCCGCGGCACGCGGGCCGGGCGCGGCAGGCGCGATGCGGCTTCCTGGGCGGCGCGGAACTTGTCGGCGTCGGTGTTCACCCACACCAGACCGGCCTGTTCCAGTACGACCTCGAGGCCGGCCGAAACGGGCGCAGCAGCCGCAGGAGCCGGCGTCGCGGGTGCCGGCGCTGCAACGGCTTCGACCGGGGCAGCTTCGACACGAGCAGCTTCGACCGGTGCCGCTTCGACGCGAGCCGGTTCGGCCGGGGCCGGTGCGGCTTCGACTGCGACGACCGGTGCCGGGGCGATTGCTGCCGGCGCGGCTTGCTCGACGGGCGCGGACTGCGGCGCTTCGACGGCAGCCGGCTCGGCCGGCACTTCGAATGCGTCGGTCGGCGAAACCGCGACCGGCGCCGGGCCTGCTTCCACAGCGGCGGCCGGGGCGACCGATGCCGTTGCGGCTGCCGGAGCGGCGACGGCCGGCTCCAGCGGCGCGACCGGCGTCGCTTCGACGCGTACCGGTGCCGGTTGCGGCTCGACTGCGGCCGGTGCGGCCGCTTCTGCGTGCTGCTCGACCGCGGTTTCGGCCACGACGGCGCCTGCTGCCGCGACGGCAGCCACGGCGGCCGGTGCAGTCGCTGCGGCCGTATGAGCCGGTGCTGCTGCGCTCGACTCGGTCGCTACTTCCTGCACGGCGGCTTCATCGCCGACGCCGTGCTCAGCGACTGCGCCTTCTTCCTCGCGCTCGCGACGACCGCCACGGCGGCCGCGGCGGCGGCGACGACGTTCCTCGCCACTGGCTTCCGCGTCGGCTGCGGCATCTGCGCCGGGCAGCGCAACTGCGGCGGCCTGGTCGGCTTCCTCGTCCGGATGGTTCTCGCCACGGTTGACCGTCTCGAGCGTCGCCGCGTGTTGGGTCGGCTTACGGCGCTCACCGCGCTCGCCGCGTTCACCACGCTCGCGACGTTCGCCGCGTTCCTGGCGCTCGCCGCGCCCGGCTGCGTCGCCGGCTTCCAGCTGCTCGGCGCGCTCGCGCGGTTCACGGGGCTCGCGGGCCTCGCGTGCCTCGCGGTTTTCACGCGGCTCGCGACCTTCGCGCGGGCCTCGGCCTTCGCGACCTTCGCGGCCCTCACGACCTTCGCGGTTCTCGCGCGGTTCGCGGCCTTCACGCGGCTCGCGAGCCTCGCGCGGTTCACGACCTTCGCGCGGTTCACGCGGCTCGCGCGCTTCCTTGCCTTCGCGCTCGAGGCGCGGGCCGCGGCCTGCCGCTGCCTGGTCGCGTCCGCCCTGAGCCTGCGGGCCGCCACGACGGTTACGGTTGCGATCGCCGCCGCGCTGCTCCGACTTCTCGGTGCGCTCGCGGGCCGGACGGGCAGCCGGTTCGCTGACCGGGGCCGGTGCGACCGGCGCGGGCGCCGGTGCGGCCGCCGGCGCCATGCCGAACAGGCCCTTCAGCCAGCCGATGAAGCCGCCGCTCGCCGGCGCGACCGGAGCCGGGGCGGGCGCCGGTGCGGCCGCGACCGGCTCGGCCGGGCGCGGCGCTGCAGGGCTCGGCGCCGGACGTTCGGGCGTGATGCCCTTGACCGCCGCTTCCTGCTTCGGCTTCACGTCGGCCGTGCGCTTGCTGTAGCCGGTTTCCGACTCCAGCTCGCGCGCCGCTTCCTCGGCCATCTTCCACGACGCACGCGGGTCGTCGAGGCGCGCGTCGTCGTGACGCAGGCGTTCGAGCTTGTAGTGCGGCGTATCGAGGTGCTTGTTCGGGATCAGCACGATGCCGACCTTGAAGCGCGACTCGATCTTGTTGATTTCCTGACGCTTTTCGTTGAGCAGGAAGGCGGTCACTTCGACCGGCACCTGGCAGTGGATCGCCGCGGTGTTTTCCTTCATCGCTTCTTCCTGAATGATCCGCAGCACCTGCAGCGCGGACGATTCGGTGTCGCGGATGTGGCCCGTGCCGTTGCAACGCGGGCACGTCACGTGGCTGCCTTCCGACAGCGCCGGACGCAGGCGCTGACGCGACAGCTCCATCAGGCCGAAGCGGGAGATCTTGCCCATCTGCACGCGCGCACGGTCGTGCTTGAGCGCGTCTTTCAGGCGCTGCTCGACTTCGCGCTGGCTCTTGGCCGACTCCATGTCGATGAAGTCGATCACGATCAGGCCACCGAGGTCGCGCAGGCGCAGCTGGCGGGCCACTTCGTCGGCGGCTTCCAGGTTCGTGCGCGTCGCCGTTTCCTCGATGTCGGCGCCCTTGGTGGCGCGCGCCGAGTTCACGTCGATCGCGACGAGCGCCTCGGTGTGGTCGATCACGATCGCGCCGCCCGACGGCAGCGGCACCGTGCGCGAGTAGGCCGTTTCGATCTGGTGCTCGATCTGGAAGCGCGAGAACAGCGGCACGTCGTCGTGGTAGCGCTTCACCTTCGACACGTTGTCCGGCATCACGATGTCCATGAACGCACGGGCCTGATCGTAGATCTCGGTCGTGTCGATCAGGATTTCGCCGATATCGGGCTGGAAATAGTCGCGGATCGCGCGGATCACGAGGCTCGATTCCAGATAGATCAGCATCGGCTGACCCGAGTTACCGCTTTGCGACGCCGCTTCGATCGCGCGCCACAGCTGCAGCAGGTAGTTCAGGTCCCATTGCAGTTCCTCGGCGCTGCGGCCGATGCCCGCGGTACGGGCGATCATGCTCATGCCGTCCGGAATCTGCAGCTGCGCCATGGTTTCGCGCAGTTCCTGACGCTCGTCGCCTTCGATCCGGCGCGACACGCCGCCGCCGCGCGGGTTGTTCGGCATCAGCACCAGGTAGCGGCCGGCGAGCGAGATGAAGGTCGTGAGCGCCGCGCCCTTGTTGCCGCGCTCCTCCTTCTCGACCTGGACGATCAGCTCCTGGCCCTCGCGCAGCGCATCCTGGATGCGCGCGGAGCGCATGTCGATGCCTTCCTTGAAGTACTGGCGGGCGACTTCCTTGAACGGCAGGAAGCCGTGGCGGTCTTCGCCGTAGTTGACGAAGCACGCTTCGAGCGACGGCTCGATACGGGTGACGACACCTTTGTAGATATTGCCTTTGCGCTGTTCGCGCCCGGCTGTCTCGATGTCGATGTCGATGAGCTTTTGCCCATCGACGATGGCGACGCGCAGCTCCTCCTGCTGCGTCGCATTGAACAGCATGCGTTTCATGAACGACTCCAGGCGGCTCTACTGCCGGCGCCTCGCGGTTTTGTCAGTCGCGAGAGCGGGGACGACGGCAGGCCGCACCTTGTTGTGTTGTCACGAGCACGCTGGAGCGGGAAGGATGGCGGGGAGAATTGCCTGAAGAGGCGCTTGGGCCCGAAACATGGGGCCGGCGGCCATAGGGCACCTGCGAACACGGCTTCAAAGCAGGCGTCCACACACCGCACGCTGCACAAGCGCGCTAAGCCTGAGGCCGGGGCACTGCCACGGGGCGCGCGCAATGCGTCGCGCGCGCCGACGGGCGGCAGATGCTGCGGCTTGGGCCGCAGCGGGGAGTATCGAATCCAGCCCGACTTTCCCGCCTGGGGTGTACTTCCCTGGTTTGACGTCGCCAAGCCCCGCACGCTTCGCGGGGCCAAATCGGGCGCAACGCCGTAATTTTCGCAACCGGCAGCCTGCGGACGCACTTCGCGCCGTCGGGCTGCCGATCAAATTCTTTTCAACCAACTTTCCGTTACCGCGGCGCCTTGCCGACCGAATTCGCCTGTGGGCGCGATCCTTGCCGACGAGCGGCGCCGTGCGTGCAACTTGCTGCATCTCTTTGGTTAAGGGCGAGCAGCAGACCCCCGGCGCAAGTAAAATAGCGGTTTGCGCTTGCGCCTTGCCCGATTCAGCCGGGGCCGGCCTGTCAGGCCACCCTCAACGTCAGGCTGGGCAAAATTATATTCAGTATGAATGAGTTAGGCAAAATATCCCAGAATTCGGTCGCAAGCGGTCAGGTATCGATGATCGAGATCGACGAAAACTCGGCCGGTCAGCGGATCGACAACTTCCTGTTGCGCGTCTGTAAGGGCGTGCCCAAGAGCCATGTCTACCGGATCCTGCGCAGCGGCGAAGTGCGCGTGAACAAGGGCCGGGTCGACGCCCAGTACCGGCTCGCGCTCGGCGATCTCGTGCGCGTGCCGCCCGTGCGGGTGGCGGCGGCCGATCTGGCCCGCGCCGAAACGCCGATCGTCCCGCCCGCGCAGTTCGACGTGCTGTACGAGGACGACGCGATGCTCGTCATCAACAAGCCGGCCGGCGTCGCCGTGCACGGCGGCAGCGGCGTCGCGTTCGGCGTGATCGAACAGATGCGGCAGGCGCGCCCGCGCGCGAAGTTCCTCGAACTGGTGCACCGGCTCGATCGCGAGACGTCCGGGATCCTGATGCTCGCGAAGAAGCGCACGGCGCTGGTGGGGCTGCACGAGCAGATCCGCGAAAACCGGATGGACAAGCGCTATTTCGCCTGCGGACACGGCCAGTGGCAGCCCGACTGGGGGCGTCGCCGGGTGGTGAAGGCGCCGCTCTTCAAGTATTCGACCGCGGAAGGCGAGCGGCGCGTGCGCGTGCAGGACGACGGCCTGCCGTCGCACACGGTGTTCAACCTGATCGAGCGCTGGCCCGACTACGCGCTCGTCGAAGCGGAACTCAAAACGGGTCGGACCCATCAGATCCGTGTGCATCTCGCGCATCTCGGCTTGCCCATCGCGGGCGACGCCAAGTATGGCGATTTCGCCCTGAACAAGGCGCTGGCGCGCGCGAACGCGCAGCCGTCGCTCAAACGGATGTTCCTGCACGCGTACCGCCTGAAGCTCGCACATCCGCTGAGCGGCGAGCCGCTGCAGTTCGATGCGCCGCTGCCGGACGAATGCCGGCGCTTTCTCGATCAACTCAGCGCTCTGCGCGATACCGCGTGACTCGCATGGCCCGACAGCAATTTGATCTGATCGTCTTCGACTGGGACGGCACGCTGATGGATTCGACTGCGCACATCGCGTACAGCATCCAGGCCGCGTGCCGCGATCTCGGCCTGCCCGCGCCGTCCGACGAAGCGTCCCGCTACGTGATCGGCCTCGGCCTGCGCGATGCGCTGCAGATCGCCGCGCCGAGCCTCGATCCGTCCGACTATCCGCGGCTCGCCGAACGCTACCGCTATCACTACCTGCTGGACGACCAGCGCATCGAGCTGTTTGCCGGCGTGCGCGAACTGCTCGCGGAATTGCGCGACGTGGGCTACCTGCTCGCGGTCGCGACCGGCAAGGGGCGGGTGGGCCTGAACCGCGTGCTCGACCAGTCGAAGCTGACGAGCCTGTTCGACGCGACCCGCTGCGCGGACGAAACGTTCTCGAAGCCGCACCCGGCGATGCTGCACGAACTGTCCCGCGAACTGGGGCAGGATCTGGCGCGCACCGTGATGATCGGCGACACGACGCACGACCTGCAGATGGCGGCAAGTGCCGGGGCGGCCGGCGTCGGCGTGTCGTACGGTGCGCATACGGCCGACGCGCTGGCCGCGCTGGCGCCGCGCTTCGTCGCGCCGGACGTCGTCGCGCTCGCGGCGTGGCTGCGGGAGCACGCATGAGTGCGGCGCCGGCCGCCGTGCGCGTCTGCGCATCGGACGCGCTCGCCGACGGCGGCACCGGCGTGCGCGTCGACGCGACGCTGCGCGGCGAGCAGGCGGTCGTGTTCTTCGTCCGCTACGAGGGCCGTGCCTACGGTTACCTGAACCGCTGCGCGCACGTGCCGATGGAGCTCGACTGGGCCGAAGGGCAGTTCTTCGAATCGTCCGGGCTCTATCTGATGTGCGCGACGCACGGCGCCATTTATGCGCCCGATACGGGCAAGTGCGTGGGCGGCCCGTGCCGCGGCGCTCGGCTGCGGCCGGTCGAGGTCGACGAGCGCGACACGCCCGACGGGCGCGCGGTTTTCTGGGTGCCGGATGCCGACCTGGTGCCCGCTGCGCCGCCTTCCGCCACGACCGACTGACGACACCACTTCAGACACCACTTCATGGCCGACCAACCGACTACTCCCGATTCCTCGTCCCGTCCCGACTCCCGCGAGCCCAACTGGGAGCGCGCGGCCCTCGAGCGGATCGCGCTGGCGGCCGTCAAGGAACAGCGCGCGGCGCGGCGCTGGAAGATCTTCTTCCGGTTCGCGTTCCTCGGCGTGTTCGCGCTGCTCGCGTTCGCGCTGATCGATTTCTCGGGCGACTCGAAGTTCTCCAGCGGGCGCCACACGGCGCTGGTGACGATCGACGGCGAAATCGCGGCCGGCACCAATGCGAACGCCGAAGACATCAACACCGCGCTGGATGCCGCGTTCGACGACGACGGCACGGCCGGCGTCGTGCTGCGGATCAACAGCCCGGGCGGCAGCCCGGTGCAGGCCGGGATGGTTTACGACGAGATCCGCCGGCTGCGCAAGACGTATCCGGACAAGCCGCTGTACGTGGTCGTGACCGACATCTGCGCATCGGGCGGCTATTACATTGCGTCCGCCGCCGACAAGATCTTCGTCGACAAGGCGAGCATCGTCGGCTCGATCGGCGTGCTGATGGACGGTTTCGGCTTCACCGGGCTGATGAGCAAGCTCGGCGTCGAGCGCCGCCTGCATACGTCGGGCGAAAACAAGGGCTTCTACGATCCGTTCTCGCCCGAGACGCCGAAGATGGACGCCCATGCGCAGGCGCTGCTCGATCAGGTCCATGCGCAGTTCATCAAGGCCGTGAAGGACGGCCGCGGCAAGCGGCTGCACGAGACGCCCGACATGTTCTCGGGCCTGTTCTGGACCGGCGAGAAGAGCGTCGAACTCGGCCTCGCCGACGGCTACGGCACGACCGACACGGTCGCGCGCGACGTGCTGAAGGCGCCGGATCTGGTCGACTACACGGTGAAGGAAAGCATCACGAACCGCGTCGCCCGCAAGTTCGGCGCGGCGGCCGGCGGGGCGGCGATGAAGGCGCTCGGCGCGGCCGGCACGTCGTTCAGCCTGCGCTGAACGGCGGTACGCGGCGCGCTGCAAGCGCGCCCGAGCCGCCCGAGCCGCCCGCGCCGCCCGCCGAGCGGCGGCGCGCGCCACGTGCGCCGTCAGTTCGCGAGCAGCAGGAAGATCGCCGGGCGCTTCTGCAGATTCGGCGCGGCCGCCTTTTTCCAGTCCGCCGCGGTGCGGCTCGCGATCGTCTCGGTTTTGAGCGTCAGATCGGCCGCGACGCAGATCTGCGTCGACGGCGCACAGGTCGCCACGAGTGTGTCGAGCATCGCCTGGTTGCGGTATGGCGTCTCGATGAAGATCTGCGTCTGCCGGGCCTTGCGTGACAGTTGCTCGAGCTCGCGCAGGCGCTTCGCGCGCGCGGCCGCGTCGACCGGCAGATAGCCGTTGAACGCGAAGCTTTGGCCGTTCAGGCCCGATGCCATCAGTGCGAGCAGGATCGAGCTCGGCCCGACCAGCGGCACGACCTTCACGCCGCGCTCGTGCGCGCGGCGCACCAGCAGCGCGCCGGGGTCGGCCACCGCGGGGCAGCCGGCCTCGGACACGAGCCCGGCATCGGCGCCCGCCAGCACCGGCGCGAGCAGCCGGTCGATTGCGCCGGCCGGCGTATTGACGTTCAGTTCCTGAATGTCGATTTCCTGGATCGGCCGCGTCGTGCCGATCTTCTTCAGGAACGCGCGCGTCGTTTTCGCGTTCTCGCCGATGTAATAGCCGAGCGTGCCGGCGCGCGCCTGCACGGCAGCCGGCAGCACCGCGGCGAGCATCGCGGCGTCGCCTTCGCCGAGCGTGTTGGGGACGAGATAGAGCGTGCCGGCCGTCATGCGCGGTCTCCGTGGTGGGCGAACAGCGGGTAGCCGGCGACGCGCAGCATCCGCGTGAGCGCGATCAGCGGCAGGCCGACGAGCGCGGTCGGGTCGTCGGAATCGATTGCATCGAGCAGCGCGATGCCGAGCCCTTCGGATTTCGCGCTGCCGGCCACGTCATACGGCGTCTCGGCGCGCAGATATGCGTCGAGCTCGGCTTCGGGCAGCGAGCGGAAGCGCACGCGCGTCACCACGTCCTCGCTCTGCGTGTTGCCGGTACGGCTGTCGTACAGGCTCAGCGCGCTGTGGAATTCGACGTCGCGGCCCTGCATCGACAGAAGCTGCGCGAGCGCGCGCTCGTGCGTGCCCGGCTTGCCGATCTGGAGGCCGTCGAACGTCGCGACCTGATCGGAGCCGATCACGAGCACGCCGTCGGGCGCGTCGATCGTCGCGGCGACCGCGCGCGCCTTCGCGGCGGCGAGCCGCAGCGCCGTCGCGGCCGGCGTTTCGCCCGCGAGCGGGGTTTCGTCGAGGTCCGGCGACACGGTGTCGAACGGTATGCCGAGGCGCTCGAGGAGCGCGCGGCGATAGCGGGAACTGGAGGCGAGAATCAGCCGCGGCGGGCGGCAAACGGTATCCGGCATGGTCGGTTGGGTCGGTGAATCGTCAGGTGTGATGCGGCGTTGCGCGGACGCAAGCATAAGTGATTGACCGCAAAAGGTAAAACAGGTATGCTTTCCCGCTTTTCGTCGACAGGCTTGCGCTGTGGTGGCGCCTGTCGGGTCTTCGGAATACAGTACGTCAACCGTGTGCGGCTCGTGTCGCGCATGAAAGAGAGCGGCGCCCAACGTGTGACGTCGGCCGAGCCGGATCCCGCAAGTCAGCCCGTGGACAGGAGCGCAACATGAACACTTCTTCTGGCAAGCCGGCGGCAGCGCTGGATCCGCACGCAGTCGACCTGTTCGAATTCGCCCGCAGCGGGCGGCAGGCGGCAGGTGCGACGCGGCTGTCCCAGCTGGCGCGCATGCTGAACGAAGTGCCGGCGGACGCGTCCGATCGCGACACGGTGTTCACGTGGCAGGCCGAAGGGTTCACCCAGAAGGAGCTGCAGGACGACGGCAGCGACGGCCAGCAGCCGTACCTGCGTCTCGCGGTGCACGGCCATGCGTGGCTCACGTGCCAGCGCTGCATGGCGCCGTACGACCAGACGTTCGACGTCGACATGACGTACCGCGTCGTGGCGACCGAAGAAGAAGCTGAAGAATTTCCGCTCGACGACGATGAAGCCGATGTGATCGTGGGCTCGCGCCAGTTCGATCTCGTCGACTTGATCGAAGAGGAGTTGCTGCTTTCGCTGCCGCTCGTGCCCAAGCACGAGGTTTGCCCGGCAGTTCACGAAAGCCTCGTGTCGGGTGTGAGCGGTCCTTCGGAAGATGCGGATGAAGCGTCCGCGGAAGACGAGGACGAAGGCAAACGGCCGAATCCGTTCGCAGCGCTGCAAGCGCTGAAGAAGGACGGGGACGGCGGCAACAAACACTAAGCAGTTGTGGCGCGGGAAGGCGTAAGGGCTTTGGGCCAGGGTAGTTAAGCGCCGGATCGGGCTGTGTTAGAATCCGGAAAATCAATTAGGAGTTAGTCATGGCAGTCCAGCAAAACAAGAAGTCGCCGTCGAAGCGCGGCATGCATCGTTCGCACGATTTCCTGACGGCAGCGCCGCTGGCAGTCGAGCCGAGCACGGGTGAAGTGCATCTGCGTCACCACGTCAGCCCGAACGGCTACTATCGCGGCAAGAAAGTCGTCAAGACGAAGAACGACTAAGCGTCAAGTCACGCGTTGCGCGCTACGTTCGCCGTTCGCGTGACAACTGGTTCGCTTGACACTTTCCTGGCTCAACAAAAAGGCGGCATTCAACTGCCGCTTTTTTGTGCCTGAAATTCGTCGCATTCCATGACCGTAAAGCTCACAATCGATTGCATGGGAGGCGACCACGGCCCGTCCGTGACCGTTCCCGCCGCAGTCAAGTTCGTCCGCGCGCATCCCGATGCGCACCTGATGCTCGTCGGCATCGAAAGCGCGATTCGCGCGCAGCTGAAAAAGCTGAAAGCCCTCGACGATCCCGCGCTGACCATCGTGCCCGCCACCGAAGTCGTGGCGATGGACGATCCTGTCGAAGTCGCGCTGCGCAAGAAGAAAGATTCTTCGATGCGCGTCGCGCTGAATCACGTGAAGGAAGGCGCGGCCCAGGCCTGTATTTCCGCCGGCAACACCGGCGCGCTGATGGCCGTTTCCCGTTACGTGCTGAAGACGCTGCCCGGCATCGAGCGGCCCGCGATCGCGTTCGCGCTGCCGAACCCGACCGGCTACACGATGATGCTCGACCTCGGCGCGAACGTCGACTGCGAGCCGCAGCACCTGCTGCAGTTCGCGGAGATGGGCCATGCGCTCGTCGCGGCGCTCGAAGGCAAGGAGCGCCCCACGATCGGCCTGTTGAACATCGGCGAAGAAGTCATCAAGGGCAACGAGACGATCAAGCGCGCCGGCGAACTGCTGCGCGCCAGCACGCTGAATTTCCGCGGCAACGTCGAAGGCAACGACATCTACAAGGGCACGGTCGACGTGATCGTCTGCGACGGCTTCGTCGGCAACGTCGCGCTGAAGACGTCCGAAGGGCTCGCGCAGATGCTGTCCGACATCATCCGCGAGGAGTTCGGCCGTTCGCTGATGTCGAAGCTGATGGCGCTGCTCGCGCTGCCCGTGCTGATGCGTTTCAAGAAGCGCGTCGACCATCGCCAGTACAACGGCGCGGCGTTGCTGGGGCTGAAGAGTCTCGTGATCAAAAGCCACGGTTCGGCCGATGCCTACGCGTTTGAGTGGGCGATCAAACGCGGGTATGATGCCGTCAAAAACGGCGTGCTGGAGCGCCTTACGCGCGCGATGGCGGATAATTCGGTGTCGCTCGGCGACGGCGAACACGACGCAGGCGGCGCAGGCCACACGGGCCCGGCCGCAGGCCAACACGCCGAACCTCCCGCTGCGCAATCCTCTAAAGCATAAATGGCCCAATCGACTCTCTATTCCCGCGTGCTCGGCACGGGCAGCTATTTGCCGCCCGACCGCGTCACGAACCAGCAGCTTGCCGATCGTCTCGCGAAGGAAGGCATCGAGACGAGCGATGAATGGATCGTGGCGCGCACGGGCATCCACGCGCGCCATTTCGCCGCACCCGACGTCACGACCAGCGATCTCTCGTACCAAGCCGCGCGCCGTGCGATCGAGGCGGCCGACATCGACCCGCAATCGATCGACCTGATCATCGTCGCGACGTCGACTCCCGATTTCGTGTTCCCGAGTACGGCCTGCCTGCTGCAGAACAAGCTCGGCATCAAGAGCGGCGGCGCGGCATTCGACGTGCAGGCCGTGTGTTCCGGCTTCGCGTACGCGATGGCGATGGCCGACAGCTTCATCCGCGGCGGCCAGCACCGCACGGCGCTCGTCGTCGGCGCGGAGACGTTCTCGCGGATTCTCGATTTCAAGGACCGCACGACCTGCGTGCTGTTCGGCGACGGCGCGGGCGCGGTGATCCTGTCCGCATCGGAAGAGCCGGGCGTGCTCGGCAGCGCGCTGCACGCGGACGGCAGCTATTCGAACATCCTGTGCACGCCGGGCAACGTCAATCGCGGCGTGATCGAAGGCAGCGCGTTCCTGCACATGGACGGGCAGGCGGTGTTCAAGCTCGCGGTCAACGTGCTGGAAAAGGTCGCGGTCGAAGCGCTCGCGAAGGCGAACCTCGCGCCCGAGCAGATCGACTGGCTGATTCCGCACCAGGCCAACATCCGCATCATGACCAGCACCTGCCGCAAGCTCGGCCTGCCGCAGGAGCGCATGGTCGTGACGGTCGACCAGCACGGCAACACGTCGGCTGCGTCGATCCCGATGGCGCTCGACGTCGCGGTCCGCGACGGCCGCATCCAGCGCGGTCAGCACGTGCTGATCGAAGGCGTCGGCGGCGGCTTCACCTGGGGCGCGTCGGTCTTCCGCTTCTGATCCGCAGCGCGCGACTGCTGCGCGCGGATCCCGAACCGGCGCGCCGTTCGCGCGCGCCGTCCGAATCGATTCAATTGGGGACGATATGAAATTTGCATTCGTTTTTCCGGGGCAGGGCTCGCAGTCGGTCGGCATGCTGAACGCATTCGCCGATCTGGCCGTCGTGCGCGAGACGCTCGCGGAAGCATCCGATGCACTCGGCCAGGATCTCGGCAAGCTGATCGCCGAAGGCCCGGCTGAAGAACTGAATCTCACGACCAACACGCAGCCGGTGATGCTGACGGCCGCATACGCGTGCTATCGCGCATGGCAGCAGGCCGGCGGCCCGGCGCCGTCGATCGTCGCGGGCCACAGCCTCGGCGAATACACGGCGCTCGTCGCCGCAGGCGCGCTCGCGTTCAAGGACGCGGTGCCGCTCGTGCGCTTCCGTGCGCAGGCGATGCAGACCGCGGTGCCGGTCGGCCAGGGCGGCATGGCCGCGATCCTCGGCCTCGACGACGACACGGTGCGCGCGGTGTGCGCGGAAGCGGCGCAAGCGGGCGTCGTCGAAGCCGTGAACTTCAACGCGCCGGCGCAGGTCGTGATCGCGGGCGCGAAGGCGGCCGTCGAAAAGGCGTGCGAGATCGCGAAGGCGAAGGGTGCGAAGCGCGCGCTGCCGCTGCCGGTGTCGGCGCCGTTCCATTCGTCGCTGCTCAAGCCGGCGTCGGACCAGCTGCGCGACTATCTGGCGAACATCGACGTGAAGGCTCCGCAGATTCCGGTGGTCAACAACATCGACGTCGCGGTGGTCAGCGATCCGGCCGCGATCAAGGATGCGCTGGTGCGCCAGGCCGCCGGCCCGGTGCGCTGGGTCGAGTGCGTGCAGCACATCGCCGCCACGGGCGTCACGCACGTGATCGAGTGCGGGCCGGGCAAGGTGCTGGC
Organism: Burkholderia vietnamiensis LMG 10929; assembly: GCF_000959445.1. NCBI lineage: Bacteria > Pseudomonadati > Pseudomonadota > Betaproteobacteria > Burkholderiales > Burkholderiaceae > Burkholderia > Burkholderia vietnamiensis. The sequence goes on along the minus strand of NZ_CP009631.1, from coordinate 3,073,834 downwards.
GGGGCTGACGAAGCGCATCGACGGCAATCTGGTCGGCGCGTCGGTGTTCGATCCGGCGTCGCTCGACGAAGCGCTGAAGCTGGCGACCGCCTGACGCGGCGCCTTTCCTCAAGAGACGGATATTCGATTCATGGAAAAGACTCTCGACAAACAGGTCGCGATTGTGACCGGCGCATCGCGCGGCATCGGCCGTGCGATCGCGCTCGAACTCGCGCGCCTGGGCGCGACGGTGATCGGCACGGCGACGAGCGAATCGGGCGCGGCCGCGATTAGCGCCGGGTTCGCGGAAGCGGGCGTGACGGGTCGCGGCGCGGTGCTGAACGTCAACGACGCGGCTGCGGCCGAAGCGTTGATCGACGCGACCGTGAAGGAATTCGGCGCGCTGAACGTGCTCGTCAACAACGCCGGGATCACGCAGGACCAGCTCGCGATGCGGATGAAGGACGAGGACTGGGACGCGGTGATCGACACCAACCTGAAGTCGGTGTTCCGGCTGTCGCGCGCGGTGCTGCGCCCGATGATGAAGGCCCGCGGCGGGCGCATCATCAACATCACGTCGGTGGTCGGCTCGGCCGGCAATCCGGGGCAGGCCAACTACGCGGCCGCGAAGGCCGGCGTGGCGGGCATGACGCGCGCGCTGGCTCGCGAAATCGGCAGCCGCGGCATCACGGTCAACTGCGTGGCGCCGGGCTTCATCGACACCGACATGACCAAGACGCTGCCGGAAGAACAGCAGGCCGCGCTCAAGACCCAGATTCCGCTCGGCCGCCTCGGCAGTCCGGAGGACATCGCCCATGCCGTCGCGTTTCTCGCGTCGCCGCAGGCCGGTTACATCACCGGCACGACGCTGCACGTGAACGGCGGCATGTACATGTCGTAACGGTTTTCGTTTACCATCCGCGCCGTATCCCGTTTTTCAGGCGGATCGGCGCTTGATCGACCATCAAGCCAACGCGCGTTTTGGCGTCAGCAAACCTGATAAAATGCGCGCACTTGTAAATCTGAACTTTCCCTCGGAGGGGTAATGGATAACATCGAACAACGTGTCAAGAAGATCGTCGCTGAGCAACTGGGCGTCGCGGAAGCCGAGATCAAGAACGAAGCATCGTTCGTGAACGATCTGGGTGCAGACTCGCTCGACACGGTCGAACTGGTGATGGCTCTGGAAGACGAGTTCGGCATGGAAATCCCGGACGAAGAAGCAGAGAAGATCACGACGGTTCAGCAAGCGATCGACTACGCTCGCGCAAACGTCAAGGCGTAAGCGCCTTTCGCGCTCGTCCGCCACGTCGCCGCGATCTTCGCGATTGACGCGCCATCCTGCCGGCTTCGCGCCGGACGGACTAACAGCCACAGGGCTCGCAGGGCTGGTTCCTGTGGCCACTGTGGCTTTTGTTTTTGTCATCCAATAATGGAAAAGAGGTTACCGTGAGCCGCCGTCGTGTTGTTGTTACAGGCCTGGGGCTGATTTCGCCTGTTGGCAATAATGTTGCCGACGGCTGGGCCAATCTCGTCGCCGGCAAGTCCGGTATCGCCACCGTCACGAAGTTCGATGCGTCGAACCTCGCTTGCCATTTCGCGGGCGAAGTGAAGGGTTTCAACGTCGAGGAGTACATCCCGGCGAAGGAAGCCCGCGGCATGGATACGTTCATCCATTACGGCATCGCAGCCGGTGTCCAGGCTATCCGGGACAGCGGCCTCGAAGTGAACGAAGCCAATGCGGAGCGCATCGGCGTGCTGGTCGGCTCCGGCATCGGCGGCCTGCCGATGATCGAAGACACGCACCAGACCTACGTCGATCGCGGCCCGCGCCGGATTTCGCCGTTCTTCGTGCCGGGTTCGATCATCAACATGATCTCGGGCCACCTGAGCATCATGTTCGGCCTGAAGGGCCCGAACCTCGCGGCCGTCACGGCCTGCACGACCGGTCTGCACAGCATCGGCCTCGCGGCGCGCCTGATCCAGGCCGGCGACGCCGACGTGATGGTCGCGGGTGGCGCCGAATCGACGGTGTCGCCGCTCGGCATCGGCGGTTTCGCGGCCGCGCGCGCGCTGTCGACCCGCAACGACGACCCGGCAACCGCGTCGCGCCCGTGGGACAAGGACCGCGACGGCTTCGTGCTGGGCGAGGGTTCGGGCGTGATGGTGCTGGAAGAGTACGAGGCGGCGAAGGCGCGCGGCGCGAAGATCTATGCGGAAGTCTCCGGCTTCGGCATGACCGGCGATGCGTACCACATGACCGCGCCGAACATGGACGGTCCGCGCCGCTGCATGGTCGCGGCGCTGCGCGATGCCGGCGTGAATCCGGACGAGGTGCAGTACCTGAACGCGCACGGCACGTCGACGCAGCTGGGCGACAAGAACGAGTCGGACGCGGTGAAGGCGGCGTTCGGCGAGCACGCGTACAAGCTCGCCGTGAACTCGACGAAGTCGATGACGGGTCACCTGCTCGGTGGCGCGGGCGGCCTCGAGTCGGTGTTCACGGTGCTGGCGTTGCACAACAACGTGTCGCCGCCGACCATCAACATCTTCAACCAGGACCCGGAGTGCGATCTCGATTACTGCGCGAACACCGCGCGTGACCTGAAGATCGACGTGGCCGTGAAGAACAACTTCGGCTTCGGCGGCACCAACGGCACGCTGGTATTCAAGCGCGTCTGACGTCGAATCGCTTGACGAGTCCATTCGATGCTCCGGCCGGGCGTCCGCAGCGCTTTGCGTTGCGGGCCTCGGCCGTGTCGTATGTCGTGCTGGCAGCGTTCGTCGCGGCGTGCGCCGCGTCCGTGTACCTGTTCTGGGCCCCGCGCGCGGGTGCTGCCGCCGGCGCGGGCATGGCCGCGGCGACGGCAGCGCTGCTGACGTCGTGCGCGGTGCGGGCCTTTGCGCACCGCCTGCCGGCGGAGCTGCGCATCGATGCATTCGGGGAGATCGCGGCGTTCAGCCGCGGCGGGCGCTTGCTGGCCCGCGGCCGGGTGACCGGCCATGCACACTGGAGCAGCCTGCTGCTCGTGCTGTCGGTCGGGCAAGGCGCCCGCCGCGCGCGGCCGTTGCTGATCCCGGCCGACGCGCTCGACGCCGCGTCGTTCAGCGCGCTGTCCGTGCTCGCGCGTACCGCGCGCACGACGGGGCGGGCATGATCGCGGCTCGTTACGTACCGTAACCAGCGGCCGGCGGCGGAACGCTACAATAACGCTCCGCGTTGCATCCCTAGTTAACGGATTTGTCAGGTGAGTGAAAAAGAAATCGATCAGGCTCTGGTCGAGCGCGTACAGAAAGGCGACAAGGCGGCGTTCGAACTCCTGGTCTCCAAATACCACCGCAAGATCATTCGGCTGATCTCGCGCCTCGTGCGGGATCCCGCCGAGGTCGAGGACGTGGCCCAGGACGCGTTCATCAAGGCGTATCGTGCGCTGCCGCAATTTCGCGGTGAGTCCGCGTTCTACACGTGGTTGTACCGGATTGCCGTCAACACGGCGAAGAACTACCTTGCGACGCAAGGCCGTCGGGCGCCGACCTCCACCGAGGCCGATGCCGAGGAGGCGGAAACTTTCTCCGACGCAGACCAACTAAGGGATATCAACACGCCAGAGTCGATGTTGATGAGCAAGCAGATTGCCGAGACGGTCAACGCTGCAATGGCCGTCCTGCCCGAAGAATTGCGTCAGGCGATTACGCTGCGCGAGATCGAGGGCCTGAGCTACGAAGAAATCGCGGAAATGATGAACTGCCCGATCGGGACGGTTCGATCGCGGATCTTCCGGGCTCGCGAGGCAATCGCTGCAAAATTGCGTCCGCTGCTCGATACGCCCGAAGGCAAGCGCTGGTAAGCGCGATGGGTGCAACGACGCGGGTCGGGGTCTAGTTACGGATAGGGTCGTGAAATCACGACGGGGTGTGTGCAAGATGGGGAGCATCATGGGGTCGGTCAATACGCAGTCGCAAGCGTGCTCGCGCGGCGAGCGCCTTTCCGCTCTGGTCGACGGGGAACTGTTCGACGGTCCGGATCACGGGCAGTTTCTGGCTGAGCTGAACGGCGCGGATCGCGCGACGTGGGCCCAGTACCATCTGATCGGCGATGCGCTGCGCTCGGACGAGCTCACGCTGTCGCCGGCTCGCAGCGTCGCGTTCACCGCGCGCATGGCGGCTGCGCTCGACAGCGAGCCGCACCTGCTGGCGCCGGCCGCCGCGCCGGCTGCGCGCAAGCTGCTGTCGCTGCGCCGCAGGGTCGTGCCGGCGTTCGCGGTGGCCGCCGCGGCCGCCACGCTGACGTGGATCGTCGTGCCGCAGATGCAGACGGCCGGCGTGCCGGGCGCAGTCCAGGTCGCATCGGTCGGCGCGCCGCAAAGCGGCGGCCTGCAGCGCGTGACGGTCGCTCAGGCGTCTACGCAGCCGGCGCTGCAGGACGTCAACATCATCCGCGACGCCAGTCTCGATCAATACCTCGAAGCGCATCAGCAATTTGCGCAGCAGCCCGTCGTTACGGGCTCGATGCCGCTGATCCGCGCCGCGGTGTCCACCACGCCAGGCCAATAAACCCGATGCGGACATTGCAGTTGAATCACGCCATCTCCGGATGGAAGCGGCTGCCGGCCCTCCTGCTTTGCGCAGCCGCCCTGTTGTCCGTTCAATCCCTTCCCGCCAGCGCCCAGCAACCGGACGATCCCGTCGCCACCCGCAAGGGCGCGGCCGACTGGCTCGACCGCATCCAGCAGGCGGCGCAGCAGCAGAGCTACGAAGGCACGTTCGTCTACCAGCGCGGCGGCTACGTGCAATCGTCGCGCATTGCGCACGTCGCGTCGCGTGACGGCGAATTCGAGCGCATCGAGTCACTCGACGGCAAGCCGCGCAAGGTGCTGCGGCACAACGACGAGTTGTATACGTTCGTCCCCGAGCGCAAGCTCTGCGTGGTCGAGCGCCGCCAGACGCGCGATTCGTTCCCCGCGCTGCTCGGTGCGCCGGGCGAGCACGTGATGTCCGTTTATGACGCGAAGCTGCTCGGCCGCGACCGCGTCGCCGGCGTCGATGCGCAGGTCGTCGAGCTCGTGCCGAAGGATGCGTACCGCTTCACGTACAAGCTGTGGGCCGATGCGCGCACCGGGTTGCTGCTGCGTTCGCAGACGCTCGACGCGAGTGATCACGTGCTCGAGCAGGTCGCGTTCTCGCAGTTGCAGACGGGCGGTGCCGCCGGCGATAAGTCCGCGATCGCGGCCGGCATGCGCAATCTGAGCGGCTGGACGGTGGTCCGCCCGCCGGTTGCGACGGTCGACATGGAAGCGCAGGGCTGGCAGATCGCGCCGACGATCGCCGGCTTTCGCAAGATTCGCGAGGTGCGCCGGCCGATGGCCGCGCGCGACGCAGGCGATCCGCCGATTCCGGTCGACCAGGCCGTCTTCACCGACGGGCTGGCGACGATCTCGGTCTTCATCGAGCCGGCCGAAAAGAATACGCGCAAGGAAGGCGCGGGCAGCACCGGCGCGACGCACGTGCTCGTGAAGCGCCGCGGCGACTACTGGATCACCGTGCTCGGCGAAGTGCCCCCGGCCACGTTGCAGCAGTTCGCGTCTGCCATAGAATACAAGGCTTCCAAGTAACGCTACGGCTCCCGACATGACGAAAATCACGCTGCGCAAAGTGCTCGCGGCGGCGGCGCTGTGCGCCTGCCTGCCGTTCGTCCCGCAAACCGCGTCCGCTGTCACGCCTCCCCCGGGCAGCCTGCCCGACTTCGCCGATCTGGTCGAAAAGGTCGGGCCGGCCGTCGTGAACATCCGGACGACCGCGAACGTGCCGGTGCCGGGGCCGCGCGGCAGCCTGCCGCCGGGCTTCGACAACGGCGACATGTCGGAATTCTTCCGGCGCTTCTTCGGCATTCCGTTGCCGCAGGCGCCCGGCAACGGCGGCGGCAGCCCGAAGGGCGCGCCGACGCCCGACAATCCGCCGGACACCGAGCAGAATCGTGGGGTCGGCTCGGGCTTCATCGTGTCGGCAGACGGCTACGTGATGACGAACGCGCACGTCGTCGACGATGCGGACACCATCTACGTCACGCTCACCGACAAGCGTGAATTCAAGGCGAAGCTGATCGGCGTCGACGATCGGACCGACGTCGCGGTGGTCAAGATCCAGGCAGCGAATCTGCCGGTCGTCGCGATCGGCGATTCGACCAAGGTGCGCGTCGGCGAGTGGGTGGTCGCGATCGGTTCGCCGTTCGGCCTCGACAACACCGTGACGGCCGGCATCGTCAGTTCGAAGAGCCGCAACACGGGCGACTATCTGCCGTTCATCCAGACCGACGTCGCGGTGAACCCCGGCAACTCGGGCGGCCCGCTGATCAACATGCAGGGCGAGGTGATCGGCATCAACTCGCAGATCTACAGCCGCACCGGCGGCTTCATGGGCATCTCGTTCGCGATTCCGATCGACGAAGCGATGCGCGTGGCCGATCAGCTGAAGGCGACCGGCAAGGTCACGCGCGGCCGCATCGCGGTGGCGATCGGCGAGGTCACGAAGGACGTGGCCGATTCGATCGGGCTGCCGAAGGCGGAAGGCGCGCTGGTGAGCAGCGTCGAGCCGGGCGGCCCGGCCGACAAGGCGGGCATCCAGCCGGGCGACATCATCCTGAAGTTCAACGGCCGTTCGGTCGACGCGGCGTCGGACCTGCCGCGCATGGTCGGCGACACGAAGCCCGGCGCGAAGGCGACCGTCACCGTGTGGCGCAAGGGCCAGGCGCGCGAGCTGCCGATCACGATCGCCGAGACGCCGGCGGAGACGACGGCGAAGGCCGAGCAGCGCAAGAGCGCGCCGCAGAAGCCGCGCCAGGCGAATTCGCTCGGCTTGACGGTCAGCGACATTCCGGCCGAGCAGATGAAATCGCTGAAGCTGAAGAACGGCGTGCAGATCGACGGCATCGACGGCCCGGCCGCGCGCGCCGGGCTGCAGCGCGGCGACATCGTGCTGCGCGTCGGCGACACCGACATCACGAGCGCGAAGCAGTTCGCCGACGTGACCGCGCAGCTCGATCCGCAGAAGGCGGTCGCGGTGCTCGTGCGGCGCGGCGACAACACGCAGTTCGTGCCGGTGCGTCCGCGCCCGAGCCAGAAGTAAGTCGCGCGCCGATGTTCACGCTTTACGGCCGCGGCTGGTGTCACCTGTGCGACGACATGCGCGACGCGCTGGCGCCGCTGGCGGCCGAGTTAGGCGTCGCGCTCGACTACGTCGACATCGACGCCGATCCGGCACTCGTCGCCCGCTATGACGAAGACGTGCCGGTGCTGTTGCTCGACGGCGTGGAGGTGTGCCGCCACCGGTTCGACGAGGCGGCGGTGCGCGGCGCGTTCGCGGCGCGGCGCTGACCCGGCCCCGGCGCGTGCAGGCGGCCGGCGGCTCCGGACGCTCGCGGTCGGCACGCGCTCGCCGGCCGCCCCAAATTACCGCCCGGCAAAGGCCTTTTCGGCTAAAATAAGCCGTTTTTTCACCGACTTACAAGGCGTGCTCCGCAGTCGTCGAGCGCGCCTTTTTCGCTTGATCGGCACTGAATGGATCATATTCGCAATTTCTCGATCATCGCCCACATCGACCATGGCAAGTCGACGCTCGCGGATCGCATCATCCAGGTATGCGGCGGCCTCGCCGCCCGCGAAATGGAAGCGCAGGTGCTCGACTCGATGGACATCGAGCGCGAGCGCGGCATCACCATCAAGGCGCAGACTGCGGCGCTGTCCTATCGCGCGCGCGACGGCAAGGTCTACAACCTGAACCTGATCGATACGCCGGGGCACGTCGATTTCTCCTATGAAGTCAGCCGTTCGCTGTCCGCCTGCGAGGGCGCGCTGCTCGTGGTCGACGCGAGCCAGGGCGTCGAGGCGCAGACGGTCGCGAACTGCTACACGGCGATCGAGCTCGGCGTCGAAGTCGTGCCGGTGCTGAACAAGATCGACCTGCCGGCCGCGAACCCCGAGAACGCCATCGAGGAAATCGAGGACGTGATCGGCATCGATGCGACCGACGCGACGCGCTGCAGCGCGAAGACGGGGCTCGGCGTCGAGGACGTGCTCGAAGCGCTGATCGCGAAGGTGCCGCCGCCCAAGGGCGATCCGGCCGCGCCGCTGCAGGCGCTGATCATCGACTCGTGGTTCGACAACTACGTCGGCGTCGTGATGCTCGTGCGCATCGTCAACGGCACGCTGCGTCCGAAGGACAAGATCAAGATGATGGCGACCGGCGCGCAGTATCCGGTCGAGCACGTCGGCGTGTTCACGCCGAAGTCGCGCAATCTCGAATCGCTGTCGGCCGGGCAGGTGGGCTTCATCATCGCCGGCATCAAGGAACTGACGGCCGCGAAGGTCGGCGATACCGTCACGCACGTGGCGAAGCCTGCCACCGAGCCGCTGCCGGGCTTCAAGGAAGTGAAGCCGCAGGTGTTCGCGGGCCTCTATCCGGTCGAGGCGAACCAGTACGACGCGCTGCGCGAATCGCTCGAGAAGCTGAAGCTCAACGACGCGTCGCTGCAGTACGAGCCGGAAGTGTCGCAGGCGCTCGGCTTCGGCTTCCGCTGCGGCTTCCTCGGCCTGCTGCACATGGAAATCGTGCAAGAGCGGCTCGAGCGCGAGTTCGACATGGACCTCATCACGACCGCACCGACGGTCGTCTATGAAGTGGTGCAGAGCGACGGCTCGACGATCATGGTCGAGAACCCGGCGAAGATGCCGGAACCCGGCCGCATCGCCGAGGTTCGCGAGCCGATCGTCACCGTGAACCTGTACATGCCGCAGGACTACGTCGGCTCGGTGATCACGCTGTGCGAGCAGAAGCGCGGCTCGCAGATCAACATGCAGTATCACGGCCGCCAGGTGCAGCTCACGTACGAAATTCCGATGGCCGAGATCGTGCTCGACTTCTTCGATCGCCTGAAGTCGGTGTCGCGCGGCTATGCGTCGATGGACTACGAGTTCAAGGAATACCGTTCGTCGGACGTCGTGAAGGTCGACATGCTGATCAACGGCGACAAGGTCGATGCGCTGTCGATCATCGTGCACCGCTCGCAGTCGCAGTACCGCGGCCGCGAAGTGGCCGCGAAGATGCGCGAAATCATTCCGCGCCAGATGTACGACGTGGCGATCCAGGCCGCGATCGGCGCGCACATCGTCGCGCGCGAGAACATCAAGGCGCTGCGCAAGAACGTGCTGGCGAAGTGCTACGGCGGCGACATCACGCGAAAGAAGAAACTGCTCGAGAAGCAGAAAGAAGGTAAGAAACGCATGAAGCAGGTGGGTTCGGTCGAGATCCCGCAGGAAGCGTTCCTCGCGATCTTGCGCGTCGAAGACAAATAACAGGACTGATCCTTTTATGAATTTTGCGCTGATTCTTTTTGTGCTCGTCGTCGTGACGGGCGTGGCGTGGGTGTTGGACAAGCTGGTGTTCCTGCCGCGGCGACGCAAGGCGGCCGACGTGGCGATCGACGAGTTCGATCGCCAGCAGTCGCGCATCGACAAGCGTTTCGCGGACGAAAATGCGGTGCAGACGCGTGCGAAGCTGCGCGACGAGAAGCTGCGCCAGCCGTGGTGGCTCGAATACACGGCGAGCTTCTTCCCGGTGATCCTCGCGGTGTTCGTCGTGCGTTCGTTCGTCGTCGAGCCGTTCAAGATCCCGTCGGGCTCGATGGTGCCGACGCTGGTCGTCGGCGACTTCATCCTCGTCAACAAGTTCGAATACGGGTTGCGTCTGCCGGTCACGAACACCAAGATCACGCAGGGCAAGCCGCTGTCGCGCGGCGACGTCGTCGTGTTCCGTTATCCGAAGGACGAGTCGGTCGACTACATCAAGCGCGTCGTCGGCCTGCCGGGCGACACGGTCGCCTATCAGGACAAGCAGCTGACGATCAACGGCCAGCCGGTGCCCGAAACGCCGCTGCCCGACTACTTCGACGACGAGCGCCAGAACTACGCGAAGCAGTTCGAGGAAACGCTCGGCACGAAGAAGAACGCGATCCTGAACAATCCCGCGGTGCCGCCGTTCGTGATGGGCGCATACGACTATCCGTATCGCGACAACTGCACGTACAACAGCCGCGGCGTGATCTGCAAGGTGCCGCCCGGCCACTACTTCATGATGGGCGACAACCGCGACAACAGCGCGGACAGCCGCTACTGGGGGTTCGTGCCGGACAACAACATCGTCGGTCGCGCGTTCTTCATCTGGATGAACTTCAGCGACCTGAAGCGCATCGGTTCCTTCAACTGATCGCAGTCGACTCGCACGCAATGCGCGACGCACGGGCCGCGTCGCGTATTGCCGAACTACTTTAAGAACCGGCGGTAACACCGCCTCGTCACGCCTTTTCGCGTCCGGCCGTGCCGCTTCGGCCCGACCGGCGCCCGCGTTATACTCCTGCACATGCCCCTATCCCAGTTGGAAAGCCGGCTGCGCTACGAATTTCGCAATGCGGAATTGTTGCGCCAGGCTTTGACCCATCGCAGTCACAGCGCCACGCATAACGAACGGCTCGAGTTTCTCGGCGACTCCGTTCTGAACTGCGCGGTGGCGGCCCTTTTGTTCCAGCGCTTCGGCAAGCTGGACGAAGGCGATCTGTCGCGCGTGCGCGCCAATCTCGTCAAGCAGCAGTCGCTGTATGAAATCGCTCAGGCCCTGAATATCTCGGACGGGCTGCGACTGGGCGAGGGCGAGTTGCGCAGCGGCGGGTTCCGCCGCCCGTCGATTCTCGCGGACGCATTCGAAGCCATCATCGGGGCCGTGTTTCTCGATGGCGGCTTCGAAGCCGCCCAAGGGGTCATCAAGCGGCTGTACGTACCGATCCTCGACCACATCGATCCGCGCACGCTCGGCAAGGACGCGAAAACGCTGCTGCAGGAGTATCTGCAGGGGCACAAGATCGCGTTGCCCACCTACACCGTCGTCGCGACTCATGGTGCGGCGCACAATCAGCAGTTCGAGGTCGAATGCACGGTGCCGAAGCTCGACGTGAAGGTGTCGGGCTCCGGCGCGAGCCGGCGGGCGGCCGAGCAGGCTGCCGCGAAGAAGGCGCTCGACGAGGTGCTGGCCGCCGCGCCGATGCTGGCCTCGAAGCCGAAGCGCTCGAAGAATGCCCGTGGATCGAAGCATGCGGAGCCCGAAATCGTGCCGGGCGTGAAGGGCGTTCAGGAAGCGCTGGACCTGCGCTCGCCGGAACGGAAGGAACGTGCGGCGGCACGCGACGTGAAGGCGTCCGGCGGCGCTTCCGAGCCGGCCGAGCGGCCGGCTCAGGCGCCGATGGCGGCGATCCGTGCCGCGCATGTCGAAACCGTGGCGGACAAGACCGACCGCGCGGCGAAGCCGTCGGGCGACAAGCCGGCCGAGAAGTCGCCGGAGCGCGGCGAAGCTGCCCTGCATGCGGCCGACAAGCCCGCGGAAGGCGCACCGCGCGCCGCTGACAAGCCGACCGGCCAAGCGGCCGGTCAAGCAGCCGTCCAGCCGGCCGATCCGGCCTCGGCGAGCGCCGACAAATCAGCCGCCGCGTCCGACCCCGCCTCCCGCACGACGCCGCGCCCGCGCGACGGCGCAGCGCCCGACACCGAGACGCCGCCGGGCGGCGCGAGCCTCGCGGCCGCCCAGGCGCGCGCGGCCGATGCCGGCCACTGAATTGCCCATCGATCGTGCCGCGCGCCGCGCGGCCGGTTGCGAACCTGTCTCCCAAACGATATGAACACTCCCGCTCCTACCGGTTTCCGCTGCGGCATGATCGCGATCGTGGGCCGCCCGAACGTCGGCAAGTCGACGTTGATGAACGCACTCGTCGGCCAGAAGATCAGCATCACGTCGCGCAAGGCGCAAACGACCCGCCATCGCATCACCGGCATCAACACGTTCGACGACGCGCAGTTCATCTTCGTCGACACGCCGGGCTTCCAGACCCGCCACAGCACCGCGCTGAACCGCTCGCTGAACCGCGCGGTCACGTCGACGCTCACGTCGGTCGACCTGATCCTGTTCGTGATCGAGGCCGGCCGCTTCGGGCCCGACGATCAGAAGGTGCTCGACCTGATTCCGCCCGGCGCGCCGACGCTCCTGATCGCGAACAAGATCGACCGCGTGGGCGACAAGGCGACGCTGTTCCCGTTCATGCAAAAGATGAGCGCGCTGCGCGAGTTCACCGAGCTCGTGCCGCTGTCCGCGCAGCGGCCGGAAGACATCAAGCACCTGCTCGACACGATCAAGCCGCACCTGCCGGAAGGTCAGCCGATCTACGGCGAGGACGAGCTGACCGACCGCAGCTCGCGCTTTCTCGCGGCCGAAATCCTGCGCGAGAAGGTGTTCCGCTGGACCGGCGACGAATTGCCGTACACGAGCACCGTGCTGATCGACAAGTTCGAGGAGGAAGGGCGGCTGAAGCGCATCTTCGCAACGATCCTCGTCGAACGCGATATGCACAAGGCGATGGTGATCGGCAAGAAGGGCGAGAAGCTCAAGCAGATCAGCACTGAGGCGCGGCTCGACATGGAGAAGCTGTTCGACGGCCCCGTGTATCTCGAGACCTTCGTGAAGGTGAAGAGCGGCTGGGCCGACAACGAGGCGGGGCTGCGTGCCTATGGGTACGAATGACGCGCTGACGTCGACCGAAGACGCGGTGGCCGCCGGCGCGAACGACGCGCCGCTGCCGGCCCCGCCTGAACCGCCGCGCCGCAAGGCGCGGCGCGCGACGTCTCGCACGTCCGATTTCCGCATCGCCGAGCAGCCGGCGTTCGTGCTGCACAGCTATCCGTACCGAGAAACGAGCCTGATCATCGACGTGCTCACGCGCGACCATGGCCGGCTCGCGCTCGTCGCGAAGGGCGCGAAGCGCCCCCATTCCGCGCTGCGCGGCGTGCTGCAGACGTTCCAGCCGCTGCTGTTGTCGTGGTCCGGCAAATCCGAAGTGCGCACGCTCACCGGCGCCGAGTGGGTCGGCGGGATGCTGCCGCTCGGCGGCGACGGGCTGCTGTGCGGCTTCTACGTCAACGAGCTGCTCGTGAAATTCTGCGCGCGCGAAGATCCGCAGCCGTCGCTGTTCAACCATTACGTGCTGACGCTCACGCGCCTCGCGCACGGCGAACCGGCCGTGCAGGTGCTGCGCTCGTTCGAGCGCGTGCTGCTGCGCGAGACCGGCTACGCGATGGCGCTGAACCGCACGGTGGCGCGCCGCGCGGTCGAGCCCGAGCGCCGCTACGTGTTCGATCCCGAGCGCGGCGTGCGCAACGCGGACGACGACGTACCGTCGCACTGGCCGGTCGTCACCGGACAGACGTTGCTCGACATGGAGCAGGACGATTACCATCGAGCCCAGACGGTCGCGCAGAGCAAGACGCTGATGCGCTTCCTGCTGAACACCTATCTCGGCGGTACGCCGCTCGCCACGCGCCAGATCCTGATCGACCTGCAAAACCTATGAGCTTTTTCCTGACAACGCCCACCGTCATCGACCTCGGCGTGAACATCGACCACGTCGCCACGCTGCGCAACGCGCGCGGCACCGCCTATCCTGATCCAATCCGCGCGGCGCTCGCCGCCGAAGAAGCCGGCGCCGACGCGATCACGCTGCACCTGCGCGAGGATCGCCGCCACATCGTCGACGCCGACGTGCGCACGCTGCGCCCGCTGCTGAAGACGCGGATGAACCTCGAATGCGCGGTGACGGCCGAGATGCTCGACATCGCGTGCGAAGTGCGTCCGCATGACGCGTGTCTCGTGCCGGAGAAGCGCGAGGAGCTGACGACCGAAGGCGGCCTCGACGTCGCCGGCCGCTTCGAGGTCGTGCGCGCGGCCTGCAAGCAGCTCGCGGACGCCGGCGTGCGCGTATCGCTGTTCATCGATCCGGACGAGACGCAGATCCGCGCCGCGCACGAGGCCGGCGCGCCGGTGATCGAGCTGCATACCGGCCGTTATGCCGACGCGCACGACGCAGCCGAGCAGCAGCGTGAATACGAACGCATCGTCGCGGGCGTCCAGGCCGGCGCGCAGCTGGGGCTGAAGGTCAACGCCGGTCACGGTCTTCACTACACGAACGTGCAACAGATCGCCGCCATCGACGGGATCGTCGAGCTGAACATCGGCCATGCGATCGTCGCGCATTCGATCTTCGCGGGCTGGGACAATGCCGTGCGCGAGATGAAGGCCATCATGGTCGCCGCACGCGTTGCCGCGCTTCACGGCGGCGCGCGCTGACGATGCGTTCCGTGCGCGCGGGCTCGGCCTGCTACTCCGCATCGTCCGTACATCGCGGCGCGCGCTGACATGGCGATCTACGGCATCGGCACCGACATCGTCCAGTTGAGCCGCATCGCGGCCGTGCTCGAGCGCACCGATGGCAGGTTTGCCGAGAAGGTGCTGGGCCCCGACGAGTTGCGCGTGTTCCACGCGCGGCGCGCGCGCTCCGAGGCGCGCGGCATCGCGTTTCTCGCGACGCGCTTTTCCGCGAAGGAAGCGTTCTCGAAGGCGATCGGGCTCGGCATGCACTGGCCGATGACGTGGCGCGCGCTGCAGACCCTCAACCAGCGCAGCGGCGAGCCGTACGTCGTCGCGTCGGGAGAGCTCGCCGACTGGCTCGCCGCGCGCGGCATCACCGCGCGCGTGACGGTCAGCGACGAGCGCGACTACGCCGTGTCGTTCGTCGTCGCCGAAACCGACGCGCCGCCGCCTGCGCCCGCACCCGTTCCCCGAACCCTTCCCTGACGGATTTTCCGATTCGATGAAAACGACTCCCGGCCCGGTCATGCTCGACGTCGTCGGCACGGCCCTGTCGCGCGACGATGCGCGGCGCCTTGCGCATCCGAACACCGGCGGCGTGATCCTGTTCGCGCGGCATTTCGAAAACCGCGCGCAGCTGAGCGCGTTGACCGACTCGATCCGCGCGGTGCGCGAGGACATCCTGATCGCGGTCGATCACGAAGGCGGCCGCGTCCAGCGGTTCCGCACCGACGGCTTCACGGTGCTGCCGGCGATGCGCCGGCTCGGCGATCTGTGGGATCGCGACGTGCTGCTCGCGACCAAGGTCGCCACCGCGGTCGGCTACATCCTGGCCGCCGAGCTGCGCGCCTGCGGGATCGACATGAGCTTCACGCCCGTGCTCGATCTCGACTACGGGCATTCGAAGGTGATCGGCGATCGCGCGTTCCATCGCGACCCGCGCGTCGTCACGTTGCTCGCGAAGAGCCTGAACCACGGGCTGTCGCTCGCGGGCATGGCCAACTGCGGCAAGCATTTCCCCGGGCATGGTTTCGCGGAAGCCGATTCGCACGTCGCGCTGCCGACCGACGACCGGCCGCTCGACGCGATCCTCGAGGGAGACGTCGCGCCGTACGACTGGCTCGGCCTGTCGCTGTCGGCGGTGATTCCCGGGCACGTGATCTATACGCAGGTCGACCCGCGGCCCGCCGGCTTCTCGCGCGTGTGGCTGCAGGACATCCTGCGCGGGCGGCTCGGTTTCACGGGCGCGATCTTCAGCGACGACTTGTCGATGGAGGCCGCCCGCGAAGGCGGCACGCTCACGCAGGCCGCCGACGCGGCGCTCGCGGCCGGCTGCGACATGGTGCTCGTCTGCAACCAGCCCGACGCCGCCGAAGTCGTGCTGAACGAACTGAGCGCGCGGCCGTCGGCGGAGTCGGTGCGGCGCATCAAGCGGATGCGTGCGCGCGGCAAGGCGCTCAAGTGGGACAAGCTGATCGCGCAGCCCGAGTATCTGCAGGCGCGCGGGCTGTTGACCAGCGTGCTCGCATAAGCGGCGACGCAGTCGGCGCGCTGCCGTCGCCGAAACGAAAAAGCCACGCGAAGTTGCGTGGCTTTTTCGTTGGTGCGCGAAGCGGAGGGCAACACTTGTTCGACGAACTAATCGTCGGTGCCGGTCCGCGCCGACGACGATTGCCGCCCGCTCAATTGACCTTCATGCGCTGCAGTTTGTTGTAGAGCGTCTTCGGGCTGATGCCGAGCAGCGTGGCCGCACGATGCCGCGTGCCGCCGACCGCGTCGAGCGTCGCGCGGATCAGCAGGTCTTCGACGTCGGACAGCGGCGTGCCGACCTTGATCTGCACGCTGCTGCCGTTCAGCGCGGCGCCGGCCGCGAAGCTCGCTTCGCCGGCGCGCAGCGTTTCGATGAAGTCGCCCGATGCGTCGTATGCGAAGCGCACACGCTCGTGCAGCTCGCGCACGTTGCCGGGCCACTCATAGGACAGGCATTCGCGTACGAAGCCCGGCGCCGCGCGCTTGTCGGTCGTGCTGCGGCCGGTCGCGCGGGCCTCGCGGTTCAGTTCGTCGATCAGCGCATCGGCAATCGCGAGCGCGTCGCCGTCGCGCTCGCGCAGCGGCGGCATCGTGATCGACGCCGCATCGAGGCGCAGCCACAGATCTTCGCGCAGCGTGCCGTTGGCAACGGCCTCGCGCGCCGGCCGGCGCGTGGCCGCGATCAGCCGGAAGTCGCTCGCGATGGAGCTCGTGCCGCCGATCCGCATGAAGTTCTGCGAATCGAGCGCATGCAGCAGCGCTTCCTGCAGCACGAGCGGCAGCGCGGTGATTTCGTCGAGGAACAGCGTGCCGCCGCCGGCCTGTTCGAACAGGCCGGTTTCGCGCCGCTCGGCGCCGTCGAACGCGCCGCGCTCATGGCCGAACAGCACGCTGTCGAGCGACGCGCCATGCCGGTTCGCCTGCGCGATCATCCGGCAGTCGAACGACAGGAACGGCCCCTTGCGGCGGCGGCTCAGATCGTGCAGCGTGCGCGCCGCGAGCTTCTTGCCGGTGCCGGCTTCGCCCGCGAACAGCACGGCCGTTTCGGTGCGCGCGTTGTGCTCGATCATGTCGTACACGTGCTGCATCGCCTCGCTGCGGCCGACCAGTGCGCCGAAGCGGCCGAGGCGACGCAGCGACGCGCGCAGCGCCTGCACTTCGTCGATCAGTTCGTAGGGGCGGGGAATCCGCGCGAGCAGGCTGCGCAGCCGCGGAATGTTGATCGGCTTCAGCAGGTAGTCCCAAATGCCGTGACGCAAGCCTTCGATCGCGCTCTCGACCGTCGCATTGCCGGTCAGCACGATCACCGGCAGCGAGCCGTTCGGCTGCTGCTGCGGCAGGTGCTGGAGCAGGTCGAAGCCGCTGCCGTCCGGCAGGTTCAGGTCGACCAGGACGACGTCGGGGATCGCGCGGCCGAGCGCCGTGCGCGCCTCCGCGAGCGACGTGGCCGTGTCGACCGAGAAGCCGTCTGCGGCGAGCAGCGCGGTCAGGCCGGACAGACTGTTGGGATCGTCTTCGACAATCAGGGCGTGTGGCATGGTGAACGCGAGTCGAGTCAAGAGAGGCGGGCTGTCGGCCATCGAGCCAGCCGCAGCCGCGTGTCGGATTAAAAACTGATTTTATGCCCCCCGGAACGCCCGACGTGCATTATTTCTCGGCCGCTATAAAACAGTTACCGATGATACAAATTGAATACCTTTAGTGCTGGATTTTGTGTTGCCGATCGTGCCGGCATGTGCGCGCTGTTGCGCGCAGGCAAACAAAAAGCGCCCCGCAGGGCGCTTTGTTCGATGCGAAGTTCGCAGGCGCTTACGCGCGGCTGCGGTATTCGTTCGTACGCGTGTCGATTTCGATCTTGTCGCCGGTGTTGCAGAACAGCGGCACTTGCAGCTCGAAGCCCGTTGCGAGCTTCGCGTTCTTCAGCACCTTGCCCGACGACGTGTCGCCCTTGACGGCCGGTTCCGTGTAGGTGATCTCGCGAACCAGGATCGTCGGCAGTTCGACCGAAATGGCCTTCTCGTTGTAGAACACGACTTCGCAAGCCATGCCGTCTTCGAGGTAGTTCAGCGCTTCGCCCATCATTTCCGCTTCGACTTCGTACTGGTTGTAGTCGGCGTCCATGAACACGTACATCGGGTCGGCGAAGTACGAGTACGTCACTTCCTTGCGGTCGAGCACGACGACGTCGAACTTGTCGTCGGCCTTGTAGACCGCTTCCTGGCCTGCGTTCGTCAGCAGGTTCTTCATCTTCATCTTGACGACGGCGGCGTTACGGCCCGACTTGTTGTATTCCGTCTTTGCGATGACCCATGCGTCGCTGCCGATTTGCACGACGTTGCCTACGCGGAGTTCCTGTGCGGTCTTCATAAAAAAACTGTCCTGATCCAATCAAATAAATGGGTGCCTGAGCGTTGCGCAACGGCTGACGGCGCAAGCGGTGCGTTCCGGTAGGTGCCAAGAGCCCCAAGCGTGCGCGCTTGCGTGGTCAGCCGTCGGATAACCGCTTATTTTAACTGAGATTTTGCGTATTCCGCCAGCTTTCCGGCAAGATCGCCGACGCCCGCCAGCGTGTCGGCCCAGCGCGTCGCGTTGGCGTCCAGCGCCGCGCGGTGCTGCCGGATATCGTCCCAATCGGGCGTGCCCACGCCGTTCCACGCATGCCAGAAGCGCTCGAGCGCCGCGCGCGGCGCGTCGGCGAGGCCGGCTGCCAGGTGCGCGAGCGCGGCGTCGAGTTTCGGCAGATGCGCATCGTCGGCCTGCGGGTAGATCTGCCAGACGAACGGCTTGCGCGCCCATTGCGCGCGCACGAACGAATCCTCGCCGCGCACGAAGTTGACGTCCGCGGCCCACAGCAGCGCGTCGTAGTCGGCCTGCGGCACGAAGGCGAGCCCGTAGGCGGTCAGATTGCCGAGCGTGGCGCGCGCGCCGGCGTCGAACGAGGCGGTGCCGAAGAAGCGCGCGACGGCCGGCGAGATGCGGCCGGCCGGCACGAGCGCGACGATCGGCGTCGCGCTGTCGCGCCACTGCGCGAGCAACGCGTCGACGGCCGGATTTTCGTATGCGAACAGGCTCACGACCGTCGTGCCGGACGCCGGCGGCGCATCGCCGGTCGCGTGCCGCCACCAGGCCGTGCGCGCGGCCGCGTCGGTTTCGAATGCGGTGCGGCGTGCGTCGAGGTCGCGCTCCTTCAGCACGCCGCCGGTGCCGGCCGACAGCCCGGGGAAGAAGAAGGTCTTCAGCAGCGGGTAGCGCGGATGCGGCGACGGGCGCAGGTGGAAATCGGCGACCCAGTCCTCGGCGCTCAGGTATTCGAGATTGATCCATACCGGGCGTAGCGCCCGTCTCGCCATCGCGGCGAGATACGCGCCCGGCAGTTCGCACGCGAACGCTTCGATCACGACGTCGGCGATCTGCAGCGCGTCGCCGACGTCCGCGTGCCAGTGTTCGATCGCGATGCCGTCGAGCGTTTGCCGGTTGGCGTGCGGGTCGATCTGCGGCAGCAGTTGCGCGAAGGTGCGCAGATCGTCGACGAAGATGCGCATCTGCCAGCCGTGCTCGTGCGCGAGCTGGCGCGCGAGGCGCCAGCACACGCCGATGTCGCCGAAGTTGTCGATCACGGTGCAGAAGAGGTCGCATGCGATCGGTTCGCCGGTCGAGCGCGGCGAAGCGATGGCGGGGACGGAGTCGGAGCCGGAGGCGGGCGTGGTGCGGGACATCGAAGCGGGCCGGTGAATGCTCTAAACTGGCGATTCTAATGGACCCGTTCCGCGCCAGCGGGCACCGGATCACGCATGACATCCCCAGAAGCCGCCGATACTCCGTTCGAACCGAAGAAGATCCTCGCGCAATTGCCGCACATGCCGGGCGTCTACCGCTATTACGACGCAACGGGCGCCGTGCTTTACGTCGGCAAGGCGCGCGACCTGAAGAAGCGCGTGTCGAGCTACTTCACGAAAACGCAGCTGTCGCCGCGCATCGCGATGATGGTCACGCGCATCGCGCGCATCGAGACGACCGTCACGCGCTCGGAGGCCGAGGCGCTGCTGCTCGAGAACAACCTGATCAAGGCGCTCGCGCCGCGCTACAACATCCTGTTTCGCGACGACAAGTCGTATCCGTACCTGAAGCTCACCGCGCACCGCTTTCCGCGCATGGCGTATTACCGCGGCTCGGTCGACAAGCAGAACCAGTATTTCGGGCCGTTCCCGAGTGCGTGGGCGGTGCGCGAGAGCATCCAGATCCTGCAGCGCGTGTTCCAGTTGCGCACCTGCGAGGATTCGGTGTTCAACAACCGTACGCGGCCGTGTCTGCTGCATCAGATCGGGCGTTGCACGGCGCCGTGCGTCGGCGCGATCACCGAGGACGACTACGCGATCGACGTGTCGAACGCCGCGCGCTTCCTGCTCGGGCGGCAGTCCGAGGTGATGAACGAACTCGAGCAGAAGATGCACGCGTTCGCGGCCGAGCTGAAGTTCGAGCAGGCGGCGGCCGTGCGCAACCAGATGAGCTCGCTCGCGACGGTGCTGCACCAGCAGGCGATCGAGGTCGGCGGCGACAGCGACGTCGACATCCTGGCCGTCGTCGCGCAGGGCGGGCGCGTGTGCGTGAACCTCGCGATGGTGCGCGGCGGCCGCCATCTTGGCGACAAGGCGTATTTCCCGACGCACGTCGAAAGCGCGCTGACGCTCGCGGAAGGCGGGCTAGGCGACGAGGCCGATGGCGTCGACGATGCCGCCGCCGCGATGCCGGACCAGCCGGTGGAAGGCGAGGGCGACGGCGACGGGGGGGCGGCTGCCCGCGTCGCCGGCGCCGGTGCCGGCGCGTCCGTCGAGGCGGAGGTGCTCGATGCATTCATCTCGCAGCACTATCTGGGCAACCGCGTGCCGCCGGTGCTGGTCGTCAGCCATGCGCCCGCGAGCCGCGACCTGCTCGAGCTGCTGTCCGAGCAGGCCGGCCACAAGGTATCGCTGGTGCGGCAGCCGCAGGGGCAGCGGCGCGCGTGGCTGACGATGGCCGAGCAGAACGCCCGGATCGCGCTCGCGCGACTGCTGTCCGAGCAGGGCTCGCAGCAGGCGCGTACCCGCGCACTCGCCGAGACGCTCGGCCTCGAATGCGACGATCTCGCGACGCTGCGCATCGAGTGCTTCGACATCAGCCATACGATGGGCGAGGCGACGCAGGCGTCGTGCGTCGTCTATCACCATCACAAGATGCAGTCGGGCGAGTACCGTCGCTACAACATCGCCGGCATCACGCCGGGCGACGACTATGCGGCCATGCGGCAGGTATTGACGCGCCGCTACGAGAAGATGGTCGAGCTGGCCGCGCAGGCGGCCGCCGCCGACGCCGCGACCGGCATCGACGGCGAATCGACGCGGCAGGCCGAGGCGTCGAGCCTGTTGCCGAACATCGTGCTGATCGACGGCGGCAAGGGGCAGGTCGAGATCGCGCGGCAGGTGTTCACCGAACTGGGGCTCGATACGTCGATGCTGGTCGGCGTCGCGAAAGGGGAAGGGCGCAAGGTCGGCCTCGAGACGCTCGTGTTCGCGGACGGCCGCACGCCGCTCGAGCTCGGCAAGGAGAGCGCGGCGCTGATGCTGGTTGCGCAGATCCGCGACGAGGCGCACCGCTTCGCGATCACCGGGATGCGCGCGAAGCGCGCGAAGGCGCGCCAGACGTCGCGGCTCGAGGAGCTCGACGGCGTCGGCGCGAAGCGGCGCCAGCGGCTGCTCGCGCGGTTCGGCGGACTGCGCGGCGTGGTCGCCGCCAGCGTCGAGGAGCTGGCGAGCGTCGACGGGATCTCGCACGCACTCGCCGAACAGATCTACAAGCAGCTTCATTGACGGGCCGTGCGACCGGCCGCTCGGGCCTGCGATCCCGCGTTGCGATCGCGCGTTCTTGTGGCAGGCCGGTCGACACGGCACAATTGCGAATCCTTTACTGACCCGCATGCCATGCCGTTCAACTTCCCGATTTTCCTGACGTGGGTCCGGATCGTGCTGATTCCGCTCGTCGTCGGCGTGTTCTATCTGCCGGACACGGTGATGGGCGGCGCGCACCGCAACCTCGCGGCGGCGGCGATATTCATCCTGGCGGCGCTGACCGACTGGTTCGACGGCTTTCTCGCGCGCAAGTGGAACCAGACGTCGTCGTTCGGCGCGTTCCTCGACCCGGTCGCGGACAAGCTGATGGTCACCGCCGCGCTGCTGATCCTCGTGCAGATCGCGCGGGTCGACGCGGCGATCGCGCTGGTGATCGTCGGCCGCGAGATCGCGATCTCGGCGCTGCGCGAGTGGATGGCGCAGATCGGCGCGTCGAAGAGCGTCGCGGTGAACCAGCTCGGCAAGTTCAAGACCGCATGCCAGATGGTCGCGATCCCGATGCTGCTGTACTACGGGCCGCTGCCGCTCGGCGTCGCGACGATCGACACGCGCGTGTGGGGCGAATGGCTGATGTATCTGGCGGCGGTGCTGACGATCTGGTCGATGCTGTACTACATGAAGCTCGCGTGGCCGCAGATTCGCGAGCGCGGCGGCGCGTAAGGGCTTGGTAGCGGCTGCTTGCGGTGTCGGTGCCGAAGGTTTTTGGAAAAAGGGCGCGAAAAGCCCTTGACACATGAAAGTGCCTTCGACATAATCTCGCTTCTCCGCTGCACGACGAAGTAAGCGTGTGACGGAAAGCAGTAGCGCAGCAATACGCGGGAGTAGCTCAGTTGGTAGAGCGCAACCTTGCCAAGGTTGAGGTCGCGAGTTCGAGACTCGTCTCCCGCTCCAGATTTTTTCGGCAGCGTGTTGAATGGCGAAGCGCTGCTGGTGCAGGACAACGCGGGAGTAGCTCAGTTGGTAGAGCGCAACCTTGCCAAGGTTGAGGTCGCGAGTTCGAGACTCGTCTCCCGCTCCAGATTTTTCTGGCAGCGTGTTGAATGGCAAAGCGCTGCTGGTGCAGGACAATGCGGGAGTAGCTCAGTTGGTAGAGCGCAACCTTGCCAAGGTTGAGGTCGCGAGTTCGAGACTCGTCTCCCGCTCCAGGTATCGGGGAAGCAAGGCTTCCCCTTTTATTTGATGGACCGATGGTCCTCGGATAAAAATCTGTCGCATGCCTTCCAGGTATTCGGACAGTCCGCTTTTGGCGCGATAGCAAAGCGGTTATGCAGCGGCCTGCAAAGCCGTTTAGGCCGGTTCGACTCCGGCTCGCGCCTCCAAGTAGGAAGAGAAAAAGCCCTGAGAAATCAGGGCTTTTTCTTTTTCTCGCTCCACTTTCATCGTTGTAAGAAAGTCGCCGAGAGTGGTACAAAGTCGCCTCTAACCACTCAAGAAACACGCGCAACCACGCCTAAGTCGGCTCTTTGGCCGTATAGGCCGGTTCGCGTCAGCGCATGGCGACCAAGCGACTACGACCCTCCGGAACGTGGGAATACATCATCCGACGTTCGAAGCTTCTCCCAAAGCCGCTTTCCTTGACGTTTCAATCTGAAGAAGAGGGCGACGCGTATGCCGCCCGGCTGGAGCAATTGCTCGATGCCGGCATTGTGCCGACGGACGTTGTTGAGCAACGCGAAGCGATCGCGACGACGCTGGACGCTGTTCGCGAGTATCTGCGGCGAGTATCGGTGCCTGATTCCGACGCTTGCGCCAGCCGAACACTTGGTTGGCGTTGACGCCGTGCCGACGTGCAACGGCCGACACCGACGCTCCCGGCTCCAATGTTTCCTGCACGATGGCGATTTTTTCTAGCGCCGTGCGCCGACGACGGCGCTCCGGCTCGGTCAGAATTTCGATGCTTTCCACGTAATGACTAGGCTTACTGATAGGCACAAGACTATCCTTTATTTTAAGAGAGTCCTTGTGTCCTCAGATACGTGGGGCCGCTCCAGTATCGTACAAGTTGCGCAAAACGGGCGGTGTCCCCGATCATCTCTGAAATTTAACAATCTTTCACAGACTTTCGTGATCCGATCCTTATGATAATTAAGCGAGCACGAAATTTCGATCGCCTGTACTTCTGCTGGCCACATCTCGGGGTATGTTTTGATAATCTTCAGAAGATTATATTTTCATGGAAAATAATCGTAGAAAATTAATTGCTGCTTCGGCAATTCCGTTGGCTTTGGGTATTCTTGCAAGCAAAGACAGCAAGGCCCAATCTTCAACATCGAATGTTTCCGGCCTTACGATCGAGCTTGGTAATTCCTCTCAACCGAATTTGGCGCATGGAATAGACAACGGCACATACTATCAAGTGGATTGTCGATTGGGTAATGCCTTCAATGGGTTTCCGTATACGGCAAATAGTGATGGGACAATTACGCTCAATCAAGGTGGAATCTATGTTGTCCTTGCACACGCAAACATAGTTTCTAGTGCGGTTGATACATATCAAATCCCCGCACAGGTCACATTTGCTGCGGGAACGGCATATCCATGGCCGGGCGTATATCAATATTCGGTTCAATCAATTCCATCGCCGGTGCTGGGCTCACAGTCAACCCAGAGTTTGGGCACTATCAACCTCGTGGGTATACCTCCTCTTGGATGGGGAGCCAATACAAAAGTATGGCTTGGTTATTCCAAGGTGGTTGGCGCTCAGAACAAAGCCACTCTTAGTTTGCAGGGGGCGGTGACAATTATCAAAGTTGCGTAAATTTTAAATCTGAACCCGAGTGATGTCTCGTCATTCGGGTTTTATTTCTGGATTGGTGAGCTAAATTCCCTATAATTTAACGCCATGCGATCATTTTCTTGTTTAGTCGTGATGTGGTAATGTTGCGCAGCCGCTATTGATCGCGGAGTTTCCATCATGTTGAGTGTGGTAAAGAAATCAAGGAATTGTGATGATATATGTTACTCAGCAATGCCGATACGGTACGATGATTTTTAATCGTAACGATGACACAATTGGGCAAAGCCTGATTAAATATGGAGAATGGTCGGAGGCTGAGACATTTTTGTTTTCCCAAATCGTCCGGCAAGGAGATACTGTTGTTGAGGTGGGTGCAAACATAGGTTCTCACACAGTGATGTTATCTCAAGCAGTTGGTGACTCTGGAGTCGTTTTTGCGTTTGAACCGCAGCGACATGTTTTTCAAGTGCTCTGTGCTAATCTGGTTATAAATCACTGCCTAAATGTTCGCGCGAATCAATGTGCGATTGGCGATACTGATGGAACTATTGATTTTCCGGCGATCGATCCGAGAAATCAAAATAATTTTGGTGCGACTTCAGTTTATTCGAAGAACACCGGGTTTGAGAGAATTCCTCTTAAGAGGCTTGACTCGATTGATTTTTGTCGTGTTGATTTTCTTAAGGCGGATGTCGAAGGGTTTGAAATAAATGTGCTTCGTGGTGGGTTGAAGGTCATAGAAAAATATCGACCAATATTGCATCTCGAATATCTGAATCACTATACTGGCGATGAGTCGCAGCGATATCTTGAGTTGCTTTCCCCGTTGGGTTATAGACTTTGGTATTACATTACGCCTCTGTACAATAGGCTTAATTTCCTAAATAATGAGAAAAATATATTTGAGGGGCTATGGTCATTTGATGCGATAGCAGTTCCGACCGAGTGTGGGGAAATGCAGGGGCTTCACGAAATCAAGGCATCTGACGGTCACATGAAATGCGATGATGGCGATCAATGGCGTACTGCGAAATTTGTTCGCTATTGATATTTTTGAAGCTTTGGATGGTAAAAAAGACACAAACGATCCAATCCGTCATGTCGCTTTGGTCTCAGTTACCGATTGAGTCTGAAAAGGGTGAGCGTAGCTCGCGGCGTAGCCTTGTGCACTGGACCGTGTCAGATAAGGCGAAGGTACTGCTGCATCATCAGGCGGTGCAAGTTGCTTTGCAACCAAACGGTGGGATTGGGTGCCCAGAGACACGAAAGCCCGCTGCGAGCGGGCCCTTTTACGTGCTACAGATTCGCTACAGCAAAGGGTGAGATCCTTGCTGGATAAGCATCACGCTTATCATTCCATCCTCTGAACTACGGGGTGACCTTGCGGGAGCTGTGACCCATCTCTGGCCTGATCGGGCTTCGCGAAGTCAGAGTTTTATCCCCGTGCGATCTTCGATCTGCTTCTTGATAAAGCCTTTGGCGAGGTCCCCCAGCAATTCAACCGTGAACCCGCCGGCAGCAAGCGCTCCCGCCTTGGTCTTGGCCCACACCTCCGGGCTGCGGATCGAATCCAGAAAGTCATGCCCGGCCCAGCTTAGGCGGCGAAAGCCGATCCCAACAGCGGGCCTTGCGCCTCCAGCCTCAACTAGACCCGCCTCACGGATCAACGAAAGGTGGTAATCGATCTGTTCGACCGTATAGCTATCGACCTGGATTTCGTCGGTGTCCGGGGGGATGACGACGATACCGCCCATGCGCATGGGTAACGCTTCGAGCTTGAGGAGCAGCTCGCGGATCAGGTCCATGTCACGCTTCATGCCTGCCGCTCGCTACGTTCGATGATGTGTTCGCGATATCTAGCTTTGAGCTGCTCGACTACCCGGTCCACCAGTCGATTGCCCTGAACCGCCCCGAGTTTTGTGGAGGCTCCAACTCTTGAGAGAATGGAGCCATGAACAAGAAGCCAAGCAAGTTTTCCCCGGAAGTCCGAGAGCGCGCAGTGCGCCTCGTACGCGAGCAGCGTAGCGAGCACCCGTCGATGTGGGCGGCAGTCGAATCGATTGCGCCGATGATCGGCTGCACGCCGCAGACGTTGTTGGATTGGGTTAAGCGCGACGAGGTCGACCGTGGAGAGCGCGATGGCGTGAGTACGGCCGAGCGTGAACGCATCAAGGCCTTGGAGCGCGAGGTCAAGGAACTGCGCCGGACCAATGAGATTCTCAAACTGGCGAGCGCGTTTTTCGCCCAGGCGGAGCTCGACCGCCGTTTCAAGTCCTGAAGGCCTTCATTGATCAGCATCGCGACACCTTCGGGGTCGAGCCGATCTGCAAGGTCTTGCGGATTGCCCCGTCGGGCTACCGACGCCATGCAGCACAACTTCGCGATCCGTCGAAGCGCTGCGCCCGCGCGAAACGCGATGAGCTTTTGCAACCGGAGATCAAGCGTGTCTGGCAGGCCAACATGCAGGTCTACGGCGTGCCGAAGGTCTGGAAGCAGATGAACCGGGAAGGCATTGCAGTGGCACGCTGCACGGTCGGACGGTTGATGAAACTGCAGGGCTTGCGTGGCGCAGTTCGCGGTAAGCGTGTTCGCACGACGATTCCCGAGGTGACCGCGCCGCGCCCGCTGGACCGAGTCAACCGGCAGTTCAAGGCTGACCGACCGAATCAGCTCTGGGTGTCGGATTTTACGTATGTCTCGACATGGCAAGGCTGGCTGTACGTGGCATTCGTGATCGACGTGTTTGCCCGCCGTATTGTTGGCTGGCGCGTCAGCTCGTCGATGACCACGGACTTCGTTCTGGATGCACTTGAACAAGCGCTGTACGCCCGCCAACCGGGTGAGGACGGGACTTTGATTCATCATTCCGACAGAGGGTCTCAATACGTCAGCATCCGCTACAGCGAACGGCTGGCTGAGGCCGGCATCGAGCCGTCGGTCGGCAGCCGGGGCGACAGCTACGACAATGCGCTGGCCGAGACGATCAACGGCCTGTACAAGACGGAACTGATTCATCGGCGCGCCCCTTGGAAAACGAGGGAATCCGTCGAACTGGCAACGCTGGAATGGGTCGCCTGGTACAACCGTCATCGGCTGATGGAACCGCTCGGCTATATCCCGCCTGCTGAAGCTGAGGCAAACTACTACAGGCAACTCAGAAATGCCGCTGACGTGTCCGCATTAACTTAAACCAACCAGCCTCCACGATTCCCGGTGCGGTTCACCCCGATATTGGGCAGCTTTCTGGTCAACGGCAGCTTCCATTTCACGAATCGCTGCCTGCACGCTCTCTTCGTCTCCCGGCACGACGCGGACTCTCGCAATCTCACCATCGAGCGACTGAAACGCTCGGGAGGCTTCGTCGAGCTGCCGTGTTAGTTTATCCAAGCCGTTCAGCATCGGTCGCTCCTTTGTATCGGGTAAAGGACATTACCGTATACCTGCCTCGGTGTGGCTTCGAGCAAGGTAGTCAGCTATTGACACGGTGGTCAATTTGGGTGGTCCTTGCCAATAATCGTTTGATATATATTAGTATCTGACGGCCTGCAAAGCCGTTTAGGCCGGTTCGACTCCGGCTCGCGCCTCCAAGTAGGAAGAGAAAAAGCCCTGAGAAATCAGGGCTTTTTCTTTTTCCGGCGCTCGCGCGGCGTTATCTTCAGCGACCATCCGCGTCCTCGCTCACCCATCCACCGGCTGCATCGGCGTGTCCAGCTTCAGCTGATAAAACGCCGCGTCGAGCCAGCGCCCGAACTTGAATCCCGCTTCGGCGATCGTCCCCGAATGCACGAAGCCGACACGCGTATGCAGCGCGACGCTGCCCGCGTTGGTTGCATCGATGCAGCCGACCAGCACGTGTACCTCGGCATCGCGCGCACGCTTGATCAACTCGCGCAGCAGCAACTCGCCGAGCCCGCGCCCGCGATGATCGCGATGCACGTACACACTGTGTTCGACCGTGTACTTGAACGCCGGAAACGCGCGGAACGTGCCCCAGCTCGCGAAGCCGAGCAGCGTGCCGGAACCGTCGACCGCGCCGACCACCGGAAAACCGCCCGCGCGCTTCGTTGCGAACCACGTGACCATCGCCTCCGGCGGCCGCGGCCGATAGTCGTACAGCGCGGTCGAATTGACGATCGCGTCGTTCAGGATCTCGAGGATGGCCGCCGCATGCTCGGCCTCGTTGCAATCGATCAGGCGCACGTCGTCGTGCGTGTTCGGCGAATTCATGTGGACTCCTGCACCGGTCGGCTCCGGCTTTGAACGGATGCCGCGCCGCGCATGCCGACCGCGGCGGAGACATCGCAGATCGCGACGACATAGCGCGCGCCTTGCGCCGTCGGATTGCTGAAAATCAGCGGTTGATCGACGCGCATCGCGAGACAGTCGCCTTCGTGAAGCTCGTGGAGCGCGTCGCCCAACGTGACGTCGACGCGTCCGCCGAGCACCCATACCTGCTGATGCAGCGCGCTGTCGCGGCCGCCCGTGTCGTACGCGACGCGCGCGCCGGGCGGGAAATCGACTTCGACGAGCTGGAGCGGCGACGGCCAGCCGGGCGGCGACAGATTGCGCCGCAGATAGCCCGACGCCGGATCGCGCCATTCCGCTTGCTGTGCGCGCTTGACCAGCGGCTGCGCGGGCGCGTCGTCGCGCTCGCCGCCGAACAGCGCCGCCAGCGACACGCCCAACCCGGCCGCGAGCTTGTCGAGGACGACGGCCGTCGGGCTGGCCGACGCGCGCTCGATGAGCGAGATCATCGAACGGCTCACGCCGGAGCGCGCGGCAAGCGTATCGAGCGTGTAGCCTCGTAACGTGCGCAAGTCTCGCACGCGGCGGGCGATCCGCTCGTTGATGCCTGCATCAGGCGCGGGAAGGGTAGTCGCTTCTTGCATGATGGACGGATTCTCCATCAAGCTGGAATATGGTGTCAACGAAATCACGGGCTGCCAGACTCCCGATTCGCAGTCCGCCCGAATACTTGCTCCGCGCGCAGC
The DNA here is from genome assembly GCF_000959445.1 of Burkholderia vietnamiensis LMG 10929. NCBI lineage: Bacteria > Pseudomonadati > Pseudomonadota > Betaproteobacteria > Burkholderiales > Burkholderiaceae > Burkholderia > Burkholderia vietnamiensis. The sequence goes on along the minus strand of NZ_CP009631.1, from coordinate 3,044,483 downwards.
GCCAGCGTAATATACGAAACGACTACATTTCGTTTAATTGGAGCCATATGGGCATCATCAAGATTTCCGAGCACATGCACGAACGGCTGCGCTCGACCAGCACCGCGCTGAGCCGGTCGATCAACGCGCAGGCCGAGCACTGGCTGCGCGTGGGCATGCTCGCGGAACTCAATCCGTCGCTGTCCTATGGCGATATCTGCCGGATGCTGATCGAATCCGAGGCGCGCGGCGGCGACGCCGGTACGGCGCAGCCGGCCGCTCGCGACATCGAGCAGGTGGCGTAATGGCGAAGCGCGACATTCCCATCCGCGGCGCCGCCGACATCGCGAAGTCGCGCGAAGCCGCGAAGCTCGCGTCGCAAGTGCTGACGATGATCACCGACTACGTGAAGCCGGGCGTCACGACCGACGAGCTCGACGCGCGCTGCCGCGAATACATCATCGACGAACTGCGCGCGATTCCAGCCAACATCGGCTATCACGGCTATCCGAAGACGCTGTGCACGTCGGTCAACCACGTGGTCTGTCACGGCATCCCGTCGTCGCGGCCGATGCGCGACGGCGACATCGTGAACCTCGACATCGCGGTGATCAAGGACGGCTGGTTCGGCGACACGAGCCGCATGTACTTCGTCGGCGAGCCCGGCGAACTCGCGCGGCGTCTGGTGGCGGCCACCTACGAGGCGATGCACGCGGGCATTCGCGCGGTGCGTCCGGGCGCGACGCTCGGCGACGTCGGCTATGCGATCCAGCAGGTCGCGCATCGCGAAGGCTTCAGCGTTGTGCGCGAATACTGCGGGCACGGAATCGGCGACGTGTATCACGACGAGCCGCAGGTGCTGCACTACGGCCGCCCCGGCACCGGCGTGCCGCTGCGCCCCGGGATGATCTTCACGATCGAGCCGATGCTCAACGCGGGCAAGCGCGACACGCGCGTGCTGGCCGACGGCTGGACGGTCGTCACGAAGGACCATTCGCTGTCCGCGCAGTGGGAGCACATGGTCGTGGTGACGGAGCAGGGCGTCGACGTGCTGACCGACGACGTGAAGCCGCACGCGTTCGCCGCGCTGACCGGCACGCAGGCGGCCTGACGCGCACGCCGCCAACGACGACGAGCCCCGGTCCGGGGCTCGTTTCATTTGGGCTTGCGCCTAGCGCTTGCGCCTAGGCTGACGCTTGCGCTGCTCACGCCACCGGCGTGGTTGCTACCCGCAGCATCACGCTGCTCGCTCGCGCGCCTTTTGCCACGCGTGTTCGACGAACACGCGGCACAGCGCCTCCATCCCGCTGCGGTCCTCGTCGTCGAAACGTGCGGCGACCGGGCTGTCGACGTCCCACACGCCGATCAGCGTGCCGTCTGCCGCTACCAGCGGCACGACGATTTCCGACTCCGACGCGGCATCGCACGCGATATGGCCGGGGAACGCATGCACGTCGCGCACGACCTGCGTTTGGCGCGTCTGCGCCGCCGTGCCGCACACGCCCTTGCCGAGCGCGATGCGCACGCAGGCCGGCTTGCCCTGGAACGGGCCGACCACCAGCTCCGTCCCGTCGAAGAAATAGAAGCCGGCCCAGTTCAGACGATCGAGCGAGTGATAGACGAGCGCGGAGAAATTCGCGGCGTTTGCGATCAGGTCCGGCTCCGATTCGACGAGCGAGCGGGCCTGCTCGGCGAGCGTCGCATACAGTTCGGCCTTGGAGGCGTGAGGGTCGGTGGACAGCGTGAACATGGCTGAAGTGCAGAGAAAAGAGTAAGGGGGTACGCGCGATGCGCGATGCCGGCCCCGCAGTCTACGGCACGCGCCGCGCATTTGCAGCGCGTGATTCGCCGCCGTCACTGTCGCTCCCGGCCATCGCGTCGAACCGGCGCGTGCACCGGCAACCCCGCTCAATCGGGTTCTAGCTCCGCGAACCGCGCAGCCAGGAAGTCGAGCAGCGCGCGCACGCCCGGCAGCAGCCCGCGCCGCGACGCGAACACCGCGTGCACGATCTCGCGGCGCGGCGCCCAGTCGGGCAGCACGTTCACCAGTTCGCCGCGCGCGAGTTCGTCGCGCACCATCATCGTCGGCAACTGCACGACGCCGACGCCCGCGACCGCCGCGGCCCGCAACGCCAGCATGCCGCCCGTCACGAGCCGCGGCTGATGGTGGATCTCCGCATGCGCCTGGTCCGGGCCGCGCAGCCGCCACACGTGCGCGGCCTGCGGCAGGCCGTGGTCGAGGCTCGGCATGCGGGTCAGGTCGGCCGGAACGGCCGGCGCGCCGTGTTCGCGCAACAACGCGGGGCTCGCGACCAGGCATTGCCCGCGCTCGGCCAGCACGCGCAGCGCGAGATCGCTGTCCTCGAGCGGCGGCGGACGCACGCGAATCGCGACGTCGATCCCTTCTCCGACCACGTCGACGCGCCGGTTCGTCGCTTCGAGATGAATCTCGACGTGCGGGCACGCGACCATGAACGCGGCGATCATCGCGCCCGCCAGCGAGTCGAGCAGCGCGACGGGGCAGCTGACCCGCACGATGCCGCGCGGCTCCTCGTGCAGCAATGCGATCGCCTCGTCGGCGGCGTCGGCCTCGACGAGCATCGCGCGGCAATGCGCGTAGTACGTCTGGCCGACGTCGGTGACGGTGAAGCGGCGCGTCGAGCGCTGAATCAGCCGCATCCCGAGGCGCGCCTCGAGCAGCGCGACGCGCCGGCTCAGCTTCGACTTCGGCATGTTCAGCGCGCGCCCGGCCGGCGCGAACCCGCCGTGCTCGACCACCTGCACGAAGTAATAGAGATCGTTGAGATCTCGCTGTTGATCGTTCATCAAATGGAACGCTGAGTGCGATTTTGCGAGTCTACCGAATCGATCGTTCCATCTCTATATTGATCGTCAGGATGCGAAACACGTGTTTCGCCGCAATTCGGAGAAGGCAAATGAAGAAGATCCGTGGCGTCTACAGCGCGCCGCGCGGCCATTGGGTCGGCGACGGTTTCCCGGTGCGTTCGATGTTCAGCTATCAGTCGCACGGCGCCCATCTGAGCCCGTTCCTGCTGCTCGACTATGCGGGCCCCGCGAATTTCGAGCCGGCGGCGGCGCCGCGCGGGGTCGGCCAGCATCCGCACCGCGGCTTCGAAACGGTGACGATCGTCTACGACGGCGAAGTCGCGCACCGCGACTCGACCGGCGCGGGCGGCGTGATCGGCCCCGGCGACGTGCAATGGATGACGGCCGCGAGCGGGATCCTGCACGAGGAATTCCACTCGGAAGCGTTCACGAAGCGCGGCGGCCCGCTCGAGATGGTGCAGCTGTGGGTGAACCTGCCCGCCGCCGACAAGATGGGCGAGCCCGGCTATCAAACGCTGCTGAACGCGGACATCCCGGTCGTCGAGTTGCCGGACGGCGCGGGCCGCGCGCGGATCATCGCCGGCGAGTTCGACGGGCGGCGCGGCCCGGCCGGCACGCACACGCCGATCGACGTCTGGGACGTGCGGCTTGCCGCCGGCGGCCGTGCGCGGTTCCCGATCGCCGAAGGCCGCACGCTCGCCGTGGTCGTGCTGAGCGGCACGGTGCTCGTGAACGGCGAGACGGTCGCCCGCGAAGCGCAGTTTGTGCAATTGGGCCGCGAAGGCAGCGACGTCGACATCGAGGCGAACGGCGACGTCAAGTTGCTGATCCTCAGCGGCGAGCCGATCGACGAGCCGGTGGTCGGCTATGGCCCGTTCGTGATGAACTCGCAAGAGGAAATCCGCGCCGCGATCGACGATTTCAACAGCGGCCGCTTCGGACGGATGCCCGCATGACGTACGGCCCCGCGCAATGCGGGGCTTTTTGCATGTGCGCGGCGGCGCGGGCGCAGCGGCCGCGCTTCGCGGCATAATCGTCGGTTGCCGCGCGCCCACCGGCGCGCCCGAAACAGCACCGAGGACCGCCCATGAACGCTTCCGCATCCGCCATCTCCCCGCGTGCCGCCGACCTGGACTGGCGCTGGAAATCCTTCGACGCCCTGAGCGCACGCGAGGTCTATTCGATCCTCGAAGCGCGCAGCGCCGTGTTCGTCGTCGAGCAGAACTGCGTGTACCGCGACATCGACGATGCCGATCAGGCCGCGTGGCACCTGGCCGCGTACGACGCGGCGGGCCGCGTCGCCGGCTATCTGCGCGTGCTGCTGCCCGATGCGCAGCATGCCGACGTGCGCATCGGCCGCGTACTGACGACCGCCGCGTTCCGCGGGGCCGGCCTCGGCAATACGCTGCTCGCCCGCGCGCTCGAACACATCGCCGCGCAGTGGCCCGATACGCAGATGAGCCTGCATGCGCAGGCGCACCTGCAGCGCTTTTACGGTGCGTTCGGCTTTGAGCCGAGCTCCGACGTGCACGACGAAGACGGCATCCCGCACGTGTGGATGACCCGCGCGCGCGGCTGACGCGCGGCGCGGCGTGCCGGGATCAGTGGGCGTTGCGCGTGGCCGCCGGCCGCGCGGCGCTGCGCGCAGCGGCGCGCTCGTCGATCAGCCGGCCGCGAGCGGACAGCCGCATCCAGTGCCGCAGTGCGATCAGCGCGCCGATCACGCTCATCATCGAGCCGGGAATCCACAGCAGCAGGCCGCCGATCTGCTGGTCGCGCAACGGGCTGAGCCACGTGAAGGCGCGCCCGCAGATCGAGTAGATCGGATACAGCTCGTGCGGCGTGAAGAAGATCAGCGCGCCGAGCGCGATCTGCGGCGGGATGGCGGCGACGACGATCAGAATCCGGCGGCCCGGCGACAGCCGCGCGGGCGGCGCGGGACGCGGATCGACGACGAGCCACCAGAACAGCAGCCCGTCGATCACCATGCTCCAGTTCATCACGCGATACAGACGCCAGTCGAGCATCGCGACGAAGTGGATCGGCGACAGCAGCCAGAAATAGATCAGCCCGACGAACAGCACGACGGCCACGACCGGATGGAACACCAGGTCGAGCGCCGCGCGCACGGGCGCCCATGCGAGCGCGGGGCGCACGAAGCGTTGCCGCCAGCGAAACGGAATGCCGGCGCGGATCGCCGCGCCCGGATAGGCGAGCGCGATGAAGAACGGCCCGAGGTGATGCAGTACCAGATGCTGCGCGCGGTGCATGAAGAACTCGTGCTCGAAGAAATAGTCGAGCCGCGTATGCAGTGCGATGTAGAGCGCCGTCAGCCCGAGCCAGAACGAGAACTGCCGCAGCGGCGACACCTTCGCCTTCTTCACACCGCGCGCGAACAGCACGGCGGCCGTCAGCACCGCGATCACCACGGTCGGCGACGGTTCCCACGGATCGAGCCAGTACAGGACGTTCATCGCACGCGCATCACTTCGCCTGGGCCGGCGACTTCACCGCAAACGGCGCGTCGACGGTTTCGCCGTCGGAGAATTTCAGGCGCAGGCGCACCGTGTCGCCCGGCTTGATCGCGTGCTTCGGCTCCTCGAGCATGAAGTGGTAGCCGCCCGGTGCGATGTCGACCTTGCCGCGCGCGGGGATCGTCAGCTTGTCGACCATTTCCATCTTCTGCGTCGAGCCGTTCGACACCGTCTGGTGCAGCATCGCCATCCCGTAGTCGGGGCTGTCGACGTCGACGAGATCGACCGGCTTGTCGCCGGTGTTCACGAGCGTCACGTAGCCGCCGGCGGGCAGCTGGTTCGGCAGCCAGCGTACCCATGCGTTCTGCGCGGTGATCGCACCGGCCGCATAGGCGTGTGCGCCGGCGCACAGCGCGGCGAGGGCGGCGAACGTCTTGAGGATCGTTTTCGGCTTCATGTCTGGTTCACGTGGTGGGGGCAGTGTCGATGATCCGCCGCACGTCGGCGGCGATGGCGTCCGGCGAGTCGCCGTCGGTCGCGAGCAGGCGCGCGCGGCCGTGGGCGTCGAAGATGTAGACGGCCGAGCTGTGCGTGACCTCGTAGCCGCCGGACGGATCGCGTTGTTCCATCTGGTACGCGACGCGGTAGCGCTTCGCGAGCGATTCGATCTGGCCGTCGCTGCCGGTCAGGCCGCGCGCGTGCGCGGCGTCGAACGCGGCGACGTACGACTGCAGCGCCTGCGGCGTGTCGCGCGCGGGATCGACCGACACGAACAGGATGCGCACGTCGTTCGCGCGCGGGCCGAGCTTCGCGAGCACTTCCATCAGCCGCGCCATCGTCTCGGGACAGACGTCGGGACAGTGCGTGTAGCCGAAGTAGACGAGCGCGACGCGGCCGCGGAACGCGCTCGCGTCGACGGGCCGGCCGTCGCCGCCGGTCAGCGTGAACGACAGGTCGGGCAGATGGCCGGTGACGTTGGCCAGGTGCCAGCCCGGCTCGTCGCGCGTGCACGCGGCGAGCGCGACGGCAACGGCCATTGCCGCGGCCATGCGCGCGAAACGGTTGAAGCTGGGGCGGCGCCGGCGCGGCGCGGGACGGGCAAGCGACATCCTGGGACTCGAATCGGACGGAATGACGTCGGTCGCGCCGCACTGGGGCGCGCGACCGGCGGTTGCCGACTGTAACGCAATTCCCGCGCCTGCGCGCTTTCGAAATCCCTGCGGTCGCGCGGGGCGGGGCAATATGTCGCAGCGGCGGCGCGGGCGGCGCGCGGCGGCCGGTTTCGCCCATCTCGGTACGCAGGCGCGGTAAGATGCGCACAATTCCATTCTCGTCGCGGCGGCCCGGCGTTTGCCGGCCGCCGCTCGGACTCTCGAATCGATGCAATCCGTTCCGGCTTCCCTGTCCCTGACCGATACCGCGTTCTTTTTCGACTTCGACGGCACGCTCGTCGAGCTCGCCCCCACGCCCGACAGCATTCACGTGCCGCCGTCGCTGCTGACGCTGCTCGATACGCTCAGGCAGCGCTCGCATGGCGCGGTCGCGGTGGTGTCGGGGCGCGGCATCGACAATCTCGACACGTTCCTGAGCATGCCGGATCTACCGATCGCCGGCCTGCACGGTGCCGAGCGTCGCGATTCGAACGGTGACACGCAGCGCATCGGCTTCAACGACGAACGCCTGCTGCGCATCGAGCGCGAGCTGGCGGCCGTGGTCGACCGTCATCCGGGCATGCTGCTGGAGATCAAGGGCGCGGCCGTCGCGCTGCACTACCGCAACGCGGCCGACCGTGAGCCGGTCGCGCGCGAAGCGGCCGAGCGCCTCGTCGCCGAATATGCGGACGCGTACGTACTGCAGCCCGGCAAGATGGTGTTCGAAATCAAGCCGAAGGGCGTCGACAAGGGGCGCGCGCTGGCCGCGTTCCTCGACGAGCCGCCGTTCGCGGGCCGCGTGCCGCTGTTCGCGGGCGACGATCTGACCGACGAGAAGGGCTTCGCGGTGGTGAACGCGCGTGGCGGCCTGTCGATCAAGGTCGGCGCCGGCGAGACGTCGGCGCGCATGCGGCTCGATTCGGTCGCCGCGCTGCACGCGCAGATCGCCCGCTGGCTCGATCTGGAGCTGCCGGGCGCATGAGCCGACTGATCATCGTTTCAAACCGCGTCGCGCCGATTTCGGAAGGCGAGCCGGCGGCGGGCGGTCTCGCGATCGGCGTGTACGACGCGCTGAAGGAGACGGGCGGCATGTGGTTCGGCTGGAGCGGCGAAGTGGTCGCGTCCGGTGCGCCGCAGATCCGCATCGAGGAGCGCGGCCCCGTGACGTTCGCGACCGTCGGGCTGTCGCGCCGCGATTACGACCAGTACTACCGCGGCTTCTCGAACGCGACGCTGTGGCCGGCGTTCCACTACCGCGCGGACCTGATCCAGTACGACCGTCACGAGTTCGAAGGCTACGGCCGCGTGAACGTGTGGCTCGCGCAGCAGCTCGTGCCGCTGCTGCAGGACGACGACGTGATCTGGGTCCACGACTATCACCTGATCCCGTTCGCGCGCGCGCTGCGCGCGTCGGGCGTGAAGAACCGGATCGGCTTCTTCCTGCACATCCCGTTTCCCGCCGCGCAGGTGCTCGTGAACGTGCCGCCGCATCGCGAGCTGGTCGAGTCGCTGTGCGCGTTCGATCTGCTCGGCTTCCAGACCGAGCCCGACCTGCGTGCGTTCTGCGATTACGTCGAGTTCGAAGCCGGCGGCGAAGTGACGCGCGACGGCCGCACGGTACGCGTGAGCGCGTTCGGCAGCACGCTGCGCGCAGCGGCTTATCCGATCGGCGTGTATCCGGACGAGATCGCGTCGCTCGCGCAGGCGGGCGAGCACGGCAAGGCCGCGCGCATGGCCACGTCGCTGCGCGGGCGCCAGCTGATCATGAGCGTCGACCGGCTCGATTATTCGAAGGGCCTCGTCGAGCGGTTCCGCGCGTTCGAGAAGCTGCTGGAGCACCAGGCGTCGATCCGCAATCGCGTGTCGTTCCTGCAGATCGCGCCGTCGACGCGCGCCGACCTGCGCGCGTATCAGGACATCCGGCTGCAGCTCGAAGCGGAATCGGGGCGCATCAACGGACGCTACGCGGAGCTCGACTGGGCGCCGATTCTGTACATTCATCGCCAGTACGACCGGCAGGTGCTGGCCGCGCTGTATCGCCTCGCGCGCGTGGGCTTCGTGACGCCGCTGCGCGACGGGATGAACCTCGTCGCGAAGGAATACGTGTCCGCGCAGAATCCGGACGATCCGGGCGTGCTGGTGCTGTCGCGTTTCGCAGGCGCGGCGCGCGAGCTGACCGGCGCGCTGATCGTCAATCCGATCGACATCGACGGCATGGCCGATGCGTTGTCACAGGCGCTGACGATGCCGCTCGCCGAGCGGCGCGCGCGTTATGCGGACATGATCGCGCAGCTGCGCGAGAACAACGTGTCGGTGTGGCGCGACAACTTCCTGCGCGATTTGCAGCGCGCGTAGCCTGGGGCGGTTGCACATCGAGCGCTGGTCGCGCGCCGCGCTGAAAAAAGGCCGCCGTGCTACGAGCACGGCGGCCTTTTTATCGTCTATCGGCGGGCGGCGCGATGCCGCGGCGTCACGCGACGCGTTCGCCGGTGGTCGGCGCGGCGCCGTCGGGCGCGTGCAGCCGGCCGTGCTGCTTCGCGAGCAGGTCGCGATACAGCCCGGGGCGGCTGCGCAGCACGTCGGGGCTGCCATCGTCGATCACCTTGCCGTTGCTCATCACGATGATCCGGTCGAAGTTGCGCAGCGTCGACAGCCGGTGTGCGATCGCGATCACCGTACGGCCGACCATCAGGCGGTCGAGCGCGCTCTGGATCGCTTCTTCCGATGCGCTGTCGAGCGCCGAGGTCGCTTCGTCGAGCAGCAGGATGGGCGCGTCCTTCAGGATCGCGCGCGCGATCGCGATGCGCTGGCGCTGGCCACCCGACAGCTTGACGCCGCGGTCGCCGACGATCGTGTCATAGCCTTCCGGCATCGCCTCGATGAACTCCGCGCAGCGTGCGTCGCGCGCGGCTGCGAGCACCTGCTCGCGGGTCGCGTCGGGGCGGCCGTACGCGATGTTGTCGTAGATGGTCCGGTGCAGCAGCGAGATGTCCTGCGGCACGAGCGCGATCGCCTGGCGCAGGCTGTCCTGCGTGATCGTCTTGACGTCCTGGCCGTCGACCATCACCGCGCCGTCCTGCGTGTCGTAGAAGCGCTGCAGCAGCGCGAGCACGGTCGACTTGCCGGCGCCCGACTTGCCGATCAGTCCGACGCGCTGGCCGGCCTCGATATGCAGGTCGAAGTGGTCGAGGATCGCGCGGCGGTGCGGATACGCGAACGTCACGCGCTCGAAGTCGACGCGCCCGCCCTTGGCCGACAGCGGCTGCGCGTCGGAGCGATCGGGCATGCCGTGCGGTTCGAGCAGCGTCTTCACGGCTTCGGACAGGCGTGCGACGTGCTGCGTGACGTCGACCAGCGCGACGGCCAGATCGCGCGTGCCGTGCAGGATCGTGAAGCCGAGCGAGCTGACGAGCACGATGTCGCCGGAGGTCGCGCGGCCCTGATCCCACAGCCACAGCGCCCAGCCGAGAAGCCCGGCCGACAGCATCGCGGTGATCACCGCGTGCAGCAGCCGCAGCTTCTCGAGATAGAGCAGGCTTTGCTGACGGGCGTCCATCTCGGCTTTCACGGTCGCGCTGAAGCGCTTCTGTTCGCGCAGCGTCATCCCGAATGCGCGCACGAGCCCCATGTTGCCGATCACGTCGACGAGCTCGCCGTCCACCGCGGCGGCCTTCGCCGCGAACGTGTGATGGCGGGCGGAGCCGCGCCCGGCGAGCTTGAACAGCACGATCGCGAGCAGCGCCGAACAGCCGAGCAGGCCGGCGGCCATCAGCGGATTCACGACGATGATCATCAGAATCGCGCCGATCACCGCGATGCACGGCGGCAGCACGTTCCACGCCATCGTGTTCTCCGACGTATAGACGGCGTTCGACGTGGCCGTGATGCGGCTCGCGAGCGTGCCCGGCTGCTTCTCCGCGTAATACGTCGGCGAATGGCCGATCAGATACTGGAACAGATCGCGCCGCAGGTCGCCGGTCACCGCGACGAACGTGTGCGCGGCGGTCCAGCCGCCGACCCGCCACAGCAGGTTGTCGGCCGCGATCAGCCCGACGAGCAGCGCGAACGCGCTCCACAGCGGGCCCGGATGATGGCGTCCGGCCGCGAGCACGTCGATCAGATGCTTGATCGCGTATTGCGAGCCGAGCGCGCAGCCGACGGCGGCCAGCACGCTGCAGAGCACGATCAGGTGCGCGACAGGGTGCAGGCGGATGTAGCGGAACAGGAACGCGATCGGCCGATGCGCGTAGCTCGACAGCTTCGCGTTGTGGGCGTTGCGCTGGGCAGGGGTGAGATATTCCAAAATATGCGTGCGGTGATTCGGTGATTGAGCGGGGCGGCTGGAGCCCAGCCGGCGGTCGCCCGGACTGAATAATCCGGCATTGTAAACAAGGCCGTGCGTTGCGCTGTGCGAATCTTGCGCGAGCCTGGGGGCGCACGACCAGTTTTGAGATAAAATCCGACATCCCGTTCGCCGCAAGGGCCTTACGTGTCGCAAAGGCAATGCCGGCAGCGATGACGGACATGGAGTGCCGAACGGGCCTTCCACTCTAGAACGGACGTCCGAGTCCGCGGGTTGCAAAGTGTTGCGCCTTTGTAACAAAGTAAAGAGTTTGAAATGGCGGGCGCCGTATCGGGATTAACCCTAGATAATCGGCTCCGGGTTCGGTCCCAGGTTTTTACGAACCCCTGTCAACGGGTCTTCGTTTCAAACGTTCTAAGCCTGTCGCGTCGCCGACGCTCCTTGTGCAGCGCGGGCTCGACGCCCCCGGCAGGCTGATTCGTCCGATGATAGGACGAAATGCATCCAGCCCGGACCGCCGGCAGGTTGCCGACCCATACCTGGTTTTTAGCCGAATTTTTAGGAGTTACGCATGCGAATCGCCCAAATCGCTCCGTTGCACGAAGCGGTTCCCCCGAAGCTTTATGGCGGGACCGAGCGAGTGGTGTCCTATCTGACCGAAGCACTCGTCGAGATGGGGCATGACGTCACGCTGTTCGCGAGCGGCGATTCGCAAACGTCGGCGAAGCTCGAAGCGTGCTGGCCGCAGGCGCTGCGCCTCGATCCGACGATCCGCGACGTGATGGCCCCGCACATGCTGCTGCTCGAGCAAGTGCGCCGCCGCGCGGAAGAGTTCGACGTCCTGCACTGCCACATCGACTACTACCCGTTCTCGCTGTTCTCGCGTCAGCCGGTCCCGCATCTGACGACGATGCACGGCCGTCTCGACCTGCCCGAACTGCAGCCGATCTTCAACGCGTTCAGCGACGTGCCGGTCGTGTCGATCTCCGACAACCAGCGCATCCCGCTGCCGCAGGCGAACTGGCTGTCGACCGTGTACCACGGCCTGCCGGAAAACCTGCTGACGCCGATCCCGAACGTGAAGCCGAGCTATCTCGCGTTCCTGGGCCGCATCTCGCCGGAAAAGCGCGTCGACACCGCGATCCGCATCGCCGAGCAGGCCGGCCTGCCGATCAAGATCGCCGCGAAGCTCGACAAGGCCGACCGCGCGTATTACGAAGAGAAGATCAAGCCGCTGTTCGCGCTGCCGCACGTCGAGTACATCGGCGAGATCAGTGAAGCCGAAAAGACCGAATTCCTCGGCAATGCGCACGCGCTGCTGTTCCCGATCGACTGGCCGGAGCCCTTCGGCCTGGTGATGATCGAGGCGATGGCCTGCGGCACGCCGGTGATCGCGTTCAAGCGCGGCTCGGTGCCGGAAGTGATCGACAACGGCGTGTCGGGCTTCGTCGTCGAAGACGAGCTGTCGGCCGTCGCCGCGCTCAAGCGCCTCGATACGCTGCCGCGCGAGAAGGTGCGCGCCGCGTTCGAAGCCCGCTTCTCGTCGAAGGTGATGGCGCAGAACTACGTGAAGGCGTACGAGGAACTGCTGCGCCAGAAGCGCCGCACGGTGCTGCGCGAAGTCAACGCAGGCTGACGCCGAGTCGCCGGCCGCGCTGCGGCCGGTGTCGGCACCGACGCCCCGTCCGGGTTTCCGGCGGGGCGTCGTCACATCTGCCGTGCCGAGCCGTTGCGATCTGTTGTATTCTCGCCGCGCCCGACGCCGCGAACGGCGCGGGAACCGATCGGGCACGCGATCGAGCCGTCTGTCCAGACGGTAATGTCCCTATAATGGCCGTGCCGCGAAATCCGGCCCCGCACGAACATCGATAGGAGAGCAGTCTTGGCGAGAACGAAAACCACGCGCGCAGCGCCGGCCCCCGGCGCCGGCGTGATCTTCGCATTGCGCGCGATCGGTCTCGTGCTGCTCGCGCGCTGGCTGTTCTCGATGTCGCAGATGGGCTATCGCGCCTCGCTGTCGGCGATGGTGTCGTCGCCCTGGGCGTTCGTCTATCTGGTGCTGATCTTCCTGTTGCTCGCGCTGCCCGGCGCCGCCGCGCGCGCCGAGCGTCCGTTTCATCCGCTGCCGCAATGGCTGCGCCAGGCGCTGCGCGTGTTCGCGCTGATCGGTTTCCTGTTCGCCGTCTGGTCGATCGGCGCGTTCGCGTGGGCGGCCGGCTGGCGCCGCGCGCTGCATGCGGTGACGGCGACCAACGGCTGGCTCGTCGCCGCGCCCGCGTTGTATGCGGCGATCGTGTGGATGTGCCGTCCGCGGCCGCTGTGGCGCACCAACGTCGCCGCGCGCCGTTTCGCGATCGGCCGCTATGCGATTTCGCTCGACACGCTCACCCGCACCGCGATCGTCTGGATGGAGAGCCGCAAGGTCGGCCAGTACGACGCGCGCGAGCTGTCGGTGCGCTGGCCCGGCCGGCCGGCCGCGGCCGCGGCGGACGGGCTCGCCGCATCGGCCGTCGCCGCGCCGCCGCGCGGCAGCCTGTTCCGGCGGCCCAAAGTGGAGCTGCTGTGGGATTCGCCGGCGGCCGTCGGCCATAACCGGCAGACCGTGTTGCGCGCGCCGCTCGCGACCGAAGGCGACCGCGTCGCGGTCCTCGCGCTCGACGCGGCGCTCAAACAGATCGTCTAATCGCGCTCGCGCGGCGCGCGGGCGACAAGGAGCCTCAATGATCGTCCGATGGTTGCTCGCAGCGGTTCACCTGATGGCATTCGGCGTCGCGTTCGCCGGGATCGCGGCACGCAATCGCGCGCTGCGGCGCGTGATCGCGTCGGCACAGGCTGCCGACCTGCCCGGTGTGTTCAAGGCCGACGCGGTGTGGGGCGCGTCGGCGCTGGTGTTGATCGCGACGGGGCTTGCGCGCGCCTTCGGCGGTTTCGAGAAGGGCACCGCGTACTACCTTCACGAGCCGCTCTTCCACCTCAAGATGACCGCGCTCGTGCTGATCCTGCTGCTCGAAATCGTGCCGATGCTCGGGCTGCTGCGCTGGCGCGGCGCCGTGCGGCGGCAGCAGACCCCCGATCTGCGGCGCGCCCGCACCTATGTGCGGATCGGCCACTGGCAGGCGGTGCTCGTGATGGTGATCGTGTTCGCCGCGGCGGGCATGGCGCGCGGCATCGGGCTCGCCGGCTAGCGTAGCGCGGCGTCGAAGCGCGGGCGCGGCCGGCGAGCCGCGCATCGTCTCTACCGGGCCGTTGCGCGGCCCGGCTTCGCCTTACCTTTTAGCGCACCAGGCTCGGACGCTTGTTGTCGAACGTCCATCCGGGAATCAGATATTGCATGGCGGCCGCATCGTCGCGGGCGCCGAGCCCGTGCTGCTTGTACAGCTCGTGCGCGCGCGCGACCGCGTCCATGTCGATATCGATGCCGAGGCCCGGCCGCTTCGGCACTTCCACGAGCCCGTTGGCGATCTTCAGCGGCTCGCGCGTCAGCCGCTCACCGTCCTGCCAGATCCAGTGCGTATCGATCGCGGTCACCTGGCCGGGCGCCGCCGCCGCGACGTGCGTGAACATCGCGAGCGACACGTCGAAATGGTTGTTCGAATGCGAGCCCCACGTGAGGCCCCAGTCGCGGCACATCTGCGCGACGCGCACCGAGCCCTGCATCGTCCAGAAATGTGGATCGGCCAGCGGGATGTCGACGGCCTGCAGCTGGATCGCGTGGCCCATCTGGCGCCAGTCGGTCGCGATCATGTTGGTCGCCGTCGGCAGCCCGGTCGCGCGGCGGAACTCGGCCATCACCTCGCGGCCCGAATAGCCGTTCTCTGCGCCGCAGGGGTCTTCCGCATAGGCCAGCACGTGATGCTGGTCGCGGCACAGCCGCACGGCTTCGTCCAGCGACCACGCGCCGTTCGGGTCGAGCGTCACGCGCGCGTCGGGAAAGCGCTCGGCGAGCGCCGTCACGGCCTCGATTTCGCGCGCGCCTTCGAACACGCCGCCCTTCAGCTTGAAGTCGTTGAAGCCGTAGCGGGCATGTGCGGCTTCTGCGAGGCGCACGACCGCGTCGGGCGTCAATGCGGCTTCGTCGCGCACGCGCGTCCAGTCGTCGGTCGCGTCGCGGCCGTCGCGGTAGGGCAGTGCGGTCCTGGTGCGGTCGCCGACGTAGAACAGGTAACCGAGCATTTCCACTTGCTCGCGCTGCTGGCCTTCGCCGAGCAGCGCGGCCACGGGCACGCCGAGATGCTGGCCGAGCAGGTCGAGCAGCGCGGCTTCGAGCGCGGTGACCGCGTGGATCGTCGTGCGCAGGTCGAAGGTCTGCAGCCCGCGGCCGCCCGCGTCGCGATCGGCGAACGTGCGCCGAACGTCGTTGAGCACCGCGTGGTAATTGCCGACCGGCTGGCCGACGACGCACGCGCGCGCATCGTCGAGCGTGCGGCGAATGCTTTCGCCGCCCGGCACTTCGCCGACGCCGATGCGGCCCGCGCTGTCTTTCAGGATCACGAGGTTGCGCGTGAAGAACGGGCCGTGCGCGCCGCTCAGGTTCAGCAGCATGCTGTCGTGGCCGGCGACCGGAATGGCTTGCAGATCGACGATGCGCGGCGTGTCGTGGGAAGGCGAGGCGGTGACGGCGTTCATGGCGGCGATGACGAGAGAGTAGGCGATGCCGTGCGGCAAATGCTTTGCCGCGCGCGGCGCGAGATGCGATCATTCGACAACCGACGTGCGCGGCGCACGAACCGCGCCCGTCGACAGCAACCCGCGAGGGGCGAGCGACGCGCGCCCGATGCCGGTGCCGCATCGGACGGAAGCCAGGCGCGCATGTGCGCCTCGTCCACTGCCGAACCGCACGCCGGCATCTGCACGCAGGTGCGAACGTCGATGAAGACCTATCACGGGACCGGGCAGGCACTGCGCCTGCCGTGGTCGACAGGAGATCCGTGTGGTCATCATCAGTCGTCGGATGACTTGTGACGCAGTATAATGAATCCACGGCGTTCGCTCAAACCCCGCGTAAACCCTCGGCTCACATTACGATCACTCAAAAAGGAACCGGCCTCATGTCCGTGCCCACGCTTCCCGCAGCGCCGCGCCGTCGCGCCCGCAGCCTCGCACAAGATGTCGTCGACGCGCTGACCGCGCAGATCGAAAACGGCACGCTGCGTCCCGGCGACAAGCTGCCGACCGAAACCGAAGTCATGGCGGCGCAGGGCGTCAGCCGCACGGTCGTGCGCGAAGCGATCTCGCGGATGCAGGCGAGCGGCCTGATCGAAACGCGCCACGGGATCGGCAGCTTCGTGCTGGAGCCGTCGCGTCGTCGGGCGCTCGGGATCGATCCCGCGACCATCACGACGCTGCGCGACGTGCTCGCGGTGCTCGAGCTGCGGATCAGCCTCGAGAGCGAGTGCGCGAGCCTTGCCGCGCAACGCGCGAGCGACGCGGATCTCGCCGCGCTGCGCCGCGCGCTCGACGCGATCGCCTCGGGGGCGGGCGGCGGTCACGACACCGCGCAGCTCGACTTCCAGTTCCATCTGCAGATCGCGCAGTCGACCGGCAACCGCTATTTCGTCGACATCATGACGCAGCTGGGCGCGTCGATCATTCCGCGCACGCGGGTGAATTCCGCCCGCTTCGCGGGCGACGACCTGGAGCGCTACGTGGGCCGGCTCAATCACGAGCACGAGGACATCTACGAGGCCATCGCACGCCACGACCCGGAGGCCGCGCGCGCCGCGATGCGCACGCACCTCACCAATAGCCGCGAGCGGCTGCGCCGCGCGCACGAGGCGGCCGAAGCGGAGCGTGATACGCAAGCCGGCTGAGACGCATGGCCACGCGGTGACGTGCGCCGCATGCAGAGTGTATTGAGATCGGTCGTCGTATGAGATGGTGGCGACCTTGTCGGCGCAGTGGCCGCCGGCGCGCGTCGCGACCGCTCGCCACGCACGCCGGGTCAGGAGCGGTCGCGACGCGCATCGTCGTCGCGGCCCGCGCCGGGCGCCCGGTACAGTCGTCCGGGCGCGGTGCTGCCGGTCGATCAGCCTCCCTTCGTCACGATGGTCTTCCACGTGCCGTTCTTCACCTGGTACAGCGTCGACATCCCGCTCTTCAGCGAGCCGTCGTTGGCGAACGAGATGCGTCCGGTCACGCCTTCGAAGTCCACTTTCTTCAGCGCCGGGCGATAGACCTTCGGATCCGTCGAATTGGCCGCCTGCATCGCCTTGATCGCGGCCCATGCGGCGTCGTAGCCGAACTGCGCGTACGACAGCACGTCGACGCCGAAGCGCTTCTTGAAGCGCTTCTCGAAATCCTTGCCTTGCGGCAGTTCATCGAGCGGCCGGCCGTATTCCCACGCCATCGCGCCTTCGGCGGCCGGGCCGGCGATCTTCACGAACTCGTTGTCCTTCACGCCGCCGCCGCCGACGAACTGCGCGGTCAGCCCGAGCTGGCGCATCTGCTTGATGAAGTTCGCGGCCAGCGAATCGAGGCCGCCGAAGAAGATCAGGTCGGGATTCTTGCCCTTCAGGCTGGTGATCTGCGCGCGGAAGTCGACGGCCTGGTTGTTGGTGAACTCGCGGCCGATGATGTTGCCGCCGGCCGCCTTCACGGCCTTCTCGAACTCGTCGGCCTCGCCCTGGCCGAACGCGGTGCGGTCGTCGATGATCGCGATGCGTTTCGCCTTCGTCACGTCGACGGCGTACTTGCCTGCGTTGCCCGCGTTCTGGCCGTCGGTCGCGATCACCATGAACATGTTCGCGAGCCCGCGCGACGTGAGCGTCGGGTTGGTGGCGGCCGGGTCGATCACCGGGATGCCGGCCTTGTCGTAGACGACCGACGCCGGAATCGTCGTGCCCGAGTTGAAGTGGCCGATCACCACCGACACGTTCTGGTCGACCAGCGCCTGCGCGGCCTGCACGCCGATGCGCGGGTCGGCCTGGTCGTCCTGCACGACGAGGTCGAAATGCGCGGGCTTGCCGGCGATCTGCACCTTCTGCGCGACCGCATCGTCGAGCGCGAGCTGCACGCCGTTCTGTAGATCCTTGCCGTAGCCGGCGTTCACGCCCGTGAGCGGAGCGGCGAAACCGACCTTCACGTCGGTTGCGTCGGCGGCGCGGGCGGCCTGTTGCGAGAGGAGTGCCAATGCGGATACGACCGATACCGACAGCAGGGAATGACGAAATTTCATGTTCGTTCCTCTTGTTCTACACCAGCGGGTGGATACCGCGCGCATCCGGCAGCCGGATGCGCGCGACGGGCGGGCGGTTCAACCGCTTCTCCGATCGGGCGGGTAGGTCCGGCGTGCTGCCATTCCAGGGAAGACGCTCCCGGCAGGCTCGGCGAGGAGCCCCGATCGCTTCGATTTATAGGTCGCCGATATGTGCGGGTCTTGGCAATTTGCCGCGCATTCGATGCGGATTTGCGCATAGCTTCCGCGCGTGCGGCAGCGGCCGGTATCGGGAGTTTCCCGTCACGAGCGGACGGACGAATGGAGGCAGGGCGGAAGGCGGGTAGAGCAGGAGGATGCGGCAGGCGACGCAGCCCCGCGGCGGGGCTGCGTCGCGCTGGCCGTCGTCAGTCGGCCAGCGCGTCCGACGCGGCTTCTACGACGTCCTGCGTCGCGCTCGTGCGGATCGCCGGGTCGCTGGTGCTCGGCCGGCCGGTCTCGACGTGCCCCGCGAAGCGGCGCACGAAGCCGAGCGGCCGCTCGTCGCTGACGGTCAGGTCATACCAGCCGTGGCTGCCGCGCAGGTCCCAGTAGTCGTCGACGTGGGCGCCCGGCGCGAGCTCGAACGTGCGTGCGCCGCGGTGGCCGTACGCGTTGCTCACCTTGAGCCGCACCGCCTTGTGGCCGCGGTTCATCAGACGCAGCGTGATGTTGCCGTTCGCGACGTCGTAGCCGTAGACGACCTCGGGGTTCCCGCTCGTGCCGCCGACGCCGCTCGCGAACGAGCCGCGGAAATGGCAGTAGAAGCCGTTCGGGCCGTACACGTCGAGGTCGTACAGGCCGAGCGACGCGGCGGCGCTCCACGTATCGGCGATCCGCTTGCCGGCTTCGACCGTGTACGTCCACGGGCCGTCGACGCGGTTGCGCGACTGCACCTGGAACGCCGCACCGGCGCGGCCCGTGTTCGCGAAGGTCAGCCGGAACTGGCCGCTCGCGGGCTCGACGCGGCCGTGCACGAACAGTTCGTACGGCAGCGCGCGCGCCGGACGCAGCCCGGCTTCCTGTTTCGGCACCGTCTGCAGCGCCGGCGGCACGGGGATGTAGTCTGGATGGCGCACGCGGTCGGGCGGCGCGTAGCCGCTCGTGTCCGGCAGCGTCGGCCAGGCGGCGTCGGCGTTCGAGAAGTCGAACGCCGACGTCAGGTTGCCGCACACCGCGCGGCGCCACGGCGATACGTTCGCGGCCGTGATCGGATATTGCGCACCGAAGCGCGCTTCGATGAATTGCAGCAGCGACGTGTGATCGAAGGTCTGCGAGCAGACCCAGCCACCCTTGGTCCACGGCGACACCACGAGCATCGGCACGCGCGGCCCGAGCCCGTACGCGCCCGCCATGTGCGACGCGTCGCCGGCGAACACCTCGTTGGTCGTCGCGACGGTCGACAGCCCGTTATCGCGCGACTGCGGCGCGAACGGCGGCGGCACGTGGTCGAAGAAGCCGTCGTTCTCGTCGTAGGTGATGAAGAGCGCGGTCTTGCTCCACACGTCCGGATTCGACACCAGCACCTTCAGCACTTGCTCGATGTACCACGCGCCGTAGTTCGCCGGCCAGTTCGGATGCTCGGAGTACGCTTCCGGCGCGCAGATCCACGACACCTGCGGCAGCGTGCCGTTCTTCACGTCCTGCTCCAGCACGTCGAACAGCGTGCCGCCGGCGCTGATGTTGGTGCCGGTGCGCGCCTTCTCGTACAGCGGCGTGCCGGGCAGCGCGTTGCGGTACTGGTTGAAGTACAGCAGCGCGTTGTCGCCGTAGTTGCCGATGTACGGGTTCTGCGTCCAGCCCCACGAGCCCTTCGCGTCGAGCCCGGTGCCGACGTCCTGGTAGATCTTCCACGACACGCCGGCCTGCTCGAGCACTTCCGGATAGGTCGTCCAGCCGTAGCCCTGTTCCTCGTTGCCGAGCACCGGGCCGCCGCCCGTGCCGTCGTTGCCGACGTAGCCGGTCCACATGTAGTAGCGGTTCGGGTCGGTCGAGCTCGGGATCGCGCAGTGGTACGCGTCGCAGATCGTGAACGCGTCGGCGAGCTGATAGTGGAACGGGATGTCGTCGCGCTTCAGGTACGCCATCGTCGTGGTGCCCTTGTTCGGCACCCACTGGTCGTAGCGGCCTTTGTTCCACGCGGCATGCATGTCCTGCCAGCCGTGCGGCAGATCCTGCAGGAACTGCAGGCCGAGGTTGTCGGCGCCCGGATGGAACGGCAGCACCTCGGCCGGGCCGGCCGGCTGGTGGAACACGGACTTGCCGCTCGCGAGGCGCAGCGGCCGCGGGTCGCCGAAGCCGCGCACGCCGCGCATCGTGCCGAAGTAATGGTCGAACGAGCGATTCTCCTGCATCAGGATCACGATGTGTTCGATGTCGCGGATCGTGCCGGTACGGCGGTTCGCGGGAATGGCGAGCGCATCGCGGATCACGGGCGGGAACAGGTTCAGCGCGGCGGCGCCGGCGGTGCCGGCGGCGACGCGGAGGAAGTCACGACGGGTCGATCGGGTCATGGTCGTTATCGTGGGGTAAAGGGGAGCCGGTTGGCGGGACATGCGGAACAACGGAACAGGCTGGCGCGCCCGGACGCAGGATGCGGCTGCGTCGGTCGTGCGGACGCGAGCATAGCGAGCAAACGGTGTCATTCATGTGAAGTCGGAAACGTTTGCACGGTTTGCAGGTACGGCGCGGGTTCGGTTGGGGCAGCGATGGCCCGCGTGGACGGCGGGAGAAGGGCGGCGCGCGGCGCGCCGCGCAGGCTTCGACACGCGGCGCCGCACGCCGCGCTGCGGCTGCGTCAGGCGTCGGTCACCCACGCGCCGAACCACTCGCTCGGCCGCGCGATTTCATCCTGGGCGGCGACGAGCTCGAGCTCGTAGCGGCGTGCGTCGTAGGTCGCCTTGACCACCGCGTGCACGGCCGCGAGCGTGTGCTCGAACGCGCCGCGCACGGAATCGCCGCGCAGCCGGCGCGCGACGAAGATCGCGCT
The DNA here is from genome assembly GCF_000959445.1 of Burkholderia vietnamiensis LMG 10929. Lineage (NCBI taxonomy): Bacteria > Pseudomonadati > Pseudomonadota > Betaproteobacteria > Burkholderiales > Burkholderiaceae > Burkholderia > Burkholderia vietnamiensis. The sequence goes on along the minus strand of NZ_CP009631.1, from coordinate 3,023,548 downwards.
GGTGAGGTCGCCCACGCCGACCGGATGGCGCGGAAACGCATAGAGCGGACGCTGGCCGATCCATGCTTCGGTTTCGGTGACGGCCAGCATGTTGAAGCGGTCGGCCGGGCTGTTACGGTCGTGCAGGTGCTTGACGAGAATGAGCTTCGGGCCGCGGCGGATCAGGGCGCGGCACGCGTCCACGGCTTCGGCGACCGTCTCGATGCGCCGCCCCGCGAGCTTCTGCAGCTCGGTGTGGTTCGGCGACATGCCGTCGGCGAGCGCCGGCATCTCGTCGACGATGTATTCCTCGACGCCGGGCTCGGGCCGGATTCCGCCGGTCTGGCCCAACGCCGGATCGCAGAAGTACCACGCGTTCGGGTTCATCGCCTTCACCGTGCGCACGATCTCGACCGTGGCGCGCGCCTGCGCCGGCGAGCCGACGAAGCCGGACAGCACCGCGTCGCAGCGCTTCAGGCCGCCGATCGCGGCGACACCGTCGACCAGCTGCTCCATCTTCGCGGCGTCGATCGCGCTGCCGGCCCAGTGCCCGTACTGCATGTGGTTGGACAGCTGGACGGTGTTGAGCGGCCAGACGTTGACGCCGAGCCGTTGCATCGGAAACACGGCCGCGCTGTTGCCGGCATGTCCGTAGATCACGTGCGACTGAATGCTGAGGACGTTTTTCATGGGCGCTCGCCTGCAGGCGTTTCAGGGTCACGTCACAAGATACCCGAGTTCGTCGCGCGCGCGGAAGTCGCGCGGCCTTCGAGTGTTGCGCGCCGCCGTCAGCCCGACCGCGTAGAATCGCGGGGCGTGTGGCTGCCCGGCCGCCGCGCGTGCCCGTCCCATTACCGTGAGCGCCATGTTTTCGACTTCCCCGATCTTGTCCGTCGCGCGCGCCGCGTGGCTGGCCGCCGGCATCGCCGCCGCTGCGAGCGTCGCCACGGCCGCCGCCCCGATGGCGGCCGGCAACGACGGGCCCGCGTACGGCCCGCGGCTGGAAGGGTTCGCCTATCCGGCGCCGGTGCATCGCCATGCGTTCGTGTCGCAGCGCGAAACGCTCGAAATGGACTACATGGACGTGCAGCCGGCGCACCCGAACGGCCGCACCGTCGTCCTGCTGCACGGCAAGAACTTCTGCGCGGCGACCTGGGAGGACACGATCGACGTGCTGAGCCACGCTGGCTATCGCGTGGTCGCGCCGGACCAGATCGGCTTCTGCAAGTCGTCGAAGCCGGAGCGCTATCAGTACAGCTTCCAGCAGCTCGCGCGCAACACGCACGCGCTGCTCGAGTCGATCGGCGTGAAGTCGGCGACGCTCGTCGGCCATTCGACCGGCGGCATGCTGGCGATACGCTACGCGCTGATGTATCCGAAGGCGACCGACCAGCTGGTGCTGGTGAACCCGATCGGCCTCGAGGACTGGAAGGCGCTCGGCGTGCCGCCGCTGTCGGTCGATTACTGGTACGCACGCGAGCTGAAGACGACGGCCGACGGCATCCGCCGCTACGAGCAGGCGACCTACTACGCGGGCAAGTGGGCGCCGTCGTACGAGCGCTGGGTGCAGATGCTCGCCGGCATGTATCGCGGCGCGGGCCGCGACGCGGTCGCGTGGAATTCGGCGCTCGTCTACGACATGATCTTCACGCAGCCGGTGGTCTACGAGCTCGGCGTGATTCGCGTGCCGACGCTGCTGCTGATCGGCGACAAGGACACGACCGCGATCGGCAAGGACGCCGCGCCGCCGGACGTGCACGCGAAGCTCGGCCGTTATCCGGAGCTTGCGAAGCGCACGCAGGCGGCGATTCCCGGTGCGCAACTGATCGAATTCCCGGCGCTCGGGCACGCGCCGCAGATCCAGGATCCGGACGCGTTCCACAAGGCGCTGCTCGACGGGATGGCTGCGGTCCATCCGCAGTGACGAAGTGACGAAGCGACGGGCGGGCGGGCGCGCGCCGCGAGCGGCGGCGCGGCCGCACCGTCAGCGCGTTTCGCTCGCCAGCTCGTCGCGGATCTGCGCGGCCAGCTCGAACGAGCGCAGCCGCGCCGCGTGATCGTAGATCTGGGCGGTGACGATCAGCTCGTCCGCACCCGTCTGCGCGATCCGGTCGCGTAACTGGTCGCGCACCGTGTCGCGCGAGCCGACGGCCGCGAACGACAGCGCATGCGCGACGTTCGCGAGTTCGAATTCGCTGGCCTCGAGTGCGTCGACCGGCGGCGGCAGCTTGCCCGGCGTGCCGCGGCGCAGGTTGATGAACTGCTGCTGCAGCGACGTGAAGAGGCGCCGTGCTTCTTCGTCGGTATCGGCGGCGAACACGTTCACGCCGACCATCGCATACGGCTTCGGCCACGCGGCCGACGGGCGGTATTGCGCGCGATAGAGTTCGAGCGCGCGCATCAGATAGTCCGGCGCAAAGTGCGATGCGAATGCGAACGGCAAGCCGAGCATCGCGGCGAGCTGCGCGCTGAACAGGCTCGAGCCGAGCAGCCAGATCGGCACGTCGAGCCCCGCGCCGGGCACCGCCCGCACGCGCTGGCCGGGCACCGGCGCCGCGAAATAGCGCTGCAGCTCGGCGACGTCGTCCGGAAAGGAATCGGCGCTGCCGATCAGGTCGCGCCGCAGCGCGCGCGACGTGGTCTGGTCGGTGCCGGGCGCGCGGCCGAGCCCGAGGTCGATGCGGCCGGGGTACAGCGACGCCAGCGTGCCGAACTGCTCGGCGATCACGAGCGGCGCGTGGTTCGGCAGCATGATCCCGCCCGAGCCGACGCGGATCGTCTGCGTCGCGCCCGCCACGTGGCCGATCACGATGGCGGTCGCCGCGCTCGCGATGCCCGGCATGTTGTGGTGCTCGGCGAGCCAGTAGCGGCGGTAGCCGAGGCGTTCCGCATGCTGCGCCAGATCGACGGTGTTGCGGAATGCCTGCGCGGCGTCGGCGCCTTCGGGGATGGGGGCGAGGTCGAGTACGGAAAACGGAATCATCGGATGGCCTTCGAAAGGAGGGGCGCGGTGATGCGCATGCGCAACAGATGACGACGATTCTGCCAAAGGGCCGCGCCGCGCGCTGGCGACGCACGGATACCCACACGCCTTACAGGGCTGCAAGCCACGCCCATTTCATTGTTGCGAAAATCGATCTAATCCACGAATAATTACCAAACTTTACGGCGATTCCACGTGTCTTCGCACCGACGCACAATTCTCAACGAAATGTTTGATTTTGCAGACGGCAATACGCCTGCAAAGCGCTTACGCTAATGTCGGCAGGCCGGCGCCGAAATGGTTTGCCGGCCGCGCAGCTTTGCCGAAATTGCACCAGTCCGTTTCATGTTGCTCCGCGCGTGACGGTGCGCGGGCTGCTAAAATCCTGCGCCTGTCCATGTTTTGCCGATGCCAGCCATTCGAGTCTTCCCGCATCCCGTTCCGGGTTTCGCGTGAGGGGGCGGCCGCGCGAAGCCGGGCATGGCCGCTTTCGGGGCGAGCCGTGCCGCCCCTCATACAGACGCTGCTGGAACAAGGAGTCGGGTCGTGCCCGCGTTCGTCGCTGTCGTAATACCCCATCACGTTCAACCCGGTTCGAACGATCGACGTGCCGCCCGCGGTGCCGGGAGGCATGCCGCATGATGCCGACCGTCACGCTGCTCGACTGGCTGCTGGTCGCCTTCACGCTCGCCGCGGCCGGCTATGCGCTCGTCGCGGCCTTCGCGCCGGCGCCGCGCACGCCGCGCACCGCCGCGCGCGACGGCTTCGAGCCGGTCAGCGTGCTCAAGCCGCTGTGCGGCGCGGAGCCGCATCTGTACGAGAACCTCGCGACCTTCTGCGAACAGCGCCACCCGCGCCATGAAGTGCTGTTCGGCGTCGCGTCGGCGTCCGATCCGGCGATCGCGGTGGTCGAGCGGCTGCGTGCCGACTATCCGGAATGCGACATCACGCTCGTGATCGACGCGCGCGTGCACGGCAAGAACCTGAAGGTCAGCAACCTGATCAACCTGGCCGAGCGCGCGAAGTACGGCCGCATCGTGATCGCGGACAGCGACATCGCGGTGCAGCCCGATTATCTGGAGCGCGTGACGGCGCCGCTCGCCGATCCGTCGGTCGGCGTCGTCACGTGCCTGTATCATGCGCGCAGCGTCGGCGGCTTCTGGACGCGGATCGGCGCGCAGTTCGTCGACGCGTGGTTCGCGCCGTCGGTGCGGATCACGCACCTGGGCCGCTCGAGCCGCTTCGGGTTCGGCGCGACGCTCGCCGTCACGCGCGATACCCTCGATCGGATCGGCGGTTTTCTCGCGCTGAAGGACGAGCTCGCCGACGACTTCTGGCTCGCCGAGCTGCCGCGCCGCCTCGGGCGGCGCACCGTGTTGTCCGAGGTCGACGTCGCGACCGACGTGATCGAGCCGTCGTTCGGCCCGCTGTGGCATCGCGAGACGCGCTGGCTGCGCACGATCCGGTCGCTGAACCCGATGGGCTTCGCGTTCCTGTTCATCACGTTCACCGTGCCGTGGCTCGCGATCGGCGCGGCGCTCGCGCTGCGGCTGGACGGCACCGTCGCGGGCACGCTCGCGGGCGGCGCGGCCATCGTCGGTGCGTTCGGGCGGCTCGTGCTGCATGCGCGCGGCGAGGACGGCTGGAGTGCGTTCTGGCGCGACCTTCCACTCGTGGCGGTACGCGACACGCTGCTCGCGCTCGAATGGCTGGCGGCCGCGTACGGCTCGCAGGTCGTGTGGCGCGGCGCGCGGATGACGGTGGTCGGCGGCGAGCGCGCGCCGGCGGTGGAAGGCGGCGACGGCTGCTGACGAGCATGTTGGGGGAGCCGGCCGCGCGCCCGCTCCCGAGCGAATCCGGCCCGAGGGCCGAGACGCGCCGCGCGGCCACGCCGCGCGACGCGACATGACAGAGGCGGGCGCCCACAGCGCGGCCCGCGGTTGATTGAAACTGAATCGTTGAAACGAATCGAATTATGCAGGCTACCGGAGCATTCATGAAAACGCTGTTCTTGCAGGCCCCTTCGTACGATGGCTTCGACGGCGGAGCCGGCTCGCGCTATCAGGCGAAGCGCGAAATCCGTTCCTTCTGGTACCCGACCTGGCTCGCGCAGCCGGCCGCGCTCGTGCCGGGTAGCCGCGTCGTCGACGCGCCGGCCGACGGCCTGTCGGTCGAGGAGACGCTGAAGATCGCCAACGACTACGATCTCGTGATCATCCACACGAGCACGCCGTCGTTCCCGACCGACGCGATGTTCGCGCAGGACCTGAAGAAGATGAAGCCGTCGCTGCTGGTCGGCATGGTCGGCGCGAAGGTGATGGTCGATCCGCACAATTCGCTGACGGCGAGCGACGCGATCGACTTCGTGTGCCGCGAGGAATTCGACTACACCTGCAAGGAAATCGCCGAAGGCAAGCCGTTCCCGGAGATCAAGGGCTTGAGCTGGCGCGCGAAGGACGGCTCGATCGAGCACAACGAAGCGCGTCCGATCCTCGAGAACATGGACGAGCTGCCGTTCGTCGCGCCCATCTACAAGCGCGACCTGAAGATCGACAACTACTTCATCGGCTACCTGAACTATCCGTACGTGTCGATCTACACGGGTCGCGGCTGCAAGTCGCGCTGCACGTTCTGCCTGTGGCCGCAGACGGTCAGCGGCCATCGCTATCGCACGCGCTCGGTCGAGAACGTGCTCGCCGAAGCGAAGTGGATCCGCGACAACATGCCGGAAGTGAAGGAACTGATGTTCGACGACGATACCTTCACCGACGACCTGCCGCGCGCCGAAGCGATCGCGATCGGCCTGGGCAAGCTCGGCATGACGTGGTCGTGCAACGCGAAGGCGAACGTGCCGTACAAGTCGCTGAAGATCATGAAGGAAAACGGCCTGCGCCTGCTGCTGGTCGGCTTCGAATCCGGCGACGACCAGATCCTCGTGAACATCAAGAAGGGCGTGCGCACCGATTTCGCGCGCCGCTTCAGCGCTGACTGCAAGAAGCTCGGCATCAAGATCCACGGCACCTTCATCCTCGGCCTGCCGGGCGAGACGCCGGAAACCATCAAGAAGACGATCGAGTACGCGAAGGAAATCAATCCACACACGATCCAGGTGTCGCTCGCCGCGCCGTATCCGGGCACGACGCTGTACAAGCAGGCCGTCGAGAACGGCTGGATGGAAGAGAACAAGACGATCAACCTGGTCAGCAAGGAAGGCGTGCAGCTGGCCGCGATCGGCTATCCGCACCTGTCGCGCGACGAGATCTATCACCATCTCGAGCAGTTCTATCGCGAGTTCTATTTCCGTCCGTCGAAGATCTGGGAAATCGTCCGCGAGATGCTGACGAGCTGGGACATGATGAAGCGCCGTCTGCGCGAAGGCGTGGAGTTCTTCCGCTTCCTGCGCGCGCACGAGGCCTGATTCGTGACGACGCAGCGGGCGGCGCGGGCGCTGATCTTCACCGCGGACGACTTCGGGCTGCATCCGCGCGTGAACGCGGCGGTCGAGCGCGCGCATCGCGACGGCGTGCTCAACGCCGCGAGCCTGATGGTCGGCGCGAGCGCCGCGCAGGATGCGATCGAGCGCGCGCGGCGGCTGCCGTCGCTCGCGGTCGGTCTGCATCTGGTGCTCGCGGACGGGCCGGCCACGCTGCCCGCGCATGAGATACCGGCGCTCGTCGGCCGCGACGGGCGCTTCGGCGACGCGATGGCGAAGGACGGCTGCCGCTTCTTCTTCCTGCCGCACGTGCGCGCGCAGCTGCGCCGCGAGATCCGCGCGCAGTTCGAGGCGTTCGCGGCGAGCGGCCTGCCGCTCGACCACGTGAACGCGCACAAGCATTTCCATCTGCATCCGACCGTGCTGTCGATGATCATCGACATCGGTCGCGACTACGGGCTGCGCGCCGTGCGGCTGCCGTACGAAGCGAGCGCGAGCGCGCTGCTCAAGCCGTGGATCGCGCTGGTGCGCGCGCGGCTCGACCGCGCGGGGCTCGCGCACAACGATTACGTGGTCGGCATCGAGCATACGGGCGCCATGGACGAGCGCGTGCTGCTCGACGCGCTCGCCGCGCTGCCGCCCGGTGTCGGCGAGATCTATTGCCATCCGGCCGAAGCCGGCGACGGCCCGATCACGCCGACGATGGCCGATTACCGTCCGGCCGACGAGCTCGACGCGCTGCTGTCGCCGCGCGTCGCGGCGGCGCTGAAGGCGGCCGGCGTCGCGACCGGCGGGTTCGCCGACGTGTTCGGTCAGCGGGCGGCGCGGCGCGGCGCGCAGCGCGCGCGCGCAGCGGGGGCGCAGCCGTCGTGACCAAGTGGATCAAATGGCTCGGCTGGCCGATCGGCATCGGGATCCTGCTGGCGCTGGGCCTGCACGAGGGTATCGGCGACGTGTCGCGGATGATCGAGCGCGCCGGCTTCGCGCTGCTGTGGCTCGTGCCGTTTCACGCGCTGCCGCTGCTGCTCGACGCGTACGCGTGGCATCAGTTGCTCGACCGTCGCGCGACGCTGCCGTTCCTGTGGTGGATCGCGACCGTGCGCGAGGCGGTGAACCGGCTGCTGCCGGTCGTCGGCATCGGCGGCGAGCTGGTCGGCATCCGGCTCGCGCGCTGGCAGGTGGCCGACGCGAGCCGCGTGACCGCGTCGGTGATCGTCGAGGTGCTGGTGACGATCGTCGTCCAGTATGCGTTCGCGGCGCTCGGCCTCGTGCTGCTGCTGGCGACCACGCACGACATGGGCGGCGGCACGATCGGCCTCGCGCTGGTGCTGACGCTGCCGTTGCCGGTGCTCGGCGTCGTGCTGATGCGCCGCGGCGGCGTCTTCCACGCGATCGAGCGCTTCGCCGGGCGCTTGCTCGGCGATTCGCACCGCTTGCTGCAGGGCGTCGACGGCCGGCGGCTCGATCGCGACATCGATGCGCTGATGTCGCGCACCGCGCTGCTGTTCAGCGCGTTCTTCTGGCAGCTGGCCGGCTACGTGCTCGGTGCGCTCGAGATCTACTGGGCGCTCGCGCTGCTCGGCCATCCGGTGTCGATCGGCGGCGCGGTCGCGATCGAGGCGATGACGCAGGCCGTGCGCCATGCGGCGTTCATGGTGCCGGGCGGCCTCGGCGTGCAGGAGGCCACCGTCGTGCTGCTCGCGCAGATGTTCGGCGTCGATCGCGAGAGCGCGCTGTCGCTCGCGCTGGTCAAGCGCGGCCGCGAGGTGCTGTTCGGCTGTCTCGCGCTCGGCTCGTGGCAGCTGGCCGAGCTCGTGCGCACGCGCGGCCGGATCGCCGCGATCCCGGCCGCCGCGCGCGTCGCGCAGCCGCTGCGCGGCGAGCGCGAGCGTCGGACCGAATCGACCCATTGAACGGGTGACGGGCCGCGCGGCCCGTCTCGCGCTTTTGGCGCGGCGCGGGTATGCTTGCCGCGTGTTTTCTCGACGCGCAATTCTTCCGATGATCTTTCGTTTCCGGCTGTTTCCCGTGACGCTGCTGGCTGCCGCACTCGCGCTGTCCGGCTGCAACGACAAGGGCGATCTCGACGTGCAACGCATCAGGGATTTCTTCACCGCGATCAAGCCGGCGCCGCTGCTGCTCAAGGGGCTGAAGGTCGGCGTGTCGACCGAGGCCGACGTGCGCGAGACGATGGGCAAGCCCGACACCGAGCGCATGTTCACCGACGGCTCGAAACGCCTCGAATATCCGCGCGGGCCGATGGGCAACCAGACCTGGTTCGTCGATCTCGACGCGAGCGGCCATTACGTCGGCGCGACCCAGGTGCTCACCGCCGAGAATTTCGCGAAGGTGCGCCCCGGCATGAACGAGGACGAGGTTAGGCGCCTGCTCGGCAAGCCGGGCGACGTCGCGCAGTATCCGCTCAAGCCCGAGACGGTATGGAGCTGGCGCTGGCTCGAGGACGGCGTGAACACCGACGCGTTCTTCAACGTCCATTTCGGCCCGGACGGGCTCGTCTACACGACTTCGCGCTCCGACATCCTGAAGGGGCGCTGACTCCCGGCGCGTCGCGATATCGAAAAAGCGACCGGAAAATTGCAAAAAAGCCGCTTCCCTGCGTGTTGTACGACTGTCAGGGAGCGGCTTTTTTCCTTTTGAAACAGCGCCGTAGCCCGCGCGTTCAAATCGCCGCATCGTTTGCTGCGACGCAGCAATGGCGGACGAGGTGATTTGAGACAAATATTTTCGCTTGCGACTATCCGCGTCAGCCCGGCGTGGGACAGGTATGCGCGCCGGTAACCCTGTCAACACTGGAGACGCGCGTGTTCCTTTACGGCTTTGGTCCCGTCCTGTGGGCCGGCACCGTGCAGACCATCGAGCTGTCGGTTCTGTCGCTCGCCACCGCGGTGGCGCTGGGGCTGATCGGCGCGGTGGCGAAGCTGTCGCACAACCGGGTGCTGCGAGCGATCGCGACCGGCTATACGACGCTGATCCGCTCGGTGCCCGATCTCGTCCTGATGCTGCTGCTGTTCTACAGCATTCAGATCTGGCTGAACCAGTTCACCGACCTGCTGGGCTGGGACCAGATCGACATCGATCCGTTCGTCGCCGGCGTGCTGACGCTCGGCTTCATCTACGGTGCGTACTTCACCGAGACGTTCCGCGGCGCGTTCCTGTCGGTGCCGCGCGGCCAGCTCGAAGCGGGCGCGGCCTACGGGATGAGCGGCGCGCGCGTGTTCGCGCGGATCATGTTTCCGCAGATGATGCGCTTCGCACTGCCGGGCATCGGCAACAACTGGCAGGTGCTCGTGAAGGCGACCGCACTGGTGTCGATCATCGGCCTCGCGGACGTCGTGAAGGCCGCGCAGGACGCCGGCAAGAGCACCTTCAACATGTTCTTCTTCATTCTCGTTGCGGCGCTGATCTATCTTGCGATCACGACCGTTTCCAATCTCGTGCTGATCCAGCTCGAGAAGCGTTATTCCATGGGCGTGCGGCACGCAGAACTATGATCGAGATTCTCCAGGAATTCGGCCAGGCGTTTCTTTACTGGGACGGCCAGCGGCTGTCCGGCCTCGCGGTGACGTTGTGGCTGCTGGTCGCGTCGATTTCGCTCGGCTTCGTGTGCGCGGTGCCGCTCGCCGTTGCGCGCGTGTCGAAGAAGCGCTGGGTGTCGACGCCGGTGCGCCTCTACACGTACGTGTTTCGCGGCACGCCGCTCTACGTGCAGTTGCTGCTGATGTACACGGGAATGTACAGCCTCGAGTTCGTCCGTTCGCATTCGCTGCTCGACGCGTTTTTCCGCAGCGGCTTCAACTGCGCGATTCTTGCGTTCGCGCTGAACACGTGTGCGTACACGACGGAGATCTTCGCCGGTGCGATCCGTGCGATTCCGCACGGCGAGGTCGAGGCTGCGCGCGCATACGGGATGTCGCCGTTCACGATGTACCGGCGCGTGATCGTACCGTCGGCGCTGCGGCGTGCGCTGCCGCTGTACAGCAACGAGGTGATCCTGATGCTGCACGCGACCACCGTCGCGTTCACCGCGACCGTGCCGGACATTCTGAAAGTTGCGCGCGACGCCAATTCCGCGACCTACATGGCGTTCCAGTCGTTCGGCCTCGCCGCGCTGATCTATCTTGCGGTATCGTTCGCACTCGTCGCGGCATTTCGCCGGGCGGAGCGCCACTGGCTCGCGTATCTCGCGGCCGGACGTCATTGATTTCACTTCGAGGAGAGCCAGTTGGCCGAGATCACTCAAACGAGCGCGTCCGCTTCCGTCAAGCTTGCCGCGGTCGACATTCACAAGCGCTATGGCGATAACGAGGTGCTCAAGGGCGTGTCGCTGAACGCGAAGGCCGGCGACGTCATCAGCATCATCGGCGCGAGCGGTTCGGGCAAGAGCACGTTCCTGCGCTGCATCAATTTTCTCGAGCGGCCGAACGCGGGGCAGATCGTCGTCGACGGCGAGACCGTGCGTACCAAGACCGACCGTGCCGGCGCGCTGGAAGTTGCCGATCACAAGCAGTTGCAGCGGATCCGCACGAAGCTGGCGATGGTGTTCCAGCACTTCAATCTGTGGGCGCACATGAACGTGCTCGAGAACGTGATGGAAGCGCCGGTGCATGTGCTCGGCATCACGAAGAAAGAGGCCGAGGAGCGTGCGCGCGAGTATCTGGAGAAGGTTGGTCTGCCGCCGCGCGTCGAGAAGCAGTATCCGTCGCATCTGTCGGGCGGCCAGCAGCAGCGCGTCGCGATCGCGCGGGCGCTCGCGATGCATCCGGACGTGATGCTGTTCGACGAGCCGACTTCGGCGCTCGATCCGGAGCTCGTCGGCGAGGTGCTGAAGGTGATGCAGAAGCTCGCCGAGGAGGGGCGCACGATGATCGTCGTCACGCACGAGATGGGTTTTGCGCGCAACGTGTCGAACCACGTGATGTTCCTGCATCAGGGGCGGACCGAGGAGCAGGGCGATCCGAAGGAAGTGCTGGTGCGTCCGCAGAGCGAGCGTCTGAAGCAGTTCCTGTCGGGCAGTCTCAAGTAACGCGACGGGCGGTTTTCATCGTGGTCCCGGTGTCTCGTCCCGCAGGCGCCACCCGCACGACGCAGGTGGCGATCGTTGCGTTGCCGCCCGTGTCGATGTCGGGTGTGGGGCCGATCGTCGATGCGTTGAATCTCGCGAACGAGATCGACGGGCGGCTGTTGTATCGGTGGCAGGTGTGTTCGTGGGACGGGCGGCCGGTGCCGCTCGCCGGCGGTGCGCACTGGCATGCCGATGCGGCGTTCAACGATGCGATTGCGTGTGACTGGTTGATCGTCGTGTCGGAGCGGTTTCAGCAGTTCGCCGACTATCGGTTGTTTCTCGCGAGCCTGGCGCGGGTCGGGCAGCGTACGCCGGTCGTCAGCGGGATTCACCACGGCGTGTGGTGGCTGGCGATGGCGGGGCAGTTGTCCGGGTATCGCGTGAGTGTGAACTGGGAGACGTATCAGCAGTTTGCCGAGCAGTTCGAGCGTTCGATCGTCACGCAGCAGATCTTCGAGAT